>JAGKXD010000017.1 GCA_021151525.1 Cellvibrionaceae bacterium | reverse complement strand
ATTTATATCAAAGCCACTATTAATTCAAATAAGTTATTGTCATACACAGAAACGCAACTAAACTGAAAAAAATACTTTTTGCTATTACAACTGACACAGGAAAACCATCAATGAATAATGAAAACGGTGCCATCAAGGCCATTATCGAGTCACTTTTTCTGAATGCCGCTACTGAATTGTTAGCTACCTACAAGCTGTCGCATCAGGCTAATGCGTCATCCAACGACGACTCAAGCGTGGGCGACGAAAGCATCCTTTCTGTCATAACAGCATCCGGGGAAGGACTGCGAATTAGTTGCACACTCAAGATTGGTGTGGATACCGCAATGTCGTTGCATCCCGATATTGCCGACCTAACCAGCGCACAGGATTTATGTGCTGAATTCAACAATCAATTAATTGGAAAGTTAAAAAACAAGCTTCTAGCCTATAACTGTAAGGTGCTACTCGGTTTGCCATCGTTAATTCACGGAAACAAAATTACACAAGCATCATCTACCTCTGCAGACAGTACTGATTACACCTTTTACTGCGATGCAGGTGTACTACTTATCGATTTACAAACAAGCATTCACCCAGGGCTGGTTATTCTTGACGAACCTGACGAATCACTTTCAGGCACCGTCTCTGATGGAACCCTGGATTTTTTCTAAGATAAAACCAAACCAAGAAAAAATGCGATTGGTAAAGAATATAAGTATAGATGGACGTTTAACGCCTATATTACTAACAGACAGATTCATTTAACGCCTTGATTGCAATGAGGCGCTTACAAAAAAATTTGCGGAGCTTTGACGTGAGCCTTTTTAAACATCTGTCGGTCAAGTGGAAAATTTATCTCATCGCATTGGTTAGTGTTCTTGGGTTTGGTGCCTACCTGGCATTTAACATGTGGGTAAACACGGGCAACGCAAAGCTACTATCGCACGTGCGTGATGCAAGCTTTCCAATACTTGAACGAGCCAGTGCAAACCGCGTTAAGCTCGACAGAATCACAGAGCTATTAAATAGCGCAGTTCTAACGGGAGAGACTGAGTACATTGCAACAGCCTCCAGTACGGCAGCATCCATGCAAGACAACTTTGACAAAATTGCAGAGCTATCACCCAAAACACAGCCCGAAATAGAAATAATCAAAAAAAGCTTCGATGAGTTCTTCACCATTGCAAAAAAAATAGCAGAAGACATGTCACAAGGAACTGCTGACATGAACACCATTGCAGAAACGGTCGAAGGTAAAGAAAAGCACCTGACCACATTTTCCAGTAAACTTGATGAGTTTATTGAGAATTCAAAATCCAATTTTAGTGGCAGTATTGAAACGGCAAATAACAATTCAAAGCACCTGCTAACGTCTGGTTTTGTTATCTGGATAGTCAATATCCTCATTATCTCGCTCACCGTATTTGCCATTGCCAAGGTCATTCTCGGCAACATTAACAATGTCGCAAACTCACTCAATAATTTAGCGAGCGAGGGAGGTAATGCATCAGAAGACATTGAAGTTACCTCGCACGACGAAATCGGAAATCTAGCTGAAAGCTTTAACAAATTAATGGGCAATTTGCGGGAAAAAACCAATGACCTTATGTGCATGATGCACAACATGCACCAAGGGTTATTCACTATTACCGACAAAGAAACCATTCACCGGCTGACGACTAAGCTAGCATCCGCCAAAACAAAGGTCGACAGATCAAAAAATAGCCAGGAGGTGTCGATTCCGGCCCTTCTGGCCCACTTACAGGAGGTCTACTCCATGTATGACCAAATACTTGAGGAAAGGAATGAGTTTGCAAGGCAGCTAGGCCGCCAACAACTGCTCGCAGAGACATAGCAGTTAGTTGAGTTAGCACACACCCTCTCCTATTTTAGGATTACAGGGGGGAATTTTTGGTGCTCGCGGCTATCACTATTTATGTATTAAGTGATGAGTGTGTGGTGTGTGGACTGCAACTCGAAAATCACCCTTAGTGGGCAGCTATGCAAAACAAAAATAATGCCGTGGAATTAATCAAAAAATTCCAACAGCTTTTTACCAATTTAAATCACAAAGAAATCGCAGAACGCTTAGTAAAGCTAGTTGTTGCGAAAGCATTTATTAGCCGCGCTGTTTTAGTTGTGGAGCGCGACAGCCACCTCTACGTTGAGGCTATTGCCTCCCAACAAGATTCAGACCTGTTGGTTAATGGCATTACGACTTCACTCAGTAGACTCAACTATCTTCCGCATCAGCACATCCATCAAGTATTTGATTCGGGAAAACCTCAAGCCCTAGACACAGACCAAATTGAACTCATGGGCGCCATGTTTACCAAGAAGGGTTGCAATGCCTGCTACCTTCATCCCATTCTTGAAAACAACAAAACCATCGCGGTCTTCTACATGGAAGCGGAGCATGGTTTAGCAAAATTGATTAAAGCCGTAGATGAATTAGATTCAATTTGGACGTTCAGCTCACTTCTCGTTCGCCAAGTCATTGACATGTGGCACCACGAAGAACAGTCAGAGCGTTTTCGTTTGGCCGAGCAAGCACTTTGGGCAAGTGAAACCTATCTCAATGCGATTTTACGTTTCTCGCCCGCCTTAATTTCAGTAAAAGATTTAGATGGGAATGTTGTACTCGCCTCTGAACATTTTAAACAGATGGCGAATATCGACGAGACGGGTTTTGTAGGCAAAAACGTTTTTGATGTTTACCCAAAAGATGTGGCGCAATCTATTTGCGATATAGATACCGCAGCAAAAACCAAACAGCAAACCTACGAAGTCGAATTAGATTTAATGCACAAAGACGGCAGCATGCACACTTACCTTATGGTGAAGTTTCCGCTGCGCTCTAAAGATAACCGTGTGTTTGGCGTGTGTACTATTGGTACAGATATTTCTGAACGCAAGCTCGCCGAAAATGCCTTGCGTGAACAACAATCGCGCTTGAATTACATGGCTTTTCACGATTCGCTTACTGGCTTACCGAATCGCTCACTGTTTTACGATCGCATTTACCACGGCCTTGCGCGCGCGCGTCGCGGTAATTCAAAAGTTGCTTTGATGCTGCTCGACATCGACCGTTTTAAAAATATTAATGACAGCCTCGGCCACGATGCTGGCGACCTAATGCTAAAAGCCATTTCCACTCGCCTCAACGAAGGCGTGCGCGATATGGATACAGTAGCGCGCTTGGGCGGCGATGAATTTGTTGTGGTATTAGAAGGCGTTCACGATATTGAAGATGTTATGTTCGTCGCCAATAAATTGCTCGTGACACTCGCTCGCCCAATGGAAATTAGCGGTCACGAAATCACGTCTACCGTAAGCATCGGCGTAAGTATTTTTCCCGAGGACGGTGAAGACACCGATGAATTACTCAAGCATGCCGATATCGCCATGTACAAAGCGAAAGAGGCTGGCAAAAACAATTGTCAGTTCTACACCAAAGGCATGAATGCAACTGCGGTAAATTATTTGTTGCTGGAAAATGATTTGCGTCGCGCACTGGAATTAAACCAATTCACGCTGCACTACCAACCGCAAATTGATTTAAAAACCGGTGAACTCATGGGCGTAGAAGCGCTCGTGCGTTGGCAACATCCTGAACGTGGTTTGGTATCGCCCGCACACTTTATTCCATTAGCGGAAGAAACAGGCTTAATTGTGCCTATCGGCGAATGGGTATTACGTGAAGCTTGTCGCCAACAGAAAGCGTGGTTAGATGCAGGCAAAAGAGTCGGCAAGATTGCGGTGAACTTATCGCCACGCCAATTCCGTCAAAAGAATTTTCCCGGCAAGGTGGAAACAATTTTGCGCGAAACGCGTTTGGCTCCGGAATATTTGGAGCTGGAAATTACCGAAAGCTGCGCAATGGAACATGCAGGTGAAACCATCAATCAATTAAACCAACTCAATCAAATGGGTATGTTTTTAGCGATTGACGATTTCGGTACTGGTTATTCATCACTCGCGTATTTGCAACGCTTCCCTATTCAAAAATTAAAAATCGATCGCAGCTTTGTGAATGATATTCACGATGACATGAACGATGCAGCCATCACCAAAACCATTATTGGTTTAGCGCACAGCATGCAACTGCGAGTAGTAGCAGAAGGCGTGGAAACCGAGCACCAAGCTGAATGGTTACGCCAACGCGGTTGCGATCAAGCGCAGGGCTTCCTTTACGCCAAACCCATGTCACCCAAACAATTTGAAAGCCACTTCCACGGTGGCAGGTTCTGTTTTGATGGAACGGTTATACCGCTGGAAAATTACAAAGTGGGTGCATGATATTTAGGCTACTGCTCACACATTAGCGAGCAGTAGCGCTAAAGCTATCCCTTGCCTTTCGTTTTATTATTGTTGGGGCGCGCATTTTCTTCGATAAACGCGATAATCATATCGGCAATATTTTTCTTAGTTGCCGCCTCAATACCTTCCAAGCCAGGCGATGAATTTACTTCCATCACCAAAGGGCCGCGACTAGATCGCAACAAATCTACACCAGCCACTTGCAGACCCATGGTTTGCGCAGCCTTAATCGCAGTGCTGCGCTCTGCAGCGGAAAGCTTGGTAACCTTAGCGCTGCCACCGCGATGCAGATTAGAACGGAACTCCCCTTCCTGTGCTGTACGCTGCATGGCAGCCACAATCTTGCCGCCCACCACAAAACAGCGAACGTCGCTACCATTTGCCTCTTTAATAAACTCCTGCACCAAAAACTCAGCGCGCAGCTCGCGAAAGGCTTCAATCACACTCTCAGCCGCCTTGGAGGTCTCGGCCAACACGATTCCACGACCTTGGGTACCCTCACAAAGCTTAAGCACCAGTGGAGCGCCGCCCACAAGCTTGATCAGCTCTTTGGTGTCGTGAACGTTGTAGGCAAAGCTGGTTTTAGGCAAACCGATTCCCTTGCGCGACAAGAGTTGTAATGCGCGCAGCTTATCGCGCGAGCGCCCCAAAGCCACAGATTCCGTAAGACAGTAAACCCCCATCATTTCGAACTGGCGAATCACCGCCAAACCATAGTGAGTTACTGAGGCACCTATGCGCGGGATGACCGCATCGAAGCCTTCAAGCTTCTCGCCCATGTACCAAATGGCCGGGCTGGCAGAAGTGATGTCCATATAACATTTGAGGATGTCGATAACACGCACCTCATGGCCACGAGCAATGCAGGCCTCCACCAAACGCTTGGTGGAATAGAGGTGACGGTTGCGCGACAAAATAGCTATTTTCATAAACGACCTAACAAGAAGAACTGATCTGCGGACAGGTTTTTACTGGGTAACAGATCATTCGAGAACAGGCAGGGATTTATTCCCACCCAATAAAAAAGATTTACCGCTATCCACCACAAAACGCCGCTTGAGAGCGCTGCGGCCCAGAAGCATGCGAAACAGCATGGTTTCACGATCGGTGAGCGTCAGTTCGATGACCCGCATTTCGTCCTGAATAACCATGGTAGTTTCAATTACGGGACGCATTTCGGCGTGGCCACCAGAGTCAGTCACACGGCGTATATCCTTCACAGGAGCCTCGCAATGGACAACTTGCCCGGCAGAAGATTGCATAGGATGAACACCAAACTTCACCCAGGGCACACCATCGCGCTCAAAGTGTTCTACATAGAAAGCATGGAGAGCACTGGTCTTTGCTCCAGTATCAACTTTAGCTTTGATATACGGAATGACCAAGTCTGGCAATGAGACCCATTCGCGCCAACCAATGATTGTTTTTTGTCCTTCTGCTTGTACTTCCGACACAGTAAAAACCCCGTTGGCATATACTCTAATTGTGAACATTATAGAGGTGGAATGCCCGATTAATCCCAAGAAGTACTAAAAGAAAAAAACTAGGGCATTTTTTAATATTTTTCTTTTTTTTTAATTTAGCCTATGGTAAATAGCGCGGGTCAAATTTATCCACATAAACCTGTTACCTGGAGCATTCACATGTCTGTTGATGTAGACACTCAAGATTCGGATTTAATTGGCGATGCAAGTATGGAAGTTGAGGACGATGTAGCCCCCAAGCTAACCGGCAAAGAAGCCAGCCAGCACACTCTGGAAATGCGCCGTAAATTGGAAGACCGCTTGGAACGCAAGCGCATTAAAGACCAACTTGGTTACGATGATATTTCAGACCTCGATTTTTAAAGCTTCCCGCTTCGGTAAATCAATCGCCCGAGGCGTTTTTTGACTGTAGCAGTATTGCTATAAAACAGCCTTACTGAATCAAATAAAAAGCCAGCAAAATGCTGGCTTTTTATTTGATTCGCGAGTTCAAAAACCTAAAGACTAAAACCTAAGGCTAACGCCTACAGCTGCGATATTGCCAGCATCAGTATCCGCGTAAGAAACATATCCGCTAAACTCTTCACTGAAGAATTTGCGCGTGCGCACAAGGTAACTTGTACCCGTATCATCATCACTTATTTCAGCACCCACGCTAAAGGTGTTATCGAAATAATAATCACCGCCAATCATTTTATAGGTGCCGAAATCTGTGTCAGCAAAACCAGCTTCCACATTAATATATTGGCCATTGCCCAATGCCGTGACATATTTGGCTTCAATATTTGCGTGATAACCTTCATCGCTATTCCAACTACTAGTCACACGCAAACCATCCAAAGGCGTTAAACCTAAAGTGGTTGTCGCACTATTGTCAGAGTCATGATCATAGCTATTGTGCGTACCTTCAACTTTTATGTAGACAAAATTTTCTGGAATATAAACCTCAACGCCGCCAGAATAAGCTTTGCTATCGCCTGCATAACCGTGCCCATAATTGCGGTCAAGTGCGAAAAAAACATTACTGTTTTTACCAAGATAGGCAGCTTCCGCTAAAGGTAAGTTAGTTGTTTTAACCGGATTAAAATAATATTTCCCATTAATATCGTAATTATTCGCACTGCTATTGATTCCGTTTAAATCCCAGCGCGTAGCATCAGCATTTAATTCTGCTTGATAGGCATCCGCAATTGCCAAACCAGAAGTGGCAAGCAGTGTGGCAGCGCAAATATATTTAAATTTCATGGATAACTCCTTACAAAAACAAAAAAATAGCCAATGCCAATTATTTCCATTGGATTGGATGCTGAGGAAAGGTAACAATTTTAGCTGAATTGAAAATGAATAGACCTGCGTGCGCCCGAGTTACGCATCACAAAAACAACTGAAATACTGCAGATCTTCTAAACGTAGCGCAGAAAGTGAACCACCCCAAACACACCCTGTATCTAAGGCAAAAATATTGGGCGTATTTGCTTTTCCTTCAAGTGCCGCCCAATGACCAAACAAAATTTTATCATTAGCTGTTTTGCGCTGTGGAAACGAAAACCACGGGGCAAATCCTACTGGTGCAGCCGCCATATTTTCTTTGGTTTCCAATTCAAGCATTCCTTCGTCCGAGCAAAAGCGCATACGCGTAAAGTAATTGGTAATTAAACGCAAACGCTCCATACCAATTAATTTATTTTTCCATTTATTAGGCTGATTACCGTACATACTGCTTAAAAAATCCTTGCAATAACGGCTTTGCAAAATAGCTTCTACTTCGCGCGCATGCGCTTGCGCTTGGTGCAAACTCCACATAGGCGGAATACCTGCATGCACCATGGTAAAGCCGAGCTTCTCATCTGTGTGTAATAACTTACCTTGAATTAACCAATCAATTAATTGTTGGCGATCTGATGCATTTAACAAAGCATCCAAGGTGTCGTGCTGGCCTTTTTTTCGCAGCCCATAGGCGACCGCGATAAAATGCAAATCGTGATTACCTAATACGAATTCAACCGCATCGCGGATGGAATATAAATATCGCAGAGTTGCTAGTGAATCAGGCCCGCGATTAATTAAGTCGCCCACTAGCCACAATTTATCCAACTCGGGATTAAAGGCAATTTTTTCCAATAAACATTGGAGTGACTCGTAGCATCCTTGAATATCACCAATTGCATAGGTCGCCATAGAACAAGAGAGCCTTTAATGAATAGCGTGCGGTGGCACCGTTAATGTATTGCGTGCGGAGGCACTAGGGCAAATGTTGGAATTTGCGCATCAAAAGTTTCGCCGCTTTCTGCGCGCATTTGATAAGTGCCTTCCATTATGCCGGTTTCCGTTTCAAGCACAACACCACTGGTGTAAGTGTAACTACTGCCTGGAGTAATATGAGGCTGTTCACCAATAACGCCTATACCCTGTACCTCCTGCAAATTATCTCGGGCATCTCGAATAAGCCAATGGCGACTGATTAATTGCGCGGCTTCATCACCTTCATTAGCAATGGTAATTGTGTAGGAATAAACATAGCGTTGTTTTGGCAGAGTTTGATCAGCCATGTAGCTAGTTTTTACGCTGACATTAATTTTATTGGTCATAGATCTATCAACTGAAATTTTATACCTGACGCGCAGCAAGAGTATCTAACAAATTACTCGTGGCAACATAATCTGCCAAACTGATTTCTTCCGCTCGCGCAGAAGTATCTATAGGCAACTGTTCTATAATCTCAGGCGCAAGCAATTGCTTTAAGGCATTGCGCAAGGTTTTGCGGCGCTGCTGGAATGCCACGTTAACCAAATTTTCCAAGGTTTTAATATTGGTTGCCTTGTGCGGCAAATCTTTATAAGGCACTAAGCGTACAATTGCGGAGTCTACTTTAGGCGCCGGATCAAATGATGTAGGTGGAACCTCAAATAAATTTTCCACTTCGCAATAATATTGCACCATGATTCCCAAACGACCGTAAGCACTATCGCCTGCGTGCGCGGCCATGCGCTTAACTACTTCTTTTTGCAGCATGAAATGCATATCACGCACTTGGGTTGAATAGCTCAGCAAATGAAATATCAAGGGCGTTGAAATGTTGTAGGGCAAGTTTCCCACAATACGTAATGGCTGATCATTTTTAATAAGCTGCGCAAAATGAAACTGCAAAGCATCTGCTTGGTACAACTGAAAGTTGGGATGCTTTTCAAATTTCACTTTTAACCAAGGTACCAAATCGCGATCCAACTCAATCACACTAAGGTTGTCGCACGAGTCTGCCAGCAATTGGGTAATCGCACCCTTGCCGGGGCCAATTTCTACGATGAGATCATTTTTTTGCGGATGTACCGCGCGCACTATGTCGCGAATAATGCCGTGATCAATCAAAAAATTTTGGCCGAAACGCTTACGCGCTTTGTGCTCGCCATGACTGTTGAAATGCTTTTCGCCGGGGATTTTATTGCTCATGTTTACTGCGCCTTTTGGCGCGCCTCTACCATATCCAATGCGTAACTTAATGCGGTGCGCAAACTACCTAAATCAGCTTTACCTGTTGCAGCAAGATCTAGTGCAGTACCGTGATCAACCGAGGTGCGAATAATAGGCAAACCCAAGGTGACGTTTACCGCTTGGCCAAAACCTTTGTATTTTAAAACCGGTAAACCTTGATCATGATACATGGCGAGCACTGCGTCGGCGTGATCCAAATATTTTGGCGTGAACAAGGTATCGGCCGGCAATGGACCAATTAAATTTATGCCTTGCGCGCGCAACTTTTCCAAGGTCGGCTCGATAATTTCAATTTCTTCACGCCCTAGATGACCACCTTCACCTGCATGCGGGTTTAAACCGCACACATAAATTTTAGGTTCAGCGATACCAAATTGTTGCTGCAAATCGCGATGCAAAATACTAATTACCTGCATCAATTCTTTTTCGTTAATTGCATCTGCCACATCCCTTAATGGCAAATGGGTTGTTGCTAGGGCAACACGCAAACCTTTGGTCGCCAACATCATCACTACTTTTTCAGTGGCAGTTTTATCGGCAAGATATTCGGTGTGGCCGCTAAAGGCGATGCCCGCATCATTAATTACGCTTTTATGGACAGGGCCCGTCACGAGCGCTGAAAAATTGCCCGCAACACAGCCTTCAATCGCGGCATCAAGTGTATGCAAAATGTAATGCGCGTTAGCTACATTTAATTTCCCGACCTGTACAGGCGCACCTAATGCAATGGGCAAGACTGCCAACTCACCGGCTACTGATGGCTTGGGCGCATCATTAAGATTGACCAAGCGAATTTTTATATTCAAACCCAAAAGGCGCGCACGCTCTTGCAATAATTCAGGATCAGCAATTGCCACAATTTCGTGGGCTTGCGCGTTTTGCGCCAAGGTCACTACCAAATCCGGGCCTATACCTGCAGGCTCTCCCGGCGTTAAGGCGATACGAAAACATGTGCCCATTTGATAATCCTGCAAGTTAATATTTTCTAGGCCACAAAATCAAAACGCGGCATCAACAAAGTTATTCATTAAACAAACCTGTGTCTGTTAATAAAACTTGTCTAGCCGCGCTTTAATTATTGCGTATTACTTTTGCTTAATTTCAACAAACGCTTCATCGCGAATTTGTGTTAACCACAATTGAAACTCTTCATCAAAGCGACGCGAACGTATAACGTTTTGTGCTTGATTGCGTTTCATTTGCTCGCTCATATCCTCTTTGCGGCGCTCAAGCACTTGCAAAATGTGCCAACCAAACTGGCTCTTGAACGGACGACTTACTTTTCCAACGGGGGTATTCGCCATTGTCTCTTCGAAAGCCGCTACGAACATACCGGGCGTTGACCAACCCAAATCGCCACCGCTCAACATTGAGCCAGTATCTTCGGAGTTTTCTTTTGCCAATTTCGCAAAATCCTCGCCCTTCTCAATTTTGTCTTTCAGCAACAAGAGTTTTTCGCGCGCTTGGTTGTCGTCCATAATTTCAGAAGTTTTCACCAAAATATGACGCGCGTGAGTTTGCTCAATTAATTGCTGGCCACCACCGCGCTGCTCAATATTTTTCAGGATATGAAAACCAGCACCACTGCGGAACGGAGCAGTTACCTCACCGGTTTTGAGACCTGCCAATTGATTGCCAAATAACTCGGGCAACTGCGCGAGTTTACGCCAGCCGATATCGCCGCCTTGCAATGCAGCTTGATCATTCGAATTGGCGATAGCCATTTGCGCAAAGTCAGCACCAGCTTGCAATTTTTGATGAATTTCTTTGGCCTTTTTCTCTGCAGCTGCGATGGTATCTGCATCGGCAGAACTTGGAACTGCAATTAAAATGTGGCCGATGTGGTAATCAGGCGACGTCGCAAACTTACCATCGCTGGAGGCGAGGAAGTTATCAATTTCTTGCTGGGAAATTTTAATACGGTTGTTCACCACGCCTTGTTGCAAATGGTTGATAGTCAACTCATCGCGAACTTGTGTGCGCAAACCACTAAGAGACAAGCCCTGACGCTTTAAATCTGCAACGAATTGCTCAGCAGACATTTTATTTTTTTCTTGAATTCGACTAATTGCTTGATCGATTTCTTCATCTTCTACTTTGATTTCGTAGCGCTTTGCCAAACCAAGCTCAACGCGCTCTACAATTAACTGTTCAAGTACTTGCTTGCGCAGCACATCTTCCTCAGGTAGCTGATTTTGAGCATACTGGCCTTTTAAGCGCAGTAAAACTGCTGCCACACGATCATTCAGTTCACTTTCTAACACCACGTCTTCATCGACAATTGCCACTACACGATCAAGCCCAACAGATTTGGCAGCCATAGCATTAGGGCCAGCCAATAAGAGCGCAGCAATGAACAGGCTAAAATATTTTTTTGTTACTCTAATTTGCATAATGTCTTCACTTATTCGCTAGCGTAAATTTTTTTCACGGTCTTTGAAGCCGGTAACCGTTCGTTCAAGCAAGGTACTTACTTGTCGATCCATTCGCCCCAAGCCTTTGAGCTCTAACTCAATCATAATGCCCGGCTCAAAGTCTTTGTTGGTGAGTTTGGCCAAGAAATCAGGAGCGGTGTAGTCAACTCGCAACCAGCGACGCCCCATAACTCTGACCCTGTAGCAACAATCGTTGTATTCGAGCCCGGCGAAGGTATCTAGTTCCACATCGTGTGTAAAATCGTGGTTATTGCGTGCGATGATACTCCAGCGGCTGTTAATCGGTAGGACTATCGATGTATCCAGCTGGTTCATAGACTGCACTAACACCGGCAATGGCTGCGACGGGCTGGTTACCAAAGGCTTTAGGGTGTATCTGTAGGTGATATTGGCAATACGATATGCATCATCCATATAGTGCAAACCGCCATTAGCACTGTCTAGATGTTCGCTATGTTGATCATAAGCGGCCTCCGCACTCATATGCAGGCGTGAGCTCACCTGCCCACTCACCTGCGCCGCCCAATCTGACGAAGAGCGGCGACTATCGTCCAGAATTGATGGCGTAACGGCATCTTTATCATAAATTAGAACTTGGCGATCACGACCATACAAAATCTGACCGATGCTCATGCGCAGACGCTCAATGCCGGTATTTTTTGATGAGAATGCGGTTGAAACAGCTAAGGATAATTGATTGGCATCGTCCAGACGATCGCCACCTGCAAAGCGCGTTGTACGGAATAACTGGTTGTAGTTAAACGTTAGGTCACCCGAATCAAAATTAACGTAACTTTTGTTGGGCGTGAGCTTATAGAGGGAATCCTGATTTTGATAGGCACTGTAAAAATAAAATGCACGCGGCTCGAGCGTTTGCACATAATTTCCACCAAACACATTGGTGTCGCGCTCAAAATATAGCCCCGCATCAATACTGGCTTGCGGTGTTACAAAGTGCGGGGAAGAATCAGCTCCAGCCACCAAACTGTAGTCAGACAACTGATAAGCCAAACCTTTAACACCAATGCGCGGTTTAACAAAGCCCCAAGGGTAATTTTTATCCCAAGTTAGGCTGTAATCCGTATTGATACGGTCGCCATAAATGGTGTTACCCAAGGCCGCATCATAGGCCGCGGGTGTTTCAAAAGAATCTGCGAAGTAACGGTTTTGCACAAAGTTAACGTATTCGTTATTGAGCTTTAACACCCAATCATTGATTTGATAACTCCCGTCAACATGGACGCGGGGCAGCTCGCGGTATGGTAATTGGGTAGTGGTCAACAGGCGATATTCATCTACCTTAATGCCGCTAAACCAATGCTCAGAGCGATAGTCCGCAGAAGCCATCTGACGGATATAGGCTTGTCGGTTGGAGTCTACCGAACCGCTGTACATATCACGCAAATAATCTCTATCACTCAGATCTGCATAGCTAAGGGTTGTTGACCAATCGCGCCCCTGACCACCCTGCTGCTCAAGCTTGGCATACCAACGATCATGGCCACGGTAAGGATAAGCCTCCGCTTCGGTCAAATTACCCAATGCAATTTGGCTTTCTGCATAACTACTATAACCGCCATGGTCATTGTTGATGAGGCTACCACTCAGCTGAGTACTGAAATAAGGCGTTAAATTACGTAATTCTGGCTCCAGCATGTAGCCACGCGCAGACATATAGTGAGAGGTGAAGGTGGCGTCTGTATCAGGTGCGATGTTCCAATAAAAAGGTACCGATAATTCAAACCCGTTGCGACTGCTGTAACCCGGTGTGGGCGTTAAAAAGCCGGTAAGGCGCTCTGACCCTAGGGGGAACCGAACGTATGGCAAATAGAGCACGGGAACATTTTTGATGTTTAACCGCATATTATCAGCGGTGCCATAGTGATCATCGGGATGCAACTCAATTTCCGAGCCGCGAATTGACCACGCATTATCACCGGGCTCACAGCTGCTGATCATGCTCTGCTCAAGGCTAATGACGTTATCGCCAAATTTCTGCAAATGCTCTGCAACACCGTGAATTCGGGTTTCATAGAGCACGAAGCGAGCATTATCAAAATTTGCTTCGCCAGTATCAGTATTGAGGTCAGCGGAATCGGCGCGCACCATAACGCCAGGGTCGCGAACCTGAATCCCGCCGGTTAACTTGGCTTGATTACTGTCTTTATCGTAAGAGGCGCTCTCGGTAGTGATGGAGCGATTGCCCTGGGTAATAGATACATTACCCTTGAACTCCAATCGCGTTTGACGCTGGCTGACCTCTTCATCGGAATGCGTACGCACGGGCGCATTTTCGGGCGCTAAATCGGCCTCATCATCAGTGCGCTCAGGTGGAACGTAAGCCCCCTTACAACAAGAGTTAGGTAAGGTTTGCTTTTGGGCATCCGTGAGTTTTTCCAGCGGCACCCAATCCAAATGCCGGCTATCCTCAAACTCTTTGGCCAACCGGCCACTCACATCAGCTGCAATGGCTGAAGGGGCACACAGCATCATAGGCACAGCCACAGCAAAACCTGCCGCGCGCAAACCTATAACCATCTGCTTTAAGGGAAATCCTGGGGCTAGAGCCATTAACAACCATCTCGCGAAGAGGGAACCGAAGTCACAAAGCTGCTAAAGCTGCTAAAGACCGCGCAAAAAATTGCCGCGATTCTACTGCAATCAAGCGTGGCAGGGAATGAATTCACCCCTAATCTACTCAAAACAACATGCAATAGTTTTTAATGCCCGTTTTAGCCTCCAAGGCGGCAGCTGGAGTAGAATCTCGCTCGCGCAATAAATTCACTTTCAAGACCAACTGGAGTCTCCATGCCCAAGGCCTCAAGATCCTATGAGCGAGAGCAGCAACTAAGCCTTTGGGTTGCACTAGCACTCAAACGTTTGCCAGAATCCATTCAGCTACAACCCATTGCTAGCGATGCCGGCTTTCGCCGCTACTATCGCTTTTCTTCACCCTCTGAATGGCTTGCGGTCGATGCACCGCCGGAGACTGAAGATAGCCGCCAATTTGTTGAATTGGCGCGCTACCTAAGCGAGCACCAAGTCCACACACCCAAAATTCTGGCCGCGGATGAATCCCAAGGTTTTCTGCTAGTAGAGGATTTTGGTGATGAGCTTTTGCATCGCCAATTGACGCAAACCAATGCTGCACAGGTTTATCGCCAAACGTTTAATAGTCTTCTTAGCCTGCAAGCGTGCCCCGACCACACCGCACTTATCCCGCGTTATGACCGTGCTCTTCTGCGCCGCGAGCTGGACATTTTCTGCGAATGGTTTGTGGGCAAACTCCTAGATTATCAACTCAACACAAGCGAACAAGAACACTTAAACAAGTTATTTTTGACCTTGGAAAACTCCGCCTTGGAGCAACCGCAAACCTTGGTACATCGCGATTTTCACTCGCGCAATCTTATTGTTCGAGAGGACAAGAGTTTGGGCGTTATTGATTTCCAAGGCGCGCTTTGGGGTGGTTGCACCTACGATTTGGTTTCGCTTTTACGCGATTGCTATATCCGCTGGCCCGCAGAACTGGCGAAAGGCCTCGCATTAGAGTATCGCCAAACGGCCATTAGCGCTGGGTTGCTGGCAGATACTGTTGACGAAGCCCAATATCTGCGTTGGTTTGATTGGGCGGGATTGCAAAGGCACATTAAGGTACTGGGCATTTTCGCCCGCCTTTATTTGCGCGATAACAAGCCCAACTACTTGAAAGATTTGCCATTAGTCATTCGCTACACACTAGAGGTTGCGGAGTCTTACCCAGAGCTTGAACTTTTTGCCGATTGGTTCAGCTCTCAGCTATTACCCTTGGTGGAACAACAAGCTTGGTACAGCGATTACAACTACGCAGGCGACCAACAATGAACCGCACCGCTATGATTCTTGCCGCTGGGCTCGGCCAACGAATGCGCCCACTTACCGACAATTTACCCAAACCCATGCTCGCGGTAGGAGGCAAGCCACTACTGCAATATCATCTGGAAGCCTTGGCAAACGCGGGGGTGCGCCACGTCATTATCAACCTCGCCTATCTTGGCGATAAAATCCGCAACTTTGTCGGTAATGGCAGCGACTTTGGTTTATGCGTCAGCTATTCAGAAGAGCCGGAGCCGTTGGAAACGGCAGGTGCCTTACTCAAAGCACTACCCTTATTGGGCGATGAACCCTTCTTACTCATTAACGGTGATGTGTGGACAGATTTCCCTTTAACGCAGCTTAGAACGCACAATTTACAATCCGATGAGGACGCGCACTTGGTGCTGGTACCCAACCCGGATTTCCACCCAGCTGGCGACTTTTCACCCGACAGCAATGGGAAGCTGACCGATGATTCCAATCTTGAAAAGTATACCTTTGCCGGCATCAGCCTGATTCACCCGCGCCTGATTAGCAGCTACCCCAACCAACGCATGAAGTTTCCCCTAGGAGAAGTTTTGCGTTTTGGCATTAGTCACCAGCGGATAAGTGCAGAGATTTATGATGGCCATTGGAGCGATGTAGGAACCCCAGAGCGACTTGCGCAACTGGATCAACAAATCGGCAAAAACAATAATTAACACAATATCTTAGAACACAAAGCTAAGCCTACGTAAATAATTGGGCTATAGTGTAATAACACTTTGGAAGAAGCCTAGATAGAGCGATACACCAACGGCAATGACAGAACTGCAACCCATTAAACAACTCATAGAACAACTCAATGTGCCTATCCAAGATTTGGCGCAACTGAGTTTTTGTGATGGCAGCAGAGAAAGCAGTGTTAAAGCTTGGGTGCGCTCCCTACCGCTGACCCAAGTTCAGTTTGTGAGCGGGCTACTTTATCAAGCGCTGCCGGATGTAAGCCGCTTTCAAACCACCCCAATGAATCGCATACACATTCTTGAGGCCTTGCGCAGCCCAACCTTACAATCTATTGAAGGCCTAACCCAAAGCTTTCTCAACCAACCGCTGATTTTGCCCGAACCTGCTGTAAAAACTGCAACCATCGCACAGGCCCTGCAAAAGCATATGATCAACGGCTATTTAGTAGCCATTCGCGATTTGTGCAACCAACCAACCCCGGATAAAGAGCTGCTGGAACTCGCCATCCATCGCGCCATCACTGGGCTGAGCTTGTTGCTACTCCGATACTATCAACTATACGTCCCCATTTCGGGGCAGCTGTGGACCGAGCTACATTCGCTCTATCAAATTGCGCTGCAATTGGGCATTAGTGAAAATGTGATTGTCGATGATTATCCTCATTTGCAACATTGCCGCACCATTACCCTCGCGTATATTCGCGCATTATTGCTCGCATGTTCTCGCCCGAATCAATTGCGCCAAGACGAAATTGCATCCACCTTTGACGCGCTTAATGATCTAAGTGTTCTTGCGGAATTACAGGATAGCCAAAGCGGTAATCACGACAATTTGTTTGCCGTGGCCATCAACTCAAATCGCCCTCCACTCTACCGTTCACGCTTTGCCGCCGAAGACGATATTTTGCTACTCGAATTAAATACCTCGCAAATTTGTCGGCGCCTAACTGAAGTACATGCTTCCGCAAACGCTGAGTCTGCCGAAAACACGGGGCTGCGCAATGAGTTGAATCTTACTTCCTCACTCACCTTACATTTGATTCAAGCTTGGAACTTACTTGCTCAGCGAAACTTCGAGCGCCAACAAAGCCAGGGGGCGTTGGATGTAGCCGTAGGCCTAACCAATATTCACTACCACCTTGCGGGCGGAATGATTTTTACGCACTTTTTAAACAGAACTTCTGGCGTACAAGCCGCAGATGGATTGGGTTCTATTTTTCAAAAACGCGGTGTAAAACTAAAAGATACCGACAAAAGTAAAAAGCAAGATGACCCTTGGGATAATGCGTTTGATATAAAAGGTACATCGCTAGCCGGAAAAGCAATCGCCACCGAAGGCATTGAATTTGCGATTAAAAAGCAGGAAGAATCCGCCTACAAAGATGCATACCCGATTTACCACGTCCCTCTCGTTGACAGCAGCCCAGGCGGCTATTGCATCGAATGGCGCAATGAAATTCCCAGCCAAGTTAAAGCGGGCGAGCTCTTGGGGTTGCGCGACCCCTTGCGCAACCGCTGGAGCTTAGGCGTTGTACGTTGGGCCAATCAAACCAAAGGCGCAACACAATTGGGCATTCAAATTTTATCGGCGCAAGCTACACCGGTTGGGCTTGCCATTATTCACAAAACTGGCGACTCATCAGAGTACTTACGCGCATTGGAAATTCCCGCACTAAAAGCCATTAACCAACCAGCAACGTTAATCACCAATGCTGTGTCATTTCGCGAATACGCCAAAGCAAGAATTTATCAACGAAAAAATAATGAACCAGCAGAGCAAAGCAACATCCAACTGACGCGCCGCCTTTTTGCAACAGGCTCCTTCAGCCAATTTACCTATCGCGAACTGGCCACGGCAAAACCGAAAGAAGGCGCGAAAAAAGATGATTTCGATTCAATTTGGGACTCTTAAATACTCAAGCCCCAGACTCAAAAGTGTGACAAAGTTAACTAGGTCGCATAAATCGACGACCAGCTTGAGCAAATAACAGATTTAAGTAAGATAGCCTCATAATTTGAGCTAGATTAGTCTAAGCCCTACCGCAATTCGTTACCGACATTTGGCGCTGATGTTGCGCCCAACGGTTAATAGATACCGCGTAAAGCGGTAAAAGGATCGACACAGAAAGTACAATATGACTTCTATAGATACCATTCGCCTGATTATTCTCAACAATTCACGCACGGAGGCAGAGCGGCTCATCAGCATGCTGCACAATGCAGGGCGCCCCAGTCGTGCGCAACATGTCGATAGTGAGGAAGCGCTGGTTAAGCTGCTGCAAGAGCAAACTTGGGATCTGCTGATTGGTAATGACAACACTACCAACCCAACACCGCAAATCGCGCTCAAACATATTCGCCGCTTAAATAAAGACGTTCCTGTCATATTGCTTCATGAAGATGAAGAACCTTTTGCCCGTGTTGAGGGCATGAAAATGGGCGCGGTGGATGTAGTCAATTTAGACGATGACCAACACCTGCTCCTCGTGATTCAGCGTGAAATGACTAACCGCATTGATCGCCAATCACGCCGCTCGGCAGACCGCCGTTTCCGCGAAGCCGAACGCCGCAGCCAACAATTGCTCGACTCTTCTCGCGATGCTATCGCCTATGTTCAAGATGGCCTTTATTTGTACGCGAACGAATCTTTTGCCGAATTGTTTGGCTTTGAAAATCGCGATGAAATAGAAGCACTCCCCATCATGGATATGGTGGCCGATAGTGAACAAAATAAGCTGAAAAACTTTTTGAAAGAATTCTCGCTCAAAGGTGAAGATGTCGGCGCAAGCCAACTTTCCTTTGGTGGCGTTATGCAGGACGGCACACCAACCTCAATTAATTTGGAAGTGTCACACGTTACTTATGACGAAGAGCCTTGTATTCAATTCTTAGCGCGAGCAACGCGCAACGAAGTCTCTTCCAACAACGAAGAATTACAAGCGCAAATTGATCAAATCAAATCACAAGATTTAGTAACCGGGCTCTACAACCGTCAATACATGATACAAACGCTGGAACATACGATTGATCACATTGGCGATCAACAGTCGCTCAGCCTGCTCTACATTGAACTGGATAAATTTAACGAGCGCGTTGCTTCCGCCTATGGCGTGGCCGGCTCCGATTTAGTGCTGGGCGATATCTCCACCATCCTGCGCGAAAAAATTAACACCACTGATATATTGGCACGCTTTAGCGATAGCACATTCACGCTTTTAATTCCCAACATTAAAGCAGATGCCGCTGTTAACCGCGCTGCGCAATTATGCAAAACACTTGAGCAACATATCATTGAGGTTGACGGTAAAACCTTACAGCTAACTTGCAGCATTGGTATATCGATTATCAACGAAACCTCAACTAGCGCAGGCACTGTTATTGAACAAGCACGCGCAGCCATGGAAAAAGTCAGCGCCGCCCAAGGCAATAATGCCAACTTATTTGAACCCGAAGTTGTTGTTGCGGATACGGTGCGCGACATTGCTGCCGAAATACAACACGCACTCGATAACGATAAATTCCGTTTGCTCTTTCAGCCAATTATTAGTTTGCGCGGATCAGAAGAAGAGTATTACGAAGTTTATTTGCGCATGATTAATGAAGCTGGCGTAGAAATTGAGCCAGATGATTTTCTGGAAGCAGCCAATAAAATTAACCTCAGCATTAAGATTGATCGCTGGGTAATTTTGGAATCCATTAAAATGTTGTCGCAACACAGAAGCAAAGGCAACAAAACCAAATTGATTGTTAACCTTGGCCGCCAGTCACTGTGTGACGAGACCCTATTACCTTGGCTCGCCGTTGCATTCAAAGCCGCAAAGTTAGCGCCAGATACAATTACTTTCCAAGCCAATGAAGTGGATGTAACCAATCATTTAAATGCAGCCAAGAACTTTGCTGAAGGCCTGCAAAAAATGAAAACTCAAATGTCGATCACCAACTTTGGCTGCTCATTAAATCCTTTCAATGCACTTAAACATGTGGCTGCAGGCATGATTAAAATTGATGGATCCTTCACTAGCGACATCCAACACAAAAATGAAAGCTCTGCTGCACTCATTGAACTAATTGAAAAGCTTCACGCTGAAAATAAAATTACCATAGTTCCATTTGTTGAAAACGCCAGCGTACTTTCCACCCTCTGGCAAGCAGGTGCTCATTATATTCAAGGCCACTATTTGCAAGAACCTACTCAAGGCTTGAACTACGATTTCAATATGGAATCATAATTTTTGCGCTAAGTCACTGCCGTGAGAAAAAGGCTGGACTCCTTCAAAGAGCCAGCCTTTTTCGTATCAGGACAAATCACGTTCACAATAAACCATTCAAGGATTAAATCATGATTCACACAGTGTTTGTACCTGGTTATGGGAACTCTTTAGGCGAGCATTGGCAAATGCAATGGTTTAAACACTTACCCAACAGCCATTGGGTTGAGCAGATAAACTGGGACGCACCAGAAAAAGACGCGTGGATAATCGCGCTACAAAACACACTAAAGTCAATGACAGATCCTGTAATTTTAGTAGCGCACAGCTTGGGATGCTTAACGATTAACGAGTGGGCACAGCTGCATAAATCACCAAAGGTTTTAGGTGCCTTTCTGGTCGCAGTACCAGACCCACTAGCGGCAAGTTTTCCAGACGAAATCAGTGGCTTTCAAGAGCCGCCCTTGGAGAGACTTGAGTTTCCCAGCAAAATGATTGCCAGCAGTAATGATCCCTATTGTAGTGAGGCGCGCAGCGAATTTTTTGCAAATGCTTGGGGCAGCAATTTAACCTACATTGGTGCACAAGGACATATTAATGCCAGCGCAGGGTTTGGCGCTTGGCCAGAAGGGCTTAAATTATTGCAAGATTGGATAAATACATTCGCAAAATGAAAAGCGTGCGCGATGAAAATAGCAACTCACTGCGCTGTTTTTTAGAGCAACTTATCCCGCTCTCTAAAACCCAATAAATACAAAATCCCATCCAACCCCAGCGTAGAAATTGAATGTTCAGCAGAGGCTTTTACCAAAGGTTTTGCGCGGAAGGCAACGCCTAAACCGGCAACACTTAACATAGGTAAATCGTTAGCACCGTCACCCACCGCAATAACTTGCTCAAGCGCTATGCCTTCTTGCTGCGCGAGCATTGCAAGCAACTCTGCTTTGCGTTGACCATCAACCACTGTGCCTTTGACCTCACCCGTCACTTTGCCATCGACGATATCCAACTCGTTGGCGTACACATAATCAATGCCGAGCTTATTTTGCAAATAACGACCAAAATAATTAAATCCACCGGACAAGATTGCGGTTTTGTAACCTAATTTTTTGAGTGACGAAATTAATTTTTCTGCGCCTTCATTCAAACGCAAATTGGCTGCAATGCCCGCAAGCACACTTTCATCCAAACCTTTTAACAGCGCCATGCGCGCAGCAAAACTTTGTTTAAAATCCAACTCACCTCGCATAGCAGCTTCAGTAATCTCTGAAACTTGGTTGCCCACACCGGCAGCTTTTGCTAACTCATCAATAACTTCGGCATCAATTAGCGTTGAATCCATATCGAAGCAAACCAAGCGGCGGTTGCGGCGATAAACTGTATCGCGCTGGAAGGCGATGTCTATATTTAAACGAACTGACAAATCCATAAAGTCCGCGCGCAAAGCAGCCATATTTTGCGGAGTGCCGCGCACGGAAAACTCTACGCACGCATTGCCGGTATTCTCAGCTTCGCCTTTAACAACATCTAAGCCAACGCGACCTGAGAGGCGGTTGATGCTGTCGATATTCAAACCGTGGCGCGAAGTAATTGCAGTCAACTCCGCAATTTGCGCTGCCGATACTTGACGTGCAAGCAAGGTCACTATGTGGCGAGTCTTGCCTTGCTGCTCAACCCAGTGCGCGTAATTTTCATGACTGATGGTTTGGAATCGCACCTGAATGCCGAGCGGTGCCGTACATTGTTCAATGTCATTTTCCAACTGGGCACGAGTATCGCCGGTCAATTGCAGCTCAACCAAAATCCCAAGCGCAAGAGTATCGTGAATTACAGCTTGGCCTATATCCAGCACATTGGCACTGTGTGCCGCCAAGACTTTAGTGATGGCGCGCGTCACACCTGGCTTGTCTACGCCTGATGCATTAATCAATAAAATACTGTTCACTGGATACTCCGCAGCAATGCTTTCAATCCACGAGCGTTTAACTCACACGAGCATTCAACTCAAAGGAAATGATTGTTTTCAATGCGCGGCATTCTAGCCTAAGTCACCCGCCCACACCTACTCAAATTGCGCCAAAACAAACCTGCGAATAATCTCTGCTAAAGTGACTGCAGCCAACTAAATACCTATCGTCAAACACCTACAGAAAGAGGGGCAATTAGGCTAGAATGGCCGCCAATTAAGACGCCTGCCAACTCAGGCAACCGAAAATCACGGATTGGTTCCTATAACACTGTTTACTTGAGAGATACATGTCACTGTTCAACAACTACCGCACCTATCCTCAGCTCAGTTTATGCAGTGCCCTATTGTTGGTGCTGGGGTTGATGGGCGCTATCTTTTACCTCTACAACGCCGACCGAAACCAACAAGCCAATATTGAGCGCTACGGCCAAATTCTCGCCACCAGCACTGCACGCCAAGCCGTTGATGCCACCCTGAATCAGGATATGGTGAGCCTGCAGGCGATTCTGCAAGAGGTTGGACAGTATCCCAACGTGATAGGCGCAACCCTGCGCAATGTCGATAACAAGCTCCTGGTGCAAAGCGGCTATCGCCCCAACCACGCCAGCCAAGGCAAACGCTACAACTTCACCGCTCCCGTGGCGCTCCACAACAATGTTGCCGGCTATTTGGAAGTTACCCTTGAAGTACCGCGCCGCACCGCCCATGACGAATTCTTTTTAATCTGCTGGGCAGCAGCCGTAACCGCTTCTTTGTTGATGATTTGGTGGTCCATTCACCGCCGCTGGTGGAGTGCTCTGCGCACCAAAATCCCCAGCGCCGACCAAATTGTTACTGCCGTTGTGGATAAGATTCCAACCATTGCCGAACCAGAAACTCCAGCAGAGCCAGAACCCCTCGCCCCCGAACAGCCCAAGCAAGTTTCCGTGCGCTTGAGCTTACACATAGTTAATCTCAGCAAGCTTTACCAACAATTGAATAACGAAGGTTTTAACGGCGTTGTGCGCCGTTTTGAAAAGCAATTGCAGGGCTTGCTTAGCCTTTACAACGGCCAGCGCCAGCTGTTAGCTGACGATACCTTGTTAATTGATTTCTCTGGTGAAGAGTTTCACGAGTGCAGTTTCCGCGCAGTCTGTTGTGCGCAAATTTTAATGAATATGGCCGCACGCAACCCGAGCCCGCGCTTGCAATTGGCAGCTGCAATTCAACCCTTGGCCGCAGCGCCACATTCCGCAAGCAGCGCATTGGTGAAGGAATTTTTAGTACAGCACAACAATAGCTTGAAGCCCGATAAGAATGACATTTTGGTTAACGGCAGCTTGCTCGATACCGCCCTACAACATCACGCCGAGTTTGATCTCAACACCGGCAAGCTTGTACAAATTAAAGCGCCCTACAGTGATTACGTAAGCAAACAAGAAGAGCAATTGTTGTTACGTCAGTAAAATCGCATTTATTTTTATGGCAACAAATCTGTAACACTCCCATCATCTGCCTGTCATTTTTTAGTCATAGCCTTGTAGGAAATCTAGCCTACAAGGTGCGACTTCATGCTCAACATTGAACAATCGGTTAACGAAAAATTTCCCGGCTTTGCCGACCAAGCTCCGCTGATTCGCAATTCCACACTGTCTATTCTGCGCAAGCTTACTCGTGAACAAGAAGTAAATAATTTTCTGCACGACAACCAAGGTGTTACCGGCATAGATTTCATTGACCGGATTTTCGATTATTTTAATTTCAGCTACAGCGTTTCCCAGCGCGACCGCGACAATATTCCCGCATTGGGGCGCTTGATTATTATTGCCAACCATCCAATAGGATCTTTGGACGGATTGGCATTAATTCGTTTGGTGAGCGAAGTGCGTAGCGATGTAAAAATTGTCGCCAACGATATGCTGATGGCCTTTGAACCACTGCACGACTTATTGCTGCCGCTCGACAATATGACGCGCGGAGCCTACAAACAAAGCTACAAAAACATTCTGCAAGCACTCACTAACGAACAAGCCATTATTATTTTTCCAGCAGGCGAAGTATCGCGCGCAAGCGCCCAGGGCATTCGCGATGGCAAATGGCAAGCCGGATTTCTGCACTTTGCCCGCAAAGCCAAAGCACCCATTTTGCCGATTTTTGTATCTGCCAAAAATTCATGGTTGTTCTACACAACCTCCATGATTTTCAAACCTTTAGCAACAGCTCTGCTTGCACACGAAATGTTTAACAAACGTTCCGCCGAAATTAAATTTCGCGTGGGCGAAGCTATTCCGCATCATTCACTCGAATCAAATCAGCTCGCTGATAAAGCGCTTATCAAGCGTTTGAAAAAGCATCTCTACAAAATCGGCAAAGGCAAAAAATCTATTTTCGTTACCGAAAAAACCATCGCTCACCCGGAGGACAGCAGCACAATAAAAAAGGAATTGAAAAGCGCGCAGCTGATTGGTAGCACGCGCGATAATCACAAAATATTTTTGTGCACTTACGAAAATCACCCAACTGTTCTGCGCGAAATTGGTCGCTTACGCGAACACACTTTTCGCAAAGTGGGTGAAGGCACAGGAAGCCGTCGCGATCTCGATAAATATGATCACTATTATCGCCACCTTGTATTATGGGATGAAGATAAACTCACCATCGCGGGTGCTTATCGTTTGGGCGAAGTCAATAAAATTCTCAGCAAAAAAGGTGTGAAAGGTTTATACACCGCGGATTTGTTTGATTATCAAGCCTCTGCTTTGCCCTATCTCGAGCAAGCGCTCGAATTAGGCCGTAGCTTCGTGCATCCCAATTATTGGGGTAAAGCTAGTTTGGATTATCTATGGCAAGGCTTGGGCGCTTATTTACAGCATCACCCAGAAATTCGCTATGTGCTAGGCCCTGTTAGTATGAGTGCACATTATCCAAAAAATTTGCGCGACGCCTTAGTGTTTTATTATCAACGCTATTACAGCCCGGCAGATTCACATTTGGTTGAAACACTTGCGGATGGAAAGCATCCACACGAAACCGATGAAGATGAATTAATTTATTTACAGAAGCAATTTTCCGGTTTAAATCGCGAGCAAGGTTTTGAAGTGTTGCAACAAAAATTCACCACCCAAAACCATAAAATGCCGGTGCTGTTTAAACAATATGCCGCGCTTTATGAGGAAGGCGGTTATCAATTGCTCGCCTTCAGTGTTGACTCTGAATTTGGCAATTGTGTTGATGGCTTATTTATGGCGGATTTAACCTTAATGAAAGCGGTGAAGCGTGCGCGTTATCTCGCGGCATCGGCGCAGGTTTCATAATACAGTACCAAATAGCACAACAGAATTTCTGTCAAAAGGCAGTTCATGGTAAGCTCGCATCTATCAAAACGATACGAGTTTACTCATGCATATTCATATCCTCGGCGTTTGCGGCACCTTTATGGGTAGCCTCGCGCAACTCGCAAAAGATCTCGGCCATCGCGTTACCGGTAGCGATGCAAATGTTTACCCACCCATGAGCACTCAGCTCGAGCAAGCCGGCATAGAATTGATGCAGGGCTTCGATCCCATACATTTGCAGCCCGCGCCTGATTTAGTCGTTATTGGCAACGCCATGAGTCGCGGCAACCCTGCAGTGGAATACGTACTCAACCAAGGCATTCCTTACACTTCCGGCCCGCAATGGCTGCGCGATCATGTATTGCAAGGTAAATGGGTTTTAGCGGTTGCAGGTACTCACGGCAAAACGACAACCAGTTCAATGCTCGCGTGGATTTTGGAATACGCAGGCATGGCGCCTGGCTATTTAATTGGAGGGGTAACCAAAAATTTTCCAACGTCGGCACGCTTGGGCAGCACACCTTTTTTTGTTGTGGAAGCCGACGAATACGACAGTGCCTTTTTCGACAAGCGCTCCAAATTTGTCCATTACAATGCGCGCACAGTTATTCTCAATAATTTGGAATTCGATCACGCCGATATTTTTCCTGATCTCGCAGCAATTCAAAAGCAATTCCACCATTTAATTCGTACAGTACCAAACAATGGCTTATTAATTTCCCCCACAAATGACAAAGCACTCGCCGAAGTTATCGCCCAAGGCTGCTGGACTCCGCGGCAACAATTTGGATTTGTAGGTGATGAAAGTACAAGCGAATGGCAAGCAAAATTATTAGCGGCTGATGGATCTTCCTTTGCAGTTCTGCATCACGGCGAAGAAGTCGCACAAGTGAGTTGGGCACAAACCGGCATTCACAACGTCAATAATGGATTAGCTGCAATGATTGCAGCGCGTCATGTTGGCGTAACGCCTGAACACTCGGCAAAAGCCTTGGAACAATTCGCGGGCGTTAAACGTCGCATGGAAGTATTGGCAGACGTGCATAGCGTTAAAGTCTATGACGATTTTGCACATCATCCTACCGCCATTAAAACCACTCTGGCGGGATTACGCGCAAAAATTGGCGATGAAAAAATTATCGCCATTATCGAACCACGCTCAAATACGATGCGCATGGGCGTGCACAAAAATGCACTCAACCAAAGCTGTACCGATGCCGATGATGTGTTGTGGTATCAACCTGCAAATGTCGATTGGGCAATGGATGAAGTCGTCAATAAAAGCCCTGTACCCGCAAAACTTTTACGCAACCTCGATGAATTAATTCATTGCGCCATATCACTCTGCGAAAAAAATACACACATAGTTATTATGAGTAATGGTGGATTTGGCGGCGTACATCAAAAGCTGATTGAACAATTAAAAAAGCACGCGCTTTAACGTCAAGGCACACGGATGCGCCCATATCACACAAACTAGATTGGCATAACATCTTTAACTCGCAAACTAAAACTGTCTTGATCCATTAAATCTATTCCGCATTCTAAGCCGCTAATCCAATCCAAAAATTGCGTAATCATCGCCTTACCCACGAAAGGGCTACCGTGTTGCGGAACCATCATTTCAACATCCAATCCACGAATCATATTTGCCCACAACCTGCAGGCTTTATTGTTTGCCATATAGCGCTGATGAAAGCCGCGCATGTGAGGAATATGCGCTTGGAAATCTACCACTGCTTTTTCAGCATGGTCTTCAACCAAGGAGGCCCCCATATCGCCACTGAACAAAATTTTACTGACCGGATCATAGAAATGAAAATTGCCCACTGAGTGCAAAAAATGCGCTGGCAACGCAATAATTTTTGAACGGCCAAATTGGATAGCGCCGCCAGAATCACCCAAGGAAATGATTCGTTTTTCTAAAGCCTGCCCATATTGCTGAGTAACAAAAGTTGATGCCAAGTGCGGCAAAAACCGCGACCACAACTTTGAAGTAACCACCTGACAACTGGTGTGCATTAACCAACGAGGCAGTGAGGCAATAATGTCTGGGTCTTGATGCGATGCAAAAATATATTGAAGCTCGCTAATTTTTACGCGCTTCCCCAATTCAATCGTTAAGGGCGTAAAGGTTAAATCACCACCAGGGTCGATCAACGCGGCACTATTTTCATCAATAATCAAAAATTGATTTGACTGTATTCCTTCTCCAACCACCAAATCGCTAAACTGAATACATTGATGACCATCCCGATCATACAGTATGTGTGCCTTGTCGCCGAAACTGTGCTGTACGCTCATCAACTTATCCTCAATAGTGATTTGTAGACATCATAAATCATGCACTCGATTAACCATTGACGCGTATCAAACCAACAAAACTTGAGCGAATGTTTATGGCCATTTCAACCATAGACTAGCCCTTAGAATCCTGCGTAATCCCTCTATATCTGGTATCTTAGGCGAGATTAGCTTGTGGAGATTTTCAATGCTGAAACAACGCAGTATCACCCTCGCCATTACCGGTGCTTCAGGAGCGCAATATGGATTGCGCCTATTGCAATGCCTCTTGGCCGCAAACTGTAAAGTCTATTTATTACTCTCCAGTGCTGCCGAGGTGGTGATTAGAACAGAAACAGATTTAGACCTTCCCGAAGGACTTGAGCAACAGCAAATCTTTTTAAGTGAAATATTTGCGGCAGATGAAGATCAATTGCAGCTACTCGCAAAAGATGATTGGTTCTCACCAGTAGCCTCAGGCTCTAGCTCTCCGAATTCAATGGTAATTTGCCCTGCGAGTGGTGGAACTCTTTCAGCCATTGCTTATGGTGCAAGTAATAACTTAATTGAGCGTGCCGCAGATGTTGCTTTAAAAGAGCGACGCCAATTAATTCTGGTTCCGCGTGAAGCACCTTATTCTCAAATTCATTTGGAGAACATGCTGAAGCTAACGCAAATGGGCGCAATGATTATTCCTGCCAGCCCCGGTTTTTATATGCAACCGCAAACTATTAATGAACTTATTGATTTTATTGTGGCACGCATTTTAGATCAGCTCGGCATAGAACAAGATTTAATGCCGCGCTGGGGTGAAGACTAAAATGAATCTCCCCCAAAAAGTTCGTATTGTTGAAGTTGGCCCGCGCGATGGCTTGCAAAATGAAAAGCAGGCCATTCCTACCGCAACAAAAATTCAGCTCATTGACATGCTGGTTGATTCGGGGCTCAATTACATTGAAGCCGGTAGCTTTGTGAACCCGAAATGGGTTCCGCAAATGGCAGATAGCGCAGAAGTATTTTCAGGTATTACCCGCACGGCCGGAGTTACTTACGCGGCACTCGTACCCAACTTACAAGGTTATGAACGAGCTATTAGTGTCAAAGCAAATGAAATTGCTATTTTTGCGGCGGCGTCTGAAGCTTTTAGTCAAAAAAATATAAACTGTTCTATTAACGAAAGCATAAAACGCTTTGAGCCTTTGATTGCGGCGGCGCAAGCACAAAAAATTCCTGTACGCGGTTATATTTCTTGCGTTGCAGGCTGCCCCTATTCTGGCGATGTAGATCCAAATCTCGTAGCACAACTTGCACAAGATCTATTAGCAATGGGCTGCTATGAAATTTCATTAGGCGACACCATTGGCGTTGGAACTGCAGGGCAAATAAAAAATCTGATTACAGCAGTCTCACAGAAAATTCCAATAGATAAAACTGCAGTTCATATGCACGACACCTATGGTCAAGCACTCACCAATATTTATGCCTCGCTAGAAATGGGGGTAAGTGTTGTTGATAGCTCTATTGCGGGTTTAGGTGGTTGCCCTTATGCAGCGGGCGCATCTGGAAATATCGCTACCGAAGATCTAGTTTATTTACTGAATGGATTAAACATTGCGCATGGAGTGAATTTAGAAAAGCTAATTCAAGCCGGAAATTTTATTAGCAACACACTGAATAAACCCAACCAATCCAAAGCTGCTCAAGCACTTAACAACAAGTGCATTTAAATTTATTAATGAAACTCCTATGAACGAAAAAGACCTAGCCTCAGAATTAGTATTGGAAACCGCTCAAATTCATTGGCATGAACTGCAGCGCTTTTTTGCAAGCGGAAATGCCATAGCTGTCGATGCTTCACTGGATTTAATTTATGTCGCCACTCAAATCACTCAAGACAATGCAACTCAAATAAAAGCATGGATGGAAGCAGGCTTGGTGGATGCCGTCAAAGACTCACAAGCGCAAGAGTGGTACGATCACAACGCAATTGTGTGGGCATTAGTGATAAAGCCTTGGGTGTTAGTGCAACAAAAATAAACAGCAGTAGAAGAAATGAGACACCAAGTTATGAGCAATAAACGCGTATTGATTATTGATGATGAGCCAGATATCCGCGAGCTTGTGGAAATCACTTTAGGGCGCATGCATCTGGATACCGATAGTGCGGAAAACATCACACGCGCAAAACAATTATTGCAACAACAAACCTACGATTTATGCTTGACCGACATGCACTTGCCTGACGGAAAAGGCTTGGACTTGGTTGAATTTATCCAACAAAATTTTCCACGATTACCCGTTGCTGTAATTACTGCACACGGCAGCATAGATACAGCGATTGAGTCTATGAAAGCTGGTGCATTTGATTTCATTTCCAAGCCCGTTGATTTAAATGTATTGCGAAAATTAGTCAACACCGCTATTCAATCTAGCCAATTACCGAACGCAAAGTTACCCACAGAGAGTTTTATTATTGGCCAATCAAAAGCTATTCAAGATTTAACACGCAGCATACAAAAACTAGCTCGCTCACAAGCACCCATTTATATCAGCGGTGAATCGGGTTCAGGTAAAGAATTAGTCGCGCGCTCTATTCACGAACTAGGGCCACGCGCAGCAAAACCTTTTATCGCCGTAAACTGTGGGGCCATTCCACGCGAGCTTATGGAAAGCGAATTTTTCGGCCATAAAAAAGGTAGCTTTACCGGCGCACATCAAGACAAGCTTGGACTTTTTCAAGCAGCGGAAGGTGGTACATTATTTTTCGATGAAGTGGCTGACTTACCGCTAGACATGCAAGTAAAACTCTTGCGCGCTATCCAGGAAAAATCTGTACGCCCCGTAGGTGCGGCGGAAGAAATGGTGACCGATGTTCGTATTTTGTGTGCGACGCACAAATCATTAGAGACGGAAGTAAAAGAAGGAAGATTCAGGCAAGATTTATTTTATCGCCTTAATGTAATTCAACTTAGCGTTGCGCCTCTACGTCAACGCCGCGAAGATATTCCGTTACTGGCAAAACATTTGCTAGATAAAATTGCACACGAAATTCAGCTGCCCGCACCAAAACTTTCTGTCGCTGCACTGCAAGCTTTAGACGAATACGCATTCCCCGGCAACGTGCGTGAACTTGAAAATATTTTAGAACGCGCATTTACACTCTGCGAAAATGATGTAATTGATATCGACGATTTGCAACTTCACGCAAGTGCATCCAGCCCGCACGCACACATCAAACCTGAAGTAGATCATCACAGTCTTACACCCACACCATCCGACAAAAACAACCGTATCGACTACCCTGCACGTTGCGCTGAATATCCATCGCTTGATGATTATTTGTTAGATGTAGAAAGAGAAATTCTTTGCAATGCGCTAGAAAAAGTACGCTGGAATAAAACACTGGCCGCCAAAAAGTTGGGGATAACTTTCCGTTCTCTACGCTACCGACTTCAAAAACTTGGATTGGATGACGAATAAGGATTAAAAAAAATCCCGCCTAAGCGGGATTTTTTTACCAGCATTTATCGGTTGTCTCGGTACCACCAGAATCATAAGCTTTTCGTGTGCCTATCTGATCTAACGTAAATGTAGCGCAGGTGAGATCTTTTGCCTGCCGCTTGGTTGAATCAGCTGTTGCCGTTAATAAAAACGTAGTTGCAGTAATATCCGTGTTCTGCGCGCGCTTCACAACATAATACTTCTGATCTGACACAAAGCCACTTGAGCTGGCAATAGTGTCAAATATTTTACAAACATTCGCCGTCGAAGGATTGTAAATACTTGAGGTGGTAAAGCAGCGCTGCATCCGTTGCGCCACTTCATTCAAGGCCGACTTAGCATCTGCGCGCCCACTTTTCATTGTTGTACCCAAATAATAGGGATACGCAATCCTAACGAGAATCCCAATAATCAGTATTGCAATCAAAAGCTCTACTAAGGTAAAGCCGGCGCTAGATCGTTTTTTCAACATACCTACCTCTTATTTAAGTTGTCGCCATGACAAACGTCCAGCTGTTCCAGGTGCAGCATCACCCAATATGGTTTTCAATTGAGAGTCTGTTTTAATGTCTCCCAATTCGCTACCAATAATAACAACTTTTTCACCAGAGCCGATTGGAATTAAATCGCCCAAAATAGGATGATCAAGCACGTGGTTGCCTAAAGTACCTAGCACAGTGTGTTCACCAAACAAATCACCTACCCCAGTCAACTCCATAAGCCAACCTTTACCACCAAAATCACATTGGTTTGAAGATGGAATAAAAGTATTGAGAATTACTCTATCAAATAACAGGAGAGGACGAGATAAAACTCTTTCACCTGATGCAGTAGAGAAGTCCAAGAACCAACCTTTTTTCGCATTTGATCCCGTCCAAGTGACAGCCGGGGTAGAGCCTGTATTTTTGTCGTTATCGATTACTCTGCTAGTAGAATTAGAGTTAGTGGTATTAATTGATTTTTGGTGTAGGGTTGTCGTCCTGTTAGCTGTAGTTAGCGGAATATTCGCACCAGCATCTGAAATTCCATAGATACTTTGAACTTGCGAGTTACTAATATCTGCACTTTCGCTATACCTGCCGGTTCCAAAATAAACCATGACTGATGGCACTGTATTGTTTCGCCCAAGCGTAGGCGCTGCAGATATTGGTTGGCCATTACCTGATGAATCTATCACTTTAATCAGCGGCAGCGGTGTTGCCGGAGAACCGCCATTATCATAGGCCACCTTCCAGCTGCTTATGGACGAATTTGTAAGGTCAAACTTCCACATATTCCCCAACAAATCGCCAGCATAGGCATAGGTCACTACACCAGTCGCATCTGGCAAGAAAGCCGCACCGGAGAGCCCGTTATCGTTATTGGCAGAAGGTGAATTCGAAAACTTCGCTTGGGTATCAATAACTTTATAGCCAGTTGTGGTGTTGCTCGGGCTCCCAACATCAATCGCAATAAATTTGGCATAGCCATCGGTACTAGCACCACTGTTGGTTCCATTTGAGAACAATGCAGTCCATTTACCGCCAGCCGTAGGAAGCACCAACATCTTGCTATAAGAGTAGCCAAGGCTGCTTTTAAGTGCTGCATTCGGTTGAGCTGTTGATGGGTCATCTGCACTGATATCAAATATCACCGTTGGCCCTGTCGCCGTTCCATTCAGTACATCAGTCACATCAAGAGCGTAGGCACCCCTACCGCCAGCGCCCAAGGTGCCTGTTACGAGGGTACGCCAATTTCCATTTATGTACGCATCACTGACATAGACTGGCCCATCTACTGCGTATTGATGCGTATAGGTAAGGGATGACAAATTAGCTAGTTTGTTACTGGAAAAAATTATCCCTCGAGGGATATAAGCAAAGAGCTCTGTTCCCGCTGAACTAGAACCCGTCGTGGCATCAAATGCATGCAGCATGCCGTCGTTAGCGCCAACAAAAATAGCAGATTTACGATTAGCCTTGGACTTGGTAGGCAAGGCCGCAGTTACATAAGCATTGTAGGAGGACGCACCGAACCCGCTCACGCCAGCTGGTAGAGAGTCATAACGCTGGGTGCCTTTGCCAGCAAAACCTGGGTCAGAGTTAATAATATCACCCAATACTTTTGTTCGAGGGCGCAAACCACCGGCCGCAGTTTCGTCATATGCCGAACCCAGCAACCAGTAAAAGCGCTTTGTTGCGTTATCATAGTTAGACTCTGAGGATAGCTTAAGTGCATCTTTTAACGCTGGCAAACTATCCACAGTAGACAGCAATACAGCTGAAGCACCATCTGAACTATAGACTTTTCGACCACTGGGCACGCCTGATGCAGCATCAGTTGGGCTAGCAGGGCGAGTGAGTGTTGTATCTGTACTCCACTTAAGAGCGCCTAACGTGGCGTCTGTTTTAAGTTCATAAGCAAGCAACTGCCCTGTCCAACCAGCACTGTCAAAACGGGCTTGGAATACTTGAGTATCGCCTTGCAAACTGGTTGAGTTAGCGGCAACTGTTGCTGCTGAACCTACGATATTTGCTGCTTGCGCGAAGGCATTTTTCAAGCCAGTTTCAAGCGCCTTAGGTTCAATCGCGTAATAATAAGTCCCTTGGCCAGGAACTGAAGCATTTCCGTGATCCAATGGATTTGTACCCTTAATTTCATAGTCTGTTAACTGAGTTTGAACGCGATTTACAGATTTATCAGTCCATCCCCCCCATTTAGCTGCATAATAAAGCGGTAATTGTAGTGATGTAGCAGCCGTAGTACCTACGCCATAAGCAGGGTGAGCGACTGGAGCATCACCTACATTACAATTTGTACACTCTCCGCCATCGAAACCATTAATACCTGCGTTAAATTTGGGGCCATCGTTATCAGTGCCACTGATAATGTAACCGAAGCCCATTTTGTCACCCGTTGATTTGGCCACAACTCGCGCATTAACTGTCAAACTGGTACTACTAAGGTTGTAATCAATGACCCCCCACATATCTTGGTCAAAGTCTCCGCCTTGTTCACTATCTTCCCAATTCACATAAAGTTTACCCGTAGTTACACCACTGGCTGTTGTTTCTGGGGTGATTTTAAAGTCTACAATTGCACAGTTGCCACCAATAGATTTGTTCCTACAGGCAGGAATAATAGTTACTTTCTTTTGTGGATTTGATCCCGGAACAACTATTTCAACCTTAGGAAGCGCCGAAGCCAAGGCAACACCAAATGTTTTAACCTTTTCTCTAGAATGAGCTGCACCTGAGGGGTCCTTCAAACCATACTTACGAGCAAGATAGGATAGGCCTGCAATACCAAAACCACCCTGAAGGCGAGGAGCTTCTGAACAAATCCCTTTCAAGGCAGAAAGGTTGGATACTGTTTTAGCGGTACATAACTGAAATCCATTGGGATCATTTGTAGTGGTACTTACGCCATTTTCCCCGATAAAATAATTTCCAGAAATCGCCTCTGTAGTACCAATTAAATCAGTAGCCGCATCCAAGGTTGTTGGTGCGGGTGAAGCAGGCATATTGATGGCAGATGTATACCCTGCCAGATTATCCGTGTCATACGAAGTCACAGAAGCGTTGAATTGCAGAACATTCAAAGGCGCGCAGTAGTTACCTGAGTCAGTTGTATCTATAGGGTCTGTCCAGTCAACACCTCGAGCTGCGGTAGTATTAGCGCCCGGCGATGCAACAGTGGTCAAACCCGCTATTAATCCTGAATCGTCAGCATTAAAACTTGCTGCTCCCAAGCCAGCTAAGTAACGTAATGACTCTAAATATATTTCTGCTTGGGGGTTACCCCAGTTAGTACAAGTGGCCTTATTATTCGTGGGCATGTCATCAAATGAGCTCCAACCCCACTGACAATTATCACTATTAGTAACCCCAAAATAGGTACCATCATCATAGCGATAACCATAGATGCGCAGCTTATCTAAGGTTTTCACAATACTATTGGTTGGATAGAGAAACTTTCCGGTACTAGACTCCACTTCATTTGTGAAACTGCTTACCGCCTTACGAAGTACACCGCCAGTTTTATTTCTACTGTAAGAACCAGTAACCAAACCAAACATTAATGAATCATTCTCACCATACTGTTGGAGCAAGCCCGTTGGCCTAATGTTATTGGTTGCGTACTTTTTACATTTTTCATTGTTATCCGTATCAGCATCAACGAAGCTGGATTTACAAACCTGAACACGAACATTGTAATTGCCGTAATCAACGCCATCATTTGCTTTATTAGGATTACCTGTAGCCGCACTAATTCCACTTTGTGCAGACACATTACCATTAGTAGTATTTTTTAAATCGTTATTACCTATGGGATCATTTTTCCAGCCGCACTGCCAACGCTCATTATCAGCCCACAGTGAATAATCGCCTTTTGCAACTTTCATTAATGGTGGGGCGGTAGAGGTTTGAGACAAGGCTTGCGAGTTAGCAGCCTGCCCAGCATCGTTTCTGTTTGTTGCATCAGTGGTATTGCAAAGAGTAATACCTGATGCATCTGCCACAACATCTGGTACAACTTTTTTGAGCTCTGTTTGAATGGCGTTATTGCTCGCTCCAGCGGGACGATAAAACTTAGCAAATGAGTGCGCATCATTAGGGAGAAATGCCCGCTCTAAAACAGTTCCACCATCGGTTGAATCTTGTTGCGAGCGATAACCGCCATAAAGAATTTTGCGGATTGCATCAATTCTCGTCATGGTGCCCCAGTTTAAAAAGTTTCCACTCCATTCGTCTGTACCAACGCAATCTCTAGAGGAGTTTCTCCAAGAGTTAGGCTCAAAACGCGCATTTGAAGTGCTGTATTTGTAACATTTTTTGCTATCGAAATAGCCGTAATAATCGTAGTTGTTATTGTAGGTGGTATCAGAGATATCAATAACAGCATCTGCAGCATTTCCCGCATCATCCATCGGGTTACCCGCAGCATTCGTGATATTCGTATAATCATTGTAAAGCTTGAAAAAAAGCTGTTGCTCTTTGGGCAAGTTCAACATAATTATTGGCTTGACAGAAGACAATAAAAAAAGCGGCTTTTGTTCAGGCAAACCTGCGAACGCACTATGAACAATTGCAAGCGATAAGAACCCACTTGCGAATAAGGTAAGTGCTTTTGAGGCGTACCAACGTAAACGATCGAATGACTTCATGATTTGCTCCAAATACCTAAACTCAGCGAACGAAAGTTGACTGAACAATAACTTCTGAATCAGCAGTGCCACCTAAACCACGAGCGGTTACGCGAAAATAGATAGCATCCGGACTTTTATCCCTACTTTCTGAATCAATTCCGCCTCCTTGGGTTGCCGCAACCACGGGCACGGTAAGCTTTTCTATTACAAAACGAGGGGGTTCGGAAACATTACTCAAGGTCGATGCTGGAATTTGCACACTACGATCTGCCCATTGAGTTTTATTCCACGTAATGGGACGAGTGTAAGTAGCGCCAGCCTGCATTAAGTCAGAGTAATATCCTGCAGTGGTACCATCAAAAGTTACTGTAATGGTGGGCTTATTCAGAACTTCCTCACCCAACCTCAGCGCAGATTCTGCTGACTGAAAAGCCAAATTGTGATCTCGCATGTTACCTGTCATTTGCTCTTGCAAATTGGTGCCTCTAATAGAGGCCAAACCAATCACAGTCAGCAACAGCAGCATAATCAAGCCAATGATCATGACCACGCCTCGCTGATACGCTTGTGGCTGTACTATCTTTTTCATTGTGGCCCCCAAGCCATTAAAAAATTTATTAAATAAGACGGCTTCTGATGCCGATAGTGGTGGTAAATACCATTCTTAAACGTCGATCTGTCGTAGTTGTACCATTGAAAGTAAAAGTTTGCGCTTCTGCTAATACGTTATCCTCAACACTCGCAACAACTACTGAAATTCGAACCGATCTTACCTTGGCCCAATTGTTAGCCGCCGTTATAGTTGCGGCGGTCTCATAAGATTCGGGAATGTAGTCTGGCGTTGCTGGCGGAGCCGGAGTTGCATCTAGCCCATAAGTAATACTCATATTCTCAACGCCTTCCAATAACTCAGAAGCGTTTGTAACACCATTTACGCTTTGATAAAGACTAGAGCGACCGGAAGTACCAGTCGCAATGTAATAGGTTGTATTAAAAGCCTGCATCAATTCAGCACCGGGCTGGAATACATCATTCTCCGTAGACAAACTGCCAGTCCACCATGCCGCTATCGCATTTCCTGACGGCGCAACAGCCGCAGTACTATCATGCTTCACCACAATAGGATTGCCGCTGTTAGGGATATCTGTAATTTGGAAAACACGCGACTTGGTGCAATCAGCGATCATGACAATATCATTCACACAAAAGCCGCTTACACGATCTGTAGTGCCGCAACCATTGGTTTCTGTAGTTGTTGCATCAGGCTTTATATAGACTTCTGTTGCAGAATTTGTCTGAGTCACCTCTACACCGGTTCCATAAGCGCCACGTACTGAAATAACATCTGTAACGGGTGAATTCAAAGGCGCAGGAGATAAACCATTGCTAGCGGGCATAGCGTTGGAGGTATAACCCATTATCGCCCCTGCAAAATTAAACTTAAATGCCGTGGGTGTCTTCAAGGTATTGGTTGGTGGAACGCCGGTGCGACTGCTGCAGCCAGTATAGCCAGCCATGCGAATATCTTTTGATAGAAACTCAATCGCCAAACGCCCTGTCTCTTGAACTCGAGAAAGCGCCTGTTGGTTTGAATAGGTGTTCTTGCTAGAAAGAAAAACTTTAACAACGCCTGTCATTAAAATTAATCCAATCGTGATTGCAATCATCAACTCAACAAGAGACAAACCTTTTTGATTAGCCTTCATTTTTCTACCTTTTAAATCGATGTCGAATAAACCAACTCTGCACTGGCATCAGGATTCGAGCCGGATTGAGCACCGAACAATTGCTCTTCCGACCATTTAATAGAAACCGTACACAGACGAGTTGATTTGTTACACAAAATTTTCCCGCCACTGCCGGGCAATACCCCAGCAATACTCGTACGCCATGCACTAACATCTGCTGTAGCCAAGGTATTGCCCGAAGGAGTATCTCCATAATCAGCGTTGTAGGCTTCAATGTTGGCGCTGGCAGCACCGCGATTTATACGAATACGATCGATAATGTCATAAGCATAAATATTCGCTTGCGAACGCATCAAAGAACTTTTATTAAATTGAATAGAACGTGTCTGTAGCGTTGCCATGGCCAACAAAGAAGTGGCCAAAATTAACCCGGTGATTGCAACCTCAATCAGTGTTGCACCTCGTTGGTGAGTAAGTTTTTTCATTTCTTTGTCACCCTTCATCAAGGACAATTAGTTAGGGATGAAGTTACTATTCCCGCAATACCGACCGTAATTTTGGTCTGTTGCTTTCCTCTGCACTGATTAATTGACACATTTAGCTCCCGAGAAGCAGAATCGTTGGGGGCACGAGCCAAACCGCCCATGGAATTAAATCGTACATAATGAATGGCCGTGCTCGGTGTTTTTACTGCAGTTGCAACCATATTCGATGGAAGGTCTTTCCAATAACGTATAACTTTGCTTGTGGGCGATGTGGTAACCACAGGAGTGCCTGTATCCGTTGCTACATCATCCACAAATAGCAACCAACCCTTAGTCCAATCACTCGTTGCTAAGCAGGCATCGCCAGTTGTTGTTGTGCATAAGGTTACGCGAGTGCTACGCTTTATTGCTTCTGCCCGCGCCAAATTTAAAGCTGCAACCAGCTCTCCACCCGCACCAAGACTACGATTATTAGCTACAGTAGATCTAAAGTTGGGAAAAGCCACAGCCATCACAATCGCCAGAATTGAGACAGTAATCATCAACTCGATCAAGGTGAATGCTTTTTGCTTCTTCAATATGGATGTAGTCATTTATTGGATCCAGTTAAACGTCTAGACGAATCTCGAACTAGCGATTATATTGATCAAACCTTATCACAGGTATGTTTTGACCGCGCTTATCTACTGATATGCGGTCACCAAGGATGAATGAGCGGCCTATCTGGCATATAGCTCAACACACAACAATCCCAAGGAGGGAACATTATGAAGTCTTTTGGCTTTACGCTTATTGATCTACTCACCACTCTTGCAATCACGTCAATTCTACTAGGCCTTGGCTTACCCAATTTCAATCAGCAGCTGCAAAACTCGAAAGTGAAAACCGCTACTGAAACTTTGTTGAGCTCTCTGGAGCTTACTCGCACCAAAGCAGTCGCAACCAGTAGCCGAACTACTCTAATCAAACAAACAACTTGGGAAAATGGTTGGGAAGTATTTATTGATAAAAATAACGACGGTATACGCGACAGCGATGAAATCAGTTTTTTAAAACATGAAAAGCTGACCGGTGTTCGTATAAAAGCCAATAGCCACATCAACAATTTTGTATCTTATGTGAGCACCGGCGAAAGTAGAAATGCAAATGGGACAAGTTCTGCGGGGGCATTTCAGGCGGGTACGTTTACTATTTGTCCAGAGGGAAAAGGCAAAGGCTACGAGTTGATTTTATCGCGTGGTGGGCGAGTTCGACAGCATGAAATCAGTGCGCAAGATTGCGCAATGATATAAAGAAAAAGGCTGGTAATTCACCAGCCTTTTTCTTTTATAAGCGTAATGCTTTTGGTAAAGAGAAACTAATGGTTTCTGGCGTTCCATCCATTTCTTGCGGAATAGTTGCGCCGCAAGCTTGTAATTTTTCTATCACTTGTTTAACTAAAACTTCAGGTGCCGATGCACCAGCAGTAATGCCAATTGAATTCTTTGCTTTTATCCATTCAGGATTTATATCGTCTGGACCATCAATCAAATAAGCTTCTGTACCGCAGCGTTCTGCGAGTTCACGCAAACGATTTGAGTTCGATGAGTTAGGCGAACCAACAACAAGAACCAAATCACACTCGAGGGCAAGTTGACGCACAGCATCTTGGCGATTAGTGGTGGCGTAGCAGATATCGTCTTTGCGCGGCCCCTGAATATTGGGAAATTTTTTCCGCAAAGCATCGATAACTTTTGCGGTGTCATCCATGGATAAGGTTGTTTGTGTAACATAGGCAAGCGCGTCAGGATTTTTAACAACTAATGCATCCACATCTGCTTCGTCTTCAACTAAATAAATTTCTCCGCCGTTTTTATTATTGTATTGTCCCATAGTCCCTTCGACTTCAGGGTGACCTTCGTGGCCGATCAAAATGCATTCACGACCTTGACGACTGTAGCGTGTTACTTCGATATGAACTTTAGTAACCAATGGGCAAGTTGCATCAAAAATTTGCAGACCGCGATTTTCAGCCTCTTTACGAACAGCTTGCGACACACCGTGAGCACTGAAAATTAAAATAACATCATCGGGAACCTGATCGACTTCTTCGACAAAAACTGCACCACGCTCACGCAAAGAGTCCACAACAAATTTGTTATGCACAACTTCGTGACGCACATAAATAGGCGCACCAAAAACATCAAGCGCACGGTTCACAATATCAATCGCGCGATCAACTCCAGCACAGAATCCACGAGGATTGGCGAGTTTAATTTCTGTCATGCATACACCTAACTTTAACCCCTCCCCCTTTTTTCAAGGGGGAGGTTGGGAGGGGGTTTAATGAACCTGTGCAGGCTCAATTTTCAATATAGCAACTTCAAACACAATATCGCGACCGGCGAGTGGATGATTAAAATCCACTGTCACCACATCATCGTTAAAACGTTTTACCACACCGGGCAATTCGGTTTTTTGTGCATCCGCAAAGGACAACACCAATCCCTCCTCCAATTGCAAATCAGCATCAAACTGACCGCGCGGGATTTCCTGAATGTTATTGGGGTTACGCTGGCCAAAACCATGTTCAGGTTTTATTACCACAGTTTTGCGATCGCCTTCTTGCAAACCAAAAATCGCCTGTTCAAAACCTTGCAACAAATTGCCGTCACCTACCGTAAAGGTGGCGGGCTCGCGCTCAAAGTTGGAATCAATTAATTCGCCATCCGGCATGCGCAATGCAAAATGCAAAGTAACGCGAGTGCCAGGACCTAAAGCTAAATTACGCATGAATATCTTTCTCTTTCTTGAATAGCATTTGGGCGATCAAGATAAAAGCACCCAAAGTGATAGCGGAATCCGCCAAATTAAACGCTGGCCAAAAATGCTCTTGGTAATGCACCACAATAAAATCGACCACATAACCTAAATGGATGCGGTCGTATAGATTTCCAAGTGCACCACCCAAAATAAATGCTAAAGCAAAACTTTCCAGCTTGCTTTTTGCAGCACTACGCGCAATCCACACCAACAACATTAAGCTCACAACAATCGCTAGCGCAGTAAAAAACCAACGCTGCCAACCGCCTTGTGCAGCCAGAAAGCTAAATGCCGCACCGTGATTATGTAACAAAGTGAAATTAAAAAATGATGTGAAATTTACTGGCTCACCATAAGTAAGGTTTGCAGAGACACAAACCTTACTCAGTTGATCTAGCGCTACAACAGCCAAAGCGATTGCATACCAAACCAGAGGCTGACGCGAAATGTTTATTGGCATTAGGCAAAACTTCTCGCTTCGCCTTTGCCGTCTACGTTTTCTACGCAGCGCAAACAAATAGCTGGATGCACCGTATGGGTACCAACATCCGCACGATGATGCCAGCAGCGCTCACACTTAGCGTGCTCAGATTTTTTCACGGCGACAAATAAACCAGCCACCTCTGTTGCATCTGCATTTACCGCTTCACTTGCAGGGCGAACTTCTGCAGTTGAGGTAATCAACACAAAACGCAATTCGTTGGCGAGTTTCAGCAATTCAGATTGCAATTTATCGTCGCAATACAAAATAACTTCTGCACCTAAAGAACCACCTACTTCACCGGTAGCACGTTTTGCTTCCAATACTTTGTTAACCGCTGTTTTAACATCAGCAATTAAATTCCAGTAAGCATCGTCAAACGAACCAGCCGGAATTGCAGGCAACTTATACCATTCGGCGGTGAATACATTGTCATCGCGCTCGCCGGCAATTTCTTTCCAAACTTCATCGGCTGTAAAACTCAGGATTGGCGCAATCCAGCGCACCATTGCTTCAATAACATGTTGCAATGCTGTTTGTGCTGAGCGGCGTGCAAGCGAATCACCTTTGGTGGTGTATTGGCGATCTTTAATAATATCGAGATAGAAGCCACCCAACTCCACAACACAGAAGTTGTGCAGTTTTTGATAAATCAAATGCAAATGATAGTTGTCGTAAGCTTCAATAATTTCTTGTTGCAATGCGGCAGTGCGACCCACAATCCAACGATCCAACTGCAACATATCATCCATAGCAACAGCATCAGTGGCAGGATTAAAACCAGTGAGATTCGACAAAATAAAACGCGCTGTATTGCGGATACGGCGATAAGAATCTGCAGTGCGTTTTAAAATTTCATCGGACACACTCATCTCGGTACTGAAATCAGTCGCTGCAACCCAAAGACGCAATACATCGGCACCCAAGTCGTTCATGACTTTTTGCGGTGACATTACGTTGCCGATAGATTTCGACATTTTGCGACCCTGCGCATCCACCACGAAACCGTGCGTCAACACAGTTTTATAAGGTGGAACGCCATTCATGGCCATAGATGTTTTCAGCGATGATTGGAACCAACCGCGATGCTGGTCCGAACCCTCCAAATACAAATCCGCAGGGAAACGTAAACCGGCGCGTTGCTCCAATACGGCGTAATGAGTTACACCAGAATCGAACCACACATCGAGTGTGTCGGTCACTTTTTGATAGGTGCCAGCTTCAGCGCCCAACAATTCTGCAGCATCCAAATCAAACCAAGCATCCATTCCGCTCTGCCCAACTTTTTTGGCAACAACTTCAATTAATTCTGCCGTTTTTGGATGCAGCTCTTGGGTTTCTTTGTGCACAAACAACGCAATTGGAACACCCCAAGTGCGCTGACGGGAAATACACCAGTCGGGCGAAGTTGCGAGCATGGCGTCGATACGCGCCTTGCCCCAATCAGGAACCCATTGCACGCCATCAACGGCCTTCGCTACTTGATCGCGCAAATTATTTTTGCTCATGCTCACAAACCATTGCGGTGTTGCACGGAAAATTAGCGGCGTCTTAGTGCGCCAGCAATGCGGGAAGCTGTGAGTGATTTTACCTTGCGCCAGCAATGCATTTTTTTCGATTAATAAATTGATAACTTTTTCATCAACTTTGTAAACGTGATCGCCTGCAAAAATCTCGACGTTTGAGCGATAGTAACCGTTGTCGTCGATATAATTGAGTGTACCGATTCCGTATTTCACGCCCACATTAAAGTCGTCTGCACCGTGGTCTGGTGCGGTGTGAACAAAACCAGTACCTGCATCAGTAGTAACGTGGTCACCCAATAAGATAGGAACCTGGCGATTATAGAAAGGATGTTGCAACAACAAACCTTCCAGCGCTGCGCCTTTTACACGGCCAACAATTTTATGCTCATCTGCTTGCGCACGACCGATTACATTAGTCACCAAGGCTTCGGCAACTAACAAACGCGTATCACCTACTTGCACCAACACATAATCCACTTCTGCATTGGCAGAAACGGCTTGGTTCGCAGGAAGCGTCCACGGCGTCGTTGTCCAAATCACTAGTGCAATTTGACCCGAGCCACTCAAACCTTCAATTTTGCTGGCAACATTTGCTTGATCAACAAATGCAAATTTTACGTCGATAGAAAATGAAGTCTTGTCTTGATATTCAACTTCAGCTTCCGCCAATGCAGAGCCGCCCACCACACTCCAATACACAGGTTTAAAACCTTTATGGAGATGGCCGTTTTCAGCAATTTTTCCAAGGCCGCGAATAATGTCAGCTTCGAATTTGTAATCCATGGTGAGATAAGGTTTTTTCCAATCACCTAACACACCCATGCGTACAAAATCATTACGTTGGCCATCAACTTGTTTGGCGGCGTATTCGCGGCATTTTTGGCGGAAGGTTTTTACATCCACTTTATCGCCGGCTTTGCCGATTTTTTTCTCGACATTGTGTTCGATAGGCAAGCCGTGACAGTCCCAACCAGGAACATATGGCGAATCAAAACCGCTCAAGGTTTTGCTCTTGATAATAATATCTTTCAGAATTTTGTTAACAGCGTGACCAATATGAATATCGCCATTCGCGTAGGGTGGGCCATCGTGCAAAATAAATTGCTCGCGGCCTGCACGGGCAGCGCGAATTTTTTGGTAGAGATTATTCGCTTGCCATTGTTTGAGCATTTCCGGCTCGCGCTGGGCGAGGTTCGCTTTCATTGCGAAATCGGTGTTGGGCAAATTCAGTGTGGCTTTATAATCAGTCATGGCTTCAACTTGTTAACAAAAAATAAATTTAAATTTTAAAGAAAGCTTTTGCTTGGTCTATGTCAGCTTGCAATTGCGCTTTTAATTCATCGAGTGATGCAAATTTTTTTTCATCGCGCAATTTATGATGAAATTCAACATCAATCACTTGGCCGTAAATCGTGCGCGAGAAATTAAACAAATGCACTTCCAGTAAAGGTTTTTTTAAACCGTTTACCGTTGGGCGCACACCTATATTGGCAACGCCCTGCACTTTTTCACCATCGGTAAAAACCGCAGTCACCGCAAATACACCGTGAAGCGGTGAACGATAGCGGCGTAATTCAACATTGGCAGTTGGTACACCTAATTGGCGGCCAAGCTGTTTGCCGTAAACAACCCGACCATAAACACCGTAAGGTTTGCCGAGTAATTTTTCAGCCTCCGCAAAATCGCCCGCTTCTAACAGTTGGCGAATGCGCGTGCTACTAATGCGATTGCCATCCATTTCCAGGGTATGGGTATCGCTCACGTCAAAACCAAGCTCTTTGCCTTTGGTTTGCAGCAGGTGGTAATCACCTTTGCGGTCGCAGCCAAAACGAAAATCATCGCCAACGACTAAATGCTTTACGTCTAACCCCTGCACTAAAACGCGGTCGATAAACTGCTCTGCCGAGAGGCTGCGCAAGGTTTGATTGAAGTTTAAACACAGAACTTTATCGACACCGGCCGCCCACAAAGCTTCGAGTTTTTCGCGCATACGCATTAAGCGCGCAGGCGCTTTGTCTTTGGAGAAGAACTCGTGGGGCTGGGGCTCAAAGACTATGGCAACAGCAGGTAAGCCCTGAGCTTGGGCGACTTGTTTGAGCTGGCGCAATATCGTCTGATGACCGAGATGAACACCATCAAAAGAGCCAATCGTCGCCACACAGCCTTTGTGTTCGGGGCGAAGATTGTGTAATCCGCGGATAAATTCTCGTTGCGCTAGCTGCACGGGTTGCCGTTACCTGAATCTGTTCAAATTAGTTGTGGCCACAATGACTTGCATTGCGGCGGGCGAGAAGTATACAGGAGCCGCGCGCTTCGCTGCTAATGCGGAGCGCGAAAATCTTTGGGTCTAAAGCCAGCAAGTCCTAGGCCCAATAGGTAAAACAGGCCGCCGCCCGCACATAAAACAGCAAGGTAGACGATACGCTCCAGAATTTCCCATGTGGCCCAAGCGTTAAGGTAGTGGGTGCCGACCAGCAACGCCGACACCATCAACGCATTGGCAAGGCCGTAGCGCAGCCAAGTTTTTAACCAGTTGTCTGCCGGACTGTAAACACTGCTTGTACGCAAGCCACGATAGAGCAAGCCAGCGTTAACGTAGGCCGCGAGCGCCGTTCCCAAGGCTAAACCTGCATGCCCTAAATGCCAGAATTGATGCATCGGCCAGACAATAACTGCCTTAATGGCCATACCTGAACCTATGGCAATCATGCCGATTTTCACCGGTGTTTTCATATCGTGACGGGCGAAGTAACCCGGCGCCAAGACTTTAATCAACATAAATGCCAAAAGCCCAAGCACATAGGTTTGCAAGCTGTAGGAAGACATAAGCGCATCGCGCGCCAAAAACTTACCGTGCTGGAAGAGCGTAAACATGATGGGCTGCGCCAAGATCATTAGCGCTAGAGTTGCCGGCAAAGCGATCAATACTATGAGGCGAATCGCCCAATCCAGCGTTTTACTAAACTCCTCAGGCGAATCTGAGGCGTGCAATTGGGAAAGACTTGGCATGATTACCGTACCAATAGCTACTGCGAAAATACCCAATGGCAGCTCAACCATACGATCTGAGTAGTAAACCCAAGTAACGCTCCCCTCAATCAACCAAGAGGCGGCAGTGGAGTCAAATAAGGTGTTGATCTGTGCGATTGAGACACCAAAAATCGCCGGTGCCATAAGCGCCAAAATCCGCTGTACGCCGGGGTCTTTCCAGTTAATTTTGGGGGATGGCAGCATGTTGATGCGGCGCAAATGCGGCATTTGGAAGACGATCGACAACGCCCCCGCAACCAGCACACTCCACGCAAGCGCAAAGGTTACCGAACCCATCATCTGCGCCGTGATTATCATGGCGAGTATGGAGATTACGTTGAGCAGCACGGGGGTAAATGCGGATACCGCAAAACGGCCATAACTGTTGAGGATCGCACCCATAAATCCGCTTAGGGAAATCAGCATCAAATAGGGAAACATGATGCGAATGAGCGAGGTGTAATGATCAAACTTGGCGGTATCTGCCATAAAGCCCGATCCAAAAACCACACCCAACACCGGAGCGCCCAAAACTCCTAGTAAGGTCACTAATATCAGGGTTGAACCCAAACAACCCGCTACACTATCGACTAAATGCTTGAGCGCAGCTTGGGTTCCCTTGGTGCGGTATTCTGCCAGCACAGGCACAAAGGCCTGTGAAAAAGCGCCTTCAGAAAATAGGCGACGAAAGAAATTGGGGATACGGAAAGCAGCGTTGAAGGCGTCGGCATCAGCACCGGCACCCAAAAAATAGGCTTGTAATTGATCGCGCGCCAAACCGGTAATGCGCGACATCATAGTCATAGAACCCGTGATTAAACTGGAGCGCAGCATATTGCGCTTGGGCGGCTCAACGGGGGGCAACGCAGATTCAGACACGGAAAATCCTTTAGCAACGGGTGCAAAAGCGCGCATTATCCCTTGTCTGATTAAGAAGATATAGCCTTTTCAAAACCGGAGCAGAGCAACATCCTTATTGCGCTTAGGTATTTTCTAGAATGAATATTCAAGGCCAACTGAAGCCGTATCCAAACTAAAGTCGCCCACATCGTTACGACGTAAATCCGCGCGCAGAGCAAAGGAATCACTGAGCGCGTAACGAGCACCAACACCGTAAATCAGACCTTGATCAGAGAAGCTGTGTTTTTCCAGCAAACTACCCGTCACCGGAGAAAATCCTCCCGACAAAGTGCTCTTATAGTCCATGGAGGAAACGCCCAGCAGACCCAAAACCGCAAATTGATTACTGAAATGATGCGAGAAGACGCCACTTAAAGACACGCCTTTGGCATCGACCGTTTGAATATTGTTTGGGGCAACAATAAACATGATGTCTGGTCTTATTTTGAAACGATCTGTTGCACTACCGAAATCGGTGTAGCCCAATTCAGCCGCAAACCAATCGTTAAACTGAAAGCCCAGGTGCAAACCATAGCTGGTATCTGAATCTTTAAAAGATTGCCCTGCAACAAATACAGAATCTTTGCCTGGGCCGTCGCCTGAAAATTGCGTTGTGCCTACATCTGCTCCAACGTAAAACTTACCTGCATCTGTAGCCAACACCTGTTGCGATGCCAAAGCAACACCGGCACACACACTCAATATTTTTAATGACATCATCTTTTTCATGGGGAATTCCTGGTTACTCGTTGAAATCTACCCTCGCAAGAGCGCTTGGGAATGATTGCAGTATAGAAACCGTCCCCCCTTTGAAATAGACAATATTTGCACGCAATTGTTAAAGACTGTAACAACAATGCATCGATAACACGAATCCAGCACCGCGATTAACAAAAGAAAATAGCATCTTTAATTATTGCGACAAGCAATACTTTTCGTGCGTGCACCTTTTACAACCAACTTCACAACAAATAATTCTACGGACGTTAACCTGGGTTATCTTCCGTTACTTGAATAATGGTTGACCTAGACTCACTAATCATCACCTTTTCACCGTCACCTGAAAGTGCTTTAGATTCAAAGGTTCCCATAATGTTGGTAACAAAGCTTTCTGAGAATCCCGCCAAAAAGCTCCAGAAAATAAGCTTTGCATAATCCGACACACTGGTCGCTTCTATGTGTGCAAGCAAAACAAAACCTTTTAACACTGTGCCAGCTTCAGGCTGCGCATTAAAGGCAGGAAATAAACTCCCCGAAATTAAATTGCCAATAAAAAGCATATAGAGTATTGCAGCCAAGAGCGCGCCAGTTATCGGCGGCAACCAAACACTCGCCAGCGATTCACACATCAATGACAAATCATCTGCAGATAATTGTTTGAGCCTGCGCTGTAAAGACACAAAAGAGCCCAAGGCTCCCGCAATTAACACAAAGGGTAAAATAAAACTTTCATTGTGCTCTGTGATCGCAAGCTTTGCCGCAACAAACAGCGCAATCAATACCATTAACGCAAACAACAAACGATTGCTTACTTTTCGCAAACTACACAGCGCTACATTATCCATAGCCACTCCTAAAACCGAGAAGATTAATTGAGATAAACGAAACATGAATTACGCAGTAAGTAATGCGTAGTAGTTATTAAAGTATTTTGTGCGCTCTTCTAAACCATTGGTTCCGCCATTAATTCTTTTAGTGGCTCGGCTGATTACATCACCTGTTGCACCTTGATCACAAATACCCCAAAGAGAATTTTCGGTAAAAAAATAGGCCGCTGATGTCAGAGCATACTGCGTTGCCACCATATCGGGGTTGGTATCAACAGCTATACCCAAAGACGCCGCGAACTTTTGATAATTTGCTTTGCCCGTCAATTGAATATAACCGCGCCCGCGAAAGGTAAATCCATCCTTAGAGTTTTCATCGCCATTTCCCATACGGTTGGCATAGACTCTTGACGCAATCATCTCTGCATTGTGCTGGTATTTTTCGGCTAAGCCTTCTTCCTTAAAATAAGAAGGAAAAGTTGCCAATAATCCTTTCGCGTTGTAATTTAAATTTTCAGTCGTCGACTTGAAATTACCTGACTCGTGGCAACACTGCGATAAAAAATGTGCCAAGCGCAAGTTATTGGTGATGTGTGATTTGACAGTGGCGTCGTCAAGTTGTGAGAGCACGTTATCGGGTACATGACCACCAAGACGATCTATATTTAGGATTTTTTCTTCGCCTTCGAGCGCAATAATTTGCGCAACTGGAAACAATACTGCCCAAGTTCTATCGCCAACAATACCATCTGCCGTTAATCCGTTTGCGGTTTGCCATGCTTTAACAAGTTGTTCCGTTCCCGAACCAAAAATACCATCTGCCGCTGCACCTAATTTTTCTTGCAAGGCTTTTACATCATCTCCACGCGATCCTATTCTTAAAAGCATTTTAATGTCATCCATTATTGGGGAAAGAAAATTGAGCATAAAGTGCAGAATTTCTTCTGCACGCTTTATCCACATAAACGGTTTACAATCCGTTTGATGCAGTCATGCCCCACTCGCGCGCGCCTGAAGGTAATTTTCCATCACACACTAATTGCGTTGTAATACTGGTAATTATGCCAGCACACATAGCAGCCCCCACTTGCGGAACCACAAATGAGCCTGCAGCGACTTCAAATGATTTTGCAAGGCAAAATGAAATTCCCGCCGTGAAAATTTCTTTGTTCGCCTTGCCGACACCACGAGCCACTTCAGGAATTAGCCATAACAATTCGACAAATGCACCAGCGGTTAAATCGCAGGCTTCTCCAACGAGCACATCACCCACAGTTTCTTTAGCCGCTAAATAAGTAATCGCAGTGGCACTGAGTGGAGCCATAGTTGCAGTCGTTTGCGCCTGACATTCCGGTTCAGGGCGATATAACATGGCCGCAAAAAAAGTGCCCAACGCTACACTCATTCCAATCGAACAATAATTATTCTCTACCCACTCCTCAATCAAACAAGCACCATCGCGAACAACAGCTGCACCTTTTTCCATTTCGCTAGCAACCATGGTGGCACCAGCAGTAACCTCATCGCAGGCATAGTTGTATTTTTTTGCAACTTCATTAGCGCTATCAACAATTGCTTTATTAACGAGACTTAATACGGTTTTGTTTATAACCTTTATAGCTTCGTTGGCAGCTTTCGCTGCATCATTTGCAGCACTCACTGTATCCTTAGCCGTTTCCTTTGCAACATCTGCAACTTTGTTACTTGCATCAACAATATCGCCACCGAGCTTCTTTCCAGAGCCAACCACTTGATTTAAATCTTTTTGAGTAGGCAGGCTAGATATGGGATTTTGAGGTGTAGAAATTTTTGGAATATTCACGTCCGGCACTTTTATTTCAGGCACCTTAACGTCAGGCACTTTAATTTTCGGAACTTTTACTTTTGGCATTTTAATTCCCATCACATGCATCCTTTATAAGTTGAAAAAATTTAGAAATGCTCGACATGAACATTCTAAAATCAAGATACAGAAGGCCGCCCACCGCCGCCACATACTTACGTATAGGGTTATTATTTTTTTAATAATTATTTCACCCCAAAAAAAAAGCCCTGCACTGCAG
>JAGKXD010000087.1 GCA_021151525.1 Cellvibrionaceae bacterium | reverse complement strand
GGATTCCTGAATGGAATCTGAATTTGAGGGTGATTTTAAAAATAATTCAAATTTTGCTTGAGTCTAACCTTTTGATTAAAAAGGATTTTTTAAATTGTGCAAAAATTTCGCAAATTTATTTATCTTTTTAGTGAACTTATTGGCAGGAGCTTAGTCTCAGTTATGTGTGTTTTACTTTCATGAGCTAACTCCTCCCCTAATGGCAATTTGCCAGCTAAGCGTTGAGATCTATGCAAAGCTACCCTGACTTTTAGTCGGGGTTTTTTTTGTCTGTTGATTTTGTAATGGATGCCTGTAGGCGAGCGTATTTGCGAGTTTAGGTATTTATCAAAATCAGGTTGAACTTATCTAATTTGTGGCGGCCATAGGATGAGTAAGTGTTTAGTGTGGTAACTCCTCTAGTCCTGCTGATGCTTTTCCCCAAGAGTATTGGCGTTATATCCGGTGGCTTGGCCACCGGTTTTTTATTCTGCAGCGGGTAAGTCTACTTCTAGGAGCTCTTCGGGTGCTAGCCAGCCTTGAAGCTTCGCTTTTAAATCATCAACACCGGTATTTTTGAGTGATGAGAAGGTTTGTACGCTGACTAAATCGCCCAATCCCGCATTTTTTATCTCTTTCTTGACCCCCATCAAAGCGCTACCGGCTTGGCCACGGCTTAATTTGTCGGCCTTGGTGAGTAGTATGTGTACGGGCATGCGCGAGTCAGTTGCCCAGTTGATCATGGTGGTGTCAAATTCTTGCAGGGGGTGGCGAATATCCATCAGAAGAACCAACCCCTTCAAGCTTTGGCGTTCACGCAGGTACTCTGACAAGTGGCGCTGCCAAAGCTCTTTTTGCTCGCGTGAAACCTTGGCATAGCCATAGCCCGGTAGATCTACCAAGCGTTGGGTTGCGCTCAGTTCAAAGAAGTTAATGAGCTGGGTGCGCCCTGGCGTTTTGCTGACGCGCGCCAGTTTGTGGTTGTTGGTCAGCGTGTTAATGGCGCTCGACTTGCCCGCGTTGGAGCGGCCCGCAAATGCGACCTCTACACCGTCTTCAGGTGGGCATTCGCGGATGCTAGGGGCGCTTTGCGTGTATTTGGCCTTGTGGAAGTTAATCGCCGTGGTCATAAAAACCCTTCAAAATGGTGTGTTATTAGCTCGATAGTATATAATGCAGCATACCCTTCTGCGGATTAATGCTTGCTGGAACAAAAGCTTGGACGTCTGAGAAGGAGATGCAAACAAGCAGAAGACGGATGGCCGGCATTGTAGCCTGATGCCTATCCCTTAGCGAATAAAATGACCCTAAGCTCCCTCGGGGTGCTTACAACTCAATTGAATGACAGGTTTACCAATGAAATATATCGTAAAGAATGCACTATTTTCGCTGGGTTTAATCGCGATTGCGCAAGGCGTTTATGCCTCTGGCAGCGCAAAAGTGACTGGCGATGCTAAAGCGGGTCAAGCTAAAGCTGCTGTGTGTGGTGCTTGTCATGGTATGGATGGCAACAGTGCTGCACCTAATTTCCCAAAATTGGCGGGTCAAGGTGAGCGCTATTTGGTAAAACAAATTCACGATATCAAAGCTTGGGACGCTGAGACAAACCCAGCTAAAAAAGCCTCTGCTGGTCGTGTGGTTATGGAAATGACGGGTATTTTGACCAACCTTAACGATCAGGATATTGCTGACGTTGCGGCTTATTTCTCTAGCCAAAACACCCAGTTAGCGGGCTCCAAAAAAATGGAAGTGCAAGTTAATTCTGGTTTGAAAGTGGATGCTATGGAGTTGGGTGCAAAGGTGTACCGCAGCGGCAATTTGGCGAATGGCGTTCCAGCCTGTACCGGCTGTCACGCACCAGATGGTAAAGGCAACGCGGCCGCGGGCTTTCCTCGCTTGAGTGGCCAGCACCCAGATTACATCGAGAAGCAATTGACTAATTTCCGCGCGGGCAACCGTGTGAACGATGGTGATACGTCGCCAATGCGTTCAATTGCCGACAAGTTGAGCGATGCTGAGATTAAAGCCGTAGCTAACTTTATTGCTGGCTTGAATTAATTCTTGTAAGTACGTTAGTAATTGCGATAAAAAGGCGGCCTAGGTCGCCTTTTTTATTGGCTAATACAACAATAATGTGCCGCAACTTTTCAGAAAGCTTGGGTTCATAGTGTTGCCCTACAATTCTAAAAATCTTTCTATAAATGATGGAGTCCGTTCATGCGTATTTTTGCCGCTCTCATGAGTTTGGTATTTTCTGCCGCCGCATTTGCCGCCGAGCCTGCTGCCCCCTCGCTGATATTTCCCTACATTGAAGGCAGAGACTATGTGGTTTTGGAGAATCCGGTTCCAACATCAACGCCCGGAAAAATTGAAGTAGTAGAGGTTTTCTCCTACACCTGCCCACACTGTTTTCACTTCGATCCAATACTGAATGCCTGGATGAAACAACAAAAGCCTGATGTGGCGTTAGTGCAAGTGCACGCTTCTTGGGGCGCCTCTATGGAACCCTATCAACGCGGTTTTTATACGGCACAAGCCTTGAAAGTGCGTGAAAAAGCTCACAGCGCAATTTTCAATAGAATCCATACCGAGCAAAAAGAGTTGAAAGATGCCGAAGCCTGGGCTGACTTTTTATCGGCTTATGGTGTAAGCAAGCAAGCTGTACTGACGACCTATGCGTCGGCAGACATTACTAACCAAATTGCTAAAGCTAATCAACAATTCAGAAGCTACCAAATTTCTGGTACGCCAGAGTTGGTGGTTGAAGGTAAATATCGCATTAGCACCCGTTTTAGCGGTAGTCAGGAAGATATGTTGAAAGTAGTGCAGTTCCTTGTTAACAAGGCGCGCGCTGAAAAACACTGAGTGAGTTGCGCAATGGGAACTTAAGGGGGCTGCTGCGCTCTTAGCCACGGTCTTTAGATAAGAGCTACATTTTACGTTTTTATAAGTTGGAGTTGATTTATGCGTATGTTGGCTGCCCTGCTCGGGCTTGTGTTAAGTGTTTCGGTGATGGGTGTGAGTGCAGCTGGCTACACCGAAGGCAAAGATTATGTGACTTTGGCTGAACAGGTTCGCCCTGCCGATGCCTCCCGAATTGAAGTGGCGGAAGTATTCTCCTTCCTGTGTCCGCATTGCTACCACTTTGAGCCTTTATTGCAGGCTTGGGTTAAAAAGCAGCCTGCCGATGTTGTATTGGTGCAGACTCATGCATCCTTCAACCATAACTGGCCAATTTACCAGCGCGGTTACTACACCATGGCGTCATTGGGTGTAAAAGATAAGGCTCAGGATGCTGTATTCAATTCGGTTTTTGTTGCCAAAAAAGAGCTGCTAACGGCTGAGGACTGGGCTGATTTTCTGTCGCTTTACGGTGTGGATAAACAAAAAACCATCAGCACCTTCAATTCCTTTGGCGTGAATAGCCAAGTGAAACAAGCAGATAACCGTGTGCGTGATTTTAAAGTTGCGAGCACCCCGACTCTCGTGGTGGATGGTCGTTTCCGTGTGAATGTTTCTAATCACGAGGAAATGCTGAAAGTTGCTCAGTTCTTGGTGGAAAAAGTTCGCGCTGAGCGCGCAGCCACCAAACACTAACAGATTTATGTTCACAAAAACGCCTGCGCCAGCAATGTCGCGGGCGTTTTTGTTTCTAGCCGGTAGTTTTGGCGAAGTCTGTCTATACTCAGTGGCAGAGTAAAACCCCTATACCGAGAAGAACATGGCCGATAAATCTGATGACAAGGGCGGGAGCTGGCGCGAAAAATATTTGGATGCGCTTGACCAACAGGAGCAAATCGAAAAGTCCTTTGCCGTGCAGCAAGAATTGCTGCGCCGCGCATTGGTGAGAGTCAGTGTGGTAGCGGACGGCCAAGATGATGCCTTGGATGGCATTTTAGGGCAGTTGCGCGAACGCATGCGCGGAGCAATCTCGGGTGATATTAATGCTTTGTTGGCGCGGCTTGATGAGGTCGCACACAACTTTGAAGATCATCGGGAAAAAAATGCGCTTGATGTGCGTACTTCTTTAACGGAAACCGTTAAGTCACTGCAAGCATTGGATTTAACTCGCAGTGTTAAAAAAGAAATTAGCCAATACCTTTCTCAATTGCCGGAGCGCAGCAAAAAAGTTCGTTTGTATCCTGCGCTCTTGCAGCAACTCGCCAGCATTCAGCAGCAAGCTTTAAAAGAGATTGAACAACCCAAAACGGGTTTTCTGCAAAAAATCTTAGGCGCACCAGCAGCAACAAAAGCTGTTGAAAAAGCGGTACAAGATAATAGCGATACCGACGTTGCTGCCGCGCCAGTTGCTACGGCAGTGCCTCCGGTTAATAAAGTACAAACGGCGGAAAATGTGGTTGTTGCCCCAATGCCAACACCGGCTGGGTCAACAGTCAATTACGCTGAAATTAATGCCGAGTTAACGGGGGCCTCGCGCGTAGAAAGCGCACTGCACTCTAACGAGTCCCAAGCATCGAATAATGCATTACCGCAATCCTTTGTTGAAAAAATTACTCAAGTCATTAACCAATTTTTAAATGGGCTGGAAAAAGAAGCGCCCATGGTTAAAAAAGTTCAGGCCATACGCGAAAGAATTACCGCTGCCACTACTGCAGAAGTTTTTATTAAAACCTTGGAAGATTTGCGCGATTTAATGATGCAGTCTTATCTTTCCGCTAATCAGGCATTTGCGACCTACTTAAAAAATGTCAATCAAGAACTGGCAGATATTTATAGTTTGGTTGGTGGCGCAGTTGAATCCGAATCCAGTCGTCGCAATGCTAGTGAAAACTTACAAAACTCTGTGCGCAAAGAAATGGCGAGCTTGGAGTCGAGTGCGGAATCAGCAACAGATTTGGCACAGCTAAAAAACTTGGTGCAATCGCAAATTGGTAACATTCGTCAAGCACTTGATAATTTTCAAAATGTCGAGTCTGAACAGGGGCAGCTGGCGCAACAACTGGAAGCTTTGTCCAGCAAAATTAAAACGATGGAAGATGAAGCAGAAAAAAACAGAACTATTCTGGAAAAACAACGCCATAAAGCGCTGCATGATCCGTTAACGGAATTACCCAATCGCGAATATTACAACGAGCGCGCGAATTACGAATATCACCGCTGGCAGCGTTACAAGCGACCCTTAACGCTAGCTGTTTTCGATATAGATCATTTCAAAAAAATTAATGATACCCACGGTCATCAAGCAGGAGATCGCGTGCTTAAGGTGATTGGGCGCTCAGTGGCAAAACGCTTGCGCGAAGTAGACTTTTTTTGCCGCTTTGGGGGTGAAGAATTTGTAGCTATTATGCCGGAGACGAGCCTCGCCGATGCAATGCCAGTGCTAGATACAATTCGCGGCGCAATCGCCAATGCAGCCTTCAACTATAAAGAGCAGCCCATCGCCATTACCTTGTCGATTGGTGCAACCGAATTTAAAGCGGGAGATGATTTGGAAGCCGCATTTGCACGTGCAGATGAAGCGCTTTACGCCGCTAAATCGGGTGGGCGCAATTGCATTAAGTCGGGCTGAATTAGCACAGAGCCAATAGTTAACATTAATTAACCAATATCTACAAAATTAATCGCCTAGCAAAAACGCTGGGCGATTATGCTATGGGCGTTACAAAAGTCTAAGCTCACCTTATCTTTATTAGCGAATCAGCTAGGGACATCATGAAAAAAATAATCATGGCTTGCGCGTTTGTGGCAGCCGCTTACGCACACGCAAAAAATACATCGGCAAACGAATCTCTCAATATTAACGACAAAAATTATTTCGCTATGCAAGGGCTGAACGTTACAGTCTTTAGCGATATTTACCCTGATGGGCATCAAACCGGCGTTACCATTATTCAGCACGGTAGCCGCGTTGCCGCCAACGGTGATTTGCGCTTAGAAGTATCGCCAGGGCAGTGGTCGCCCGTTCCCACGGGTGGTGCGCAAGTGGTTGATAAAGAGCAGCGCCGCATTACGCAAACCATGTCTTATCCCGACCCCACTAAAGATAAGAAAGGCTTCAACCCAATTAACTATCCTGATTTAAAGTTTTCGTACAACGTGAGCGTCACTGCATTGCAAGGCAATCAATTTAAAATCAGCGTGGATTTGGAAAAGCCACTGCCGGCAGAATGGATTGGAAAAATTGGTTTTAATTTGGAATTATTCCCCGGCGAGTTATTTGGTAAAGCTTTTTTAATGGACCAACAAACGGGAATATTTACGCAGCAAGCGAATGGTCCTATCGAGAAAGTTGGCGGCGAATTTATTGCTAGCCCGCTCGCTGTTGGAAATAAATTGGTTGTCGCACCCGATGAAGATAAGCAACGTATGGTGATTGAAAATATCACTAAAGACAGCGGCGCAGGAAAACTAGAATTGTGGGATGGTCGCGCCAACCACAATAATGGTTGGTACATAGTCCGTACCAGCATTCCTGCAAATGCTACCAAAAATGCGATTGAATGGATAATAACGCCGAATGTGGTGAAAGGTTGGAAATACGAGCCGGTATTGCAAATTTCGCAAATAGGTTACGCAACCAAGCAGCCGAAAAAATTAGTCATTGAACAAGATGCGAAAGACGTAAATATTGATGAGGTGAGTATTTATCAGTTAACGGAGAGCGGTAAAAAATTAATCCGCAAAGCGAAACCGCAAGTTTGGGGTGATTTTCTGCGTTATCACTACCTCACCTATGATTTTTCCGATATTCAAACTTCCGGAAGTTATGTGATTGGGTACCGCGATAAATTAACATCATCCTTTAAAATTAATGACGATGTATTTGATCGCCATGTGTGGCAACCAACGCTCGAATATTTTTTGCCCATGCAAATGTGCCATATGCGTGTAAACGAAAAATATCGTGTATGGCATGGCTTGGATCATTTAGATGATGCGCTAATGGCGCCCATTAATTACAACCATTACGATGGTTATATTTCTGGCCCATCAACGCTCACAAAATACAAACCCGGCGATCGTGTTCCCGGATTAAATGCGGGTGGTTGGCACGATGCGGGCGATTACGATTTGCGCGTTGAATCGCAAATGGGCACCGTGTGGCTGTTGTCAGAAATGGTGGAAGAGTTTGGTTTAAATTATGATTCCACCAGTATTGATCAACAAACTAAAATTGTAGAAATTCATCAGCCCGATGGCAAAAATGATGCACTGCAACAAATTGAGCATGGTTTGTTAAGTGTGTTGGGAGGCTATAAGTCAATGGGCCGTTTGTATCGCGGCATTATTGATACAGATTTACGTCAGTACGTACTCTTGGGTGATGGCTCGTTGCAAACTGACAACCTTCCTTACGACCCAAAGCTCGCTAAGGGCGAAATTAAAAATAATAAGTCCGGTAATAATGATGATCGCTGGGTTTTCACAGAAGATAATCCTAATCGTGAAATCTATGTGGTTGCTGGTTTAGCATCTGCCGCGCGCGCAATAAAAACCTACAACCCGAAAATGTCGCAGGATGCTTTAACGGCTGCTACTGAGATTTATCAAAAATCATTTTCGCGAGCGACTAAAATTGAAGAAAAAACCTTCGCCATCGCCGAGTTGTTTTTAGCAACTAAAGACAAAAAATATCTAGCAGATTTACTGCCGCTGAAAGATCAAATCGTTGCCAAAATTGATGAGGCTGGCTGGCCGCTTGGAAGAATTGTGGCAGACATTGAAGATAAAGACTTTGTTGCTGCAATTAATGCTGCTGTTGAAAAACATCAACTATTAGTTCGCGAGCGTGCCGCAAAAGAATCACCTTATGGTGTCCCTTATAAACCCAATATTTGGGGGGCAGGGTGGAATATTCAGGAGTTCGGCGTTAAACAATATTTCTTCCACAAAAGCTGGCCACAATACACAACAACCGATGCCTATTTTAGTGCGTTGAATTTTATTTTAGGTGTACACCCCGGTTCTAACACCCAATCATTTGCGTCTGGTATAGGTGCTAATTCCGCAACCGTTGCCTATGGCAACAACCGCGCAGATTGGTCATACATTCCCGGCGGCGTAATTTCCGGTACAGCATTAATTCGCCCGGATTTGCCCGAATTAAAAATTTGGCCGTTCTTTTGGCAACAAACAGAATACGTAATGGGCGGTGGTGAAACGAATTATATGTTCTTGGTGCTGGCGGTGAATGCAGAGAATAAAAAACATTAATCCCATTTAACGGTTTAAATAATTCTTATTGTTATGGTTTATGAGAGTTTTCTCGTTCCCAAGCTCCAGCTTGGGAATGCATAAACAATAAAAGCGCTATACATTCACAGTCTACCGCTTGGGAGCGAGAGCAAAATCGTAGCCCGTAAGGAGTGAAACGCATTACGGGGTTTTAAATCCAGTATTACGCTAGGCTCTATACGGGCTACGCGAGAATGACGAACTCCTACTTAAATTTATTTCACGGTAGAATTTCAAATAACAAAATACAAAAAGGTACTCCTCATGTGTCTCGAAGAAAAATCATCAACCCTTTCCCGTCGTCAATTCATAAACACAAGTCTAGTCAGCGGAGCTGCAATTATGAGCGCTGGAACCCTATCGAGCATGTCAGCTCTTGCGGATGCACCAAAAAAATTCCATTTTGAATTATCACTAGCGCAGTGGTCGCTACACAAGGCGCTATTCGCTAATGAAATTTCTGCCTTGGATTTTCCCGTAATTGCGCGAAAAAATTACGACATTGGTGCTGTTGAATACGTTAATCAATTTTTCTACGAAAAAGCGAAAGACAAAGTTTTCTTAAGTGAGTTGAAAAAGCGTTGCGAAGATAATGGCGTAGTCAGTTCATTAATCATGATTGATAAAGAGCCAGAGTTGGCATCGCCCGATGCCAAAGAGCGCGCTGCCGGTGTTGAAGGTCACAAGAAGTGGATTGATGCAGCAAAATTTTTAGGTTGCACCGCTATACGTGTAAACCTGCATGGTAACGGCACGCTTGAACAATGGACCTCTGGCGCTGTTGAATCTTTGAAAAAATTATCAGCTATTGGAAAACCCTTAGGCATTCGAATTCTGGTTGAAAACCACGGTGGCTTTTCATCCAGCGGAAAATATCTATCGGAAGTAATGCGCCTCGCCAATGATTCTAATATTGGCACCATGCCAGACTTCGGCAATTTCTGTGTGCGTCGTGAAGTTCCTGGTGATATGTGGAAATCCGCTTGCGTTGAGCAATACGATATTTACCAAGGCGTTGCAGAAATGATGCCTTATGCTGGTGCCTTCAGTGCAAAAAGTTTTAATTTTGATGAGCAGGGCAATGAATCGGGAATTGATTTTCTCGCCATGTTTAAACTTATGCGCGCTTCGAAATATCGCGGCTATGTTGGTATTGAATACGAAGGCGAAAAAATAAGTGAAGATGCTGGTATTCGCGCGACTAAAAAATTAATTGAGAAGGTGCGTGAGCAATTGAATCTTGGGTAAATGATTTTTTCGACGTGCAGCCCGTAAGGAGTGAAACGCATTACGGGATTTAAATCTCCTTATTACGCAAGCTCCATACGGGCTACGACATATCGATGTTCTATCCAGATTTCTTAGTCATATAGCGTTTGCTCAGCCATTGTCTTACGGGAATATCGTAAAACTTCAAACACAAGTAAGCTACAACTATGCTGGCAATATACCCGCCTAGCGCTATTGGCCAACCATCTTTTAAGGTTACATTGTTATTGGCAACCCACGCGGTATAGGTGTAAATGATCGGATAGTGAATGATGTAAATCGGGTAAGAAATTCCGCCGAGGAATTCGCATACGCGAGATTGAATGCCTGCTTTGATTGAGCCGCTTGCACCAATGTAAACAATCAGCGGGAAGAAAATAATAATGCAAACAGATTCGTAAATTCCGTTCATCCATAAGCTTTCAGCATTGCCAAATCTTGGCATAGCCAAAATGGCAATTACGGCCAGACTGCAAATTAAAAATGCATTTTGAATGCGGCCAGGCTTAACAACGCGAGATAACAATAGGCCTGCAAAGAACGGATACATTAAGCGTGTGAAGCCAATTTGCAATTGATCTGGCGAAAGTGACCAGCCACCAATCATATCGCCATGGCCACCCCAGATGGTGTATTGAATTGTCACGCAACCAAAGATGAACACCAAAATAGCGAGTGCAGTATTGGTGAATTTGCGAATAAATAATGCATAAAGAATATTGGCGACATATTCAAAGAAGAGCGACCAGGCTGGGCCATTCAGTGGATGCATTTCTTGCCAGCCGCGAACATCCAAGGATGGAGTTAATGGAATTAATGTCATTCCGATAAGCATGGTTAGCAATACTTGCCACAGCTGCGCGTCATGAATGTTGGTAAATACTTTACTGTCCTGAAAGAAAAACATTACAGCCCCAATAATCATGGCAACGATTATCATGGGGTGAAGACGAATTAAACGGCGCTTAAAAAATTCGGTGATCGTCATATTATTCCAGCGATCATCGTAAGCGTATCCAATAACAAAGCCGGACAACACAAAGAAAAAATCTACGGCGAGATAACCGTGATTGATGACTTGTTCGAATCGGCTTGCGGCATGGGTTTCTAAAAAGTGGAAGGCAACAACCATTAAAGCCGCAACTCCGCGCAGCCCATCAAGGATGGCGTAGTGCTTTTTGGTGTCGCTAAAGGCAAGGTTACTGGTTAAGCTCATAATATACCTGCGAGAAAATGAATCGTTTGGGTTATTGTTGTCAGGTAGTTTATTGTTATAGTGCCAATTTTAAATAAGGGCTAGGGAAATCATAGAGTATAAATTGAGTAAGCTGGCCAAATATTACAAATATTTTCTTGAAATAATATGTCTAGGTTTGGCCGACTCCAATAAAAAGGAGCCAACGGGCTCCTTTTTATCCTATGCCTAATTATGTCTGGTTATTTTGAAGCAGGTTCAGCGCCGGTATATTTCACCTTATCCCAGTTGCGTACCATGTCTTTCACATAGCGGCCATTTGCGGTTAATACGGGATCTAGCCATTTTCCGTCTGGCGCTGTGCCATTTTTTAATTGCGAAGCACCTTCATCTTTATCATTCAGCGCCCAGTTACACATAGACAAATTATTTTTCTTGGCGAATGCAATCCACAGGTCAGATTCTCTTTTGTCAACGCCGCCATCGCCATTGGCGTTTACTGTGCCCCATTCGGTAATCATGAGTGCAATACCGCTGTCCAAAGCCTTCTGAGCTTTATCGCGCAATTCTTGTTTGTGTGAACCCGCATAGAAATGAAGTGTGTAGGCAATATTGTTAAAGCCTTTGATTGGGTCTGCAGCGGCTTTATCTACATCTTGCGACCAAGTTTGGGTGCCAACAATAATTAAATTATCTGGATCAATAGCACGAATTTTTGCGATAACTTTTTCGGCATAGGGTTTGATGGTTTTAGACCAGTCTGCACTTTGCAAGGGCTCGTTGTAAATCTCGTAAATCACATTAGGTGTATTGCCATATTGTTTGGCAATTTTTTCGAAAAAGCTAATTGCTAACTCAGGATTTTTTTCTGCATCATGCGAATGCCAATCTACAAGTACATACATGCCTTGTGCAACGGCTGCATCAATAACGCGTACTGCTTTGGCATAATTGCCTTCAGGATCCGATGCGTAACCGCCATTTTTATCTGCCCCTATTGCGGCACGAATGATGGTTGCATTCCAATCTTTTTGAACGTAGGCGACAACATCCGCGTTGTAATAGCGATCAGCGCCCCAGCCGGTATTACTCCAGAATAAACTGGGGCCTGCGAAGGATGCGGGCTTGCCGCTGGCATCAACTATTTGGTTGCCTTTAACGGCAAGTGCACCGTGGGTTGCAACGGCAGTGGTGGCATGGCTTTGTGCAAAAGGGAAAAGTACCAAGCCTGCAATGGCTAACAAGCGTGTTGTGGTTTTCATAGAGATAGACCTGTGTTTGTCGCTGTTGGTTATTCGTAAGTGTAGTCTGGATTACTGCTACATATCTGTGACGAGTGCCTTTTTAACACTGCCTAAAGCGCGACGTGAAGGGATTTACATTTCTTTGTGATTAGGAGGAGGGAGTTGTATGTATTTCCACTTTCTCTTTCAAAACCGCATGAATATTTTCTTGTAGCTCCTGCATTCATCCATGAATGCAAGGTTTTGAAGGAGAAAGTGGAAACCACTAATGCAAACCGCTGTGAAAGAATGACTATTACAAACAGTTTTTTTGGATAAATTCGTTATGGGTCGGCAGGCCTTTAATCGCGCCAAGAATACCTGTTGCAATCGTATTAAATTCTTTTTCCACCAAGGCCTCGTCGAAGTTATCGACAAAGGGATGATAGTAATCAGGGATGCGATTGAAGCCTGCAAACATGGCCAACCAGCTATTTGTGCGGAAAAAATCCAGATGACTGACATTAACTTGTGCGGTGTTTTTGAATAATTCGATTTTTTCCGCGAGAGTATCGGGAATCGACATGTTGCGGCAGGCATCCCAAAATGTTTCGCCGTGACGTTCATTCAAATAGTAATGCAAAATAATAAAGTTGCGCAGCTTTTCCTGACGAATGCGTAAAATCTTATTGGATTCAGAAATCAATTGTGGGTGCCAATTTTTATTAGGGAAATTATCAATCAACAGATTAATGCTTTCCTGAATCATATAAATACTGGTGGATTCCAGCGGTTCCAAAAATCCGCTTGCTAAGCCAATTGCAAATACATTTTTATTCCAAGATTGTTTGCGCATACCGGTGTTGAACTGCATTAGTTTTGGGGCTGCGAGTGCCTTGCCTTCTAGATTTTTTGTCAGGCATTCAATAGCTTCTTCATCGCTAATATGTTGACTGGAATAGACGTAGCCGTTGCCGGTGCGATGCTGTAATTGAATTCGCCATTGCCAACCCGCTTCGCAGGCGAGTGAGCGAGTGTAGGGTGCAGGGTTGCCATTTGATTCGCAGGGTATTGCGATGGCGCGGTCGCAGGGTAGCCATTGTGTCCAGCTTTCGTAGCCGGTTTTTAATGCTTCTTCGATTAATAAGCCTTTAAAGCCTGAGCAATCTATAAATAATTCGCCTTCAACAACTTGATCATTGGATAGGCCAAGCGAATTTACGAATCCGTTAGTTTTATTTTGATTGACAGATTGCACTCTGGCTTCAATGCGTTTTACGCCGAGTTTTTGCGCGTAGCCAGATAAAAATTTGGCAAAGAGTGTTGCATCAAAATGGAAGGCGTAATTGAAAGATGAGAGTTCAATATCCTGATTGGGTTTTGGCAGTGCGAATTTATAGGCGCGTGCAATTTGGGATGATAAGCAATAAGCATCCAAGTCTTGTGCTTTGTTCTGCTGTTTCAGTTTTATCCAAAAATGATGAAAGGGAATGTTGTCGATGCGTGAACCATAACCTGCGAATGGGTGTAAAAAGCTGTGACCTTCTTGCTTCCAGCCATCAAAACTAATCGCTAATTTATAAGTGGCATTAGTTGCTTGGATAAATTCAACTTCATCAATTTTTAATTGCTTTAGAAATTCTTTAATAAACGGAACTGTCGCTTCGCCGACACCAATGGTGCCAATTTCGGGAGATTCAACCAAGGTGATGTTAATGGGATTATTGGCAAAACGTTTTGCCAAAGCAGCTGCGGTCATCCACCCGGCGGTGCCGCCGCCGACAATAACGATGGATTGAATTCGTGTATCCATTTTATTTTTCTCTTTTTTCGATGAGCTTAACTCTGTTGTTTTTTACATTATTGTAAAACAAAAAAGAGGGTAGATTTTCATCCACCCTCTTCCTTTTTAGCTAGCAATACTTATGTGCGATTAGAACTTGGTAGTAACGCCTGCAGTTACACGACGCTCGTAAATATCGTACTGGCTAATGTTGTTTTCCCATTGGGAATACTTGATTGAGTTTTCAGCGAGCAAGTTATTCACTGCCAAAGATACTTGTACCTTGTCAGTAATATCGTAGCTGCCTGACAAATCAACAAACAATTGCGGTTTCAACCATTGGTCCAAACCATTGTTGTTGTTAATCATCCAGTTTCTGTATTGGCCTTGATATTGTTTGCCCAAGTAGTTGGCTGCAATACGCGCTTGCAGTTTTTCGTCTTGGTACCACAAAATCAAGTTCGCTTGGTCTTTCGCGGTGTTACCGAAAGGTGTTCTGCTGCCATCGTTCAAGGTTTGTGTTGCATCACCTTTGCTTGGTGAATAGGTGTAGTTGAACGTTACACCGGTATTGGCAAGGAAGCCAGGCAAGAAGGTCATACTTTGTTGGTATGAGAATTCATAACCCTGATCACTACCACCTTTACCGTTCACCAATGTGTACTCTGGAGCGCCATTGCGAACAACACCATCACTATCTGCAAGGTTCGCGTTAAATACGCTTTGCTTGAAGGTGAAGCTATCGATGCCCATGTGGAAGTAACCAAGGGACACGAGAGTTGTTGATGATGGGTACCATTCACCTGCCAAACTGAAAATGCCGGCTTGCCATGGTTTCAGGTTTGGGTTGCCGTTGTTTTGTCTTGAGTCTACACGTTGGAAAGTTTCACCCACTTGTTGGCCTTTGTAGTAGGTGATTGAACCTTGACCCAAGTCATCCAAGTTTTGCAATGACAAGGTTTCGTTGTAGGCCGCTTTAACTTTCCACTCATCGCCAAAACTAAAGGTGGTGTTGATGCTTGGCAGTGCGTGATCGAAAGATACATCAGTTACATCATCACCTAAGTCGAGGTAAGTGGTGTGGTTTGGATCAGTACCGGCCAAAATGTTCGGGTTCAACTTGTTCGGGTCTACTTTGTTGCGTGTGATGGTCAAATCAGTTTTGACATAGCGCAGGCCAGCGTTACCGGCAAAGCTCACGCTGTCTGAAATAGGCGCGTCAAAGTTGAATTTGATATCGAAGGATTTTTTCTTTTCATCAACAACATAAGAGCGATCTGGGTTTTTGATTTGCTCGCCTTTGCCATAGAGCATATTTTCAAAGGCAACTGGGTCATCAATCTTGCCTACATCAATCATTGGAATGCTGAGGTTCAAGCCAGATACTGCTTTACCAAAATCACTCACGTTGTGAATGTAGCCATCCAGCTTGGAATTGCTAAAGCTGTAAACCGGTAATGGATCGTAAGTTGCGCCATAAGCGGTGCCGCCCAGATTACCGGCTTGACCCAATGCATAACCCGCTTCGTGGTATTTGTTGAGCAACTCAACGCCGTTAACTTTGTAGCCAGATGGCGAGAAGAACGAGAAGCTGTCGTTAGTGGTGCTGCGATCAGAGAAGCGCAGACCAAAATCAACAGACGTCAGGCCCTTGTCTTCAAATTTGAGGGTACCGTCTGCGCGCACTACGTCTGAATCGGCTTTTTGATGGCCGCCATCAATCCAGCCTGAGTGGATGTACCAAGCGGATGATTTGCTCGCCAAAGAAGCCAATGCTGGATCAACAGTAAAGCCGATGTTGTCATCGTTTAAGGTTACGTTGCTCGCATAGATATTGCCGTTATTGATTGCACCCGGGTTGATGTTAACGGCTGCAGCACCTGGAGCACGTACTACATCGCGCGCATAAGTAACGCCCGCAACCGTTAAGGTGTTATCTGTGTCTTTGGCTTGGCCATGAACCCAACGCAAGTTACCGGTGAAGTTGCCGCCGCCATCGTATTTCAATTCTACGTTGGTGTTGAGTGCGTCAGAGTCACGGTAATCACCCATTACACCTGCACGCAGGCCGGAAATCAGGGTATTAAACTCGGTGGCGTAGTAAGAGCGACCGGCTTCAGTTGCGCTATGCAAACCTGATGCAGGGAAAGGATTTTGCAGCGATGGTGCATGGAATTGCGAGCGATCAGTACCGTTGGTCAAATACAAAAATTGGCCAGCGGATTTCTCTTTGTTCTTGTTGTACATCACATCGGCATTCAATTCGAGAGTATCGCTGACAACCATGTTGAAGTTGTAAGCCACGCCCAAACGCTTACGCTCGGTAGTACGCGATTGGACGTTGCTGTCCCAGCTGGCGCCGTTGATGATTTCACTGCTCAACTTGCCGTCGCCGTTCAGGTCTTTACAACCTGTACCCGGGCAACCCCAGGATGATTCAACCGCGAGATCCGGGTCCATAAAACCACGGTTATCAGAGAGCGTAGAGTCTGAGTAAGATAGAGCCAAAGAAGTAGCGATTTTGTCGTCGAACTTCCAGCCAATCAAACCGTTAACGTCTGGATCGCTTGTTTGGGCAACGGAACCACGGCTGCCTTTCAAAGTACCTACCAAGGTCAATCCGTCGTTCAACTTGAGTGAGCGCTTAGTCAACAGATCAATCGACGCACCCACACCACCTTCAATGTTGGTTGCTGATTGCGATTTGTATACGTTAATACCCGACACCAAACTGGATGGGATATCGGTAAAGTCAGAGGTGTTCTTGGTTGCAGATTTTGCAGTCAGGAAGGTTTCGCCATTGAGCGTTGATAAAACTTGGCTAAAACCGCGAACACTCACGCCACCGCCTTCTTGGCCAGCGCTACGGCTGATCTGGATACCGGTAATACGTTGTAAAGAGTCTGCGATAGTAATGTCTGGCAATTTGCCGATGTCTTCTGCAGCAATTGAGTCTATAACCTCAGAGGCATTACGTTTGATATCAATAGCGTGTTCTTGCGCCCCACGGATACCTGTAATCACAATTTCTTCGGCTTCTTGCGCGTAGGCTGAGCCCACAGCAGTAAGGGTAAATGCTGCTATGCAGGACGATAGTGCCTTTTTCTTAAAGCTTTTGGTCGGAATCATTTTTCGAGCTCCTTATGTGTGCTTCTTATGACGTTGTTTTAGGCCCACTCGCGTGGGTCTTTTAATGGTTTAACTTGGTGCATCTAGCTGACAATGACGAAACTAGTGCCACAAAGTTGGACGTTCGTTGGTCTTGAGCGGGGGCTAAAATAAATGAAACCGATTACATAGGCAACAGATTGAAACGTACAAATGTCACTATTTTTTATTTTTATCCATAAAATATGAAT
>JAGKXD010000197.1 GCA_021151525.1 Cellvibrionaceae bacterium | reverse complement strand
CGCAAAGTTTATCCGTTAGAGAAAAAATCGGGTTTGGCGTAGGGGATATGGCGCTCAACGTTGTTATCTCAGCAATGATGTTAATCATCACTTTTTATTACACCGATATCTTTGGCTTAACACCAATGGATATGGGGATTTTATTTTTCTCCGTAAAAATTGTGGGCGCAATTTCTGATTTGGTGATGGGGCAAATCACCGACAAGTTTACTTTTCTGCAAGGCCGTTACCGCCCTTGGTTGTTGTGGCTCGCAGTTCCCTACGGCGTGAGCGTGTTCTTTGTATTCACTACCCCGAATTGGGCTTACGACGCGAAAATAATTTGGGCATATTCAACTTACATCATGATGACCTTGATTACATCGGGTGTAGGTATTCCTTATATTTCTTTGCCGAGCGCTATTACTGGTGATCCTAAAGATCGTTTGTCAGCAAACGGTTATCGTTTATTTCTCGCAAAAATTGGCGCCTTTATGGTGGCGATCGTGGTGCCTATTGTTGCAGGTCTGTGGACTGATCGCGCATTGGGTTACCAAATTGCCATGGCGATTATGTCGTTGGTTGGCGTTGTGATGTTTTTGTTTTGCTACTTCAATACCACTGAGCGCGTTGTGCATGTGGTTGAACGCCAATCACTGGCAAAACAATTTGTACAATTGTTAAAGAATGATCAATGGTTGATTCTGGTTGCTGTGTGTATCACAGGCACTATTGGTTATGTGATTCGCGGTTCGGTAGCCATTTATTACGCGAAGTATTATTTAGGTGGCGATGAGAAAGTTGTGTCGGCATTTTTATCCACCGGCGTTGCTGCTGCGATTTTGTCGATGATTGCTTCCACTTGGATCACTAAATTTTTCTGCAAAATTAAATTATTTCGTTACACCCAGTTATTAGTGGCGGCTTTAAGTCTGGCGATTTATTTGTTGGTTGGCCGCGAAGATGTCGCTTTGGCTTTTGTGTTGTATTTCTTGCTCTCATTTGTTGTTGATCTACATGCGCCAGTGTTTTGGTCAATTATTTCTGAAACTATTGACTACGGCCAAGTTAAAAATGGCAAACGCGTTTCCGGTTTTGCTTATGGTGGAATTTCTGTTGGGCAAAAAGCGGGTATGGGAATCGCGGGTTTGATGGTTGGAACCTTGCTCACTTATTTTCAATATGTCCCCAATCAAGCGCAAAGTGATTTTTCGTTAATGGGTATCGCGCTAATGCTTTCGATTATCCCCGGCTTCTTTCATGCGGTTATGGGATTGCTGATGTTTAAGTATCGTATTAACGATACCTATTACGGTGAATTGAAAGATGAGATGCGAGTGAAAGGTTATCTTGCGAATTAATTTTTAAAGCGGTTTTAAGTAAGTATTTTTCGGAGAAAAACTTGTGAGTGAATTAGTAAGCGTTTTAATCCCACAGCGCGCAGATCCTTATATTTATAAGCACACTGATGGCTATTATTATTTCACTGCCTCTGTACCCCAATATGATCGTATTGAATTGCGCCGTGCAAAAACCATTGCAGAATTAGCGACTGCTGAAACCGTCGATGTTTGGCACAAGCCTGATACAGGTCCTTACAGCGAATTAGTATGGGCACCCGAGTTGCACTACAACGTTAACCCGCAAACTGGCGATGCTGCCTGGTACGTTTATTTCGCCGCAGCGCCAAGCCGTGAAATTAAATTCGATTTGTTCCAGCATCGTATGTATTGCATTCGCAATGCCAACCCAAATCCGCTCGAAGGTGAGTGGGAATTTAAAGGGCAGGTGGATACGGGAATAGACACCTTCTGTTTGGACGCCACTACATTTATCCACAAGGGTGTGCTCTATTATTTGTGGGCGCAAAAAGATAAAGCCATTCAAGGCAATTCCAATCTTTATATTGCTCCTATGAAAACGCCATGGGAATTAGCGGGCGAACCCGTCATGCTCACTAAGCCTGAGTTTGATTGGGAAACGATTATTTTCTGGGTGAATGAAGGCCCATCGGTATTAAAACGCAACGGCAAAATTTTCATTAGCTATTCAGCGAGTGCGACTGATGAAAACTATGCTATGGGTTTGCTGTGGGCTGATGAGAATGCGGATTTGCTTAACCCCGCATCATGGTCTAAATCCAAAGAGCCTGTTTTACGCACTTGTTTTGAACACAAAATTTTTGGCCCAGGCCACAACAGTTTTACTTATGCAGAAGATGGCGATACGGTGATGCTGGTGTATCACGCGCGCACTTATACTGAAATTATTGGCGATCCATTGTGGAATCCAGATCGTCACACCTTTGTGAAGCCCTTGCGCTGGGACGATGAAGGCATGCCAGTGTTTGGCCGTCCATCAGTGATTGAATAAGCACTTATAGTGATTAAAGGTAATTAAATTTGAAAAGCGCAGTTGTTAATGGCACCTGCGCTTTTTTGCTAAAGCGAATTTATTTTTTACAATACTTTAACTTTGTGTCGCTGAGTTTTTATTGTATTAGCAGTTCTTAAGTTCTACATTAACGACAACTTTTTATTAATAATAAATGGGAGATGGCTATGAATTTTAAACGACTTACTTTGGCACTTTGTGTTGCAGCAGCTTGTGCACAATCTACTTACGCAAATGAAGCAACGAATGCTGCAGCAGCGACACAAAAGCCAGCCGTAGTTAAATCTGTGGCGCAATTAAGTGTTGCAGAAGCTCCATTTGGAAAATTACCCACTGGCGAGCAAACGACTTTGTACACTTTAACTAACGCTAATGGCGTGGTTGTTAAAGTGACTAACTATGGTGGTGTTATTACCTCGATTAACACACCAGATAAAGCCGGAAAAATGGGCGATATTATTTTGGGTTTCGATAATATTGATGGCTACCTGAAAAACAAATCTTATTTCGGTGCATTAATTGGTCGTTATGGCAACCGTATTGGTAAAGCGCAATTTGATATTGATGGCAAAACTTACAAGTTGGATGTGAACAATGGTATAAACCATTTGCACGGTGGCAGCCAAGGTTTTTGGGCGTTGCTGTGGGATACCAAATCTTTCAAAACTGAAAACTCTGTTGGCTTGACCTTGACTCACACCAGTCCAGATGGTGATCAAGGTTATCCTGGCAATTTAAAAGTGACTGTTGTCTATGAATTAACTAATAACAACGAGTTCACTATAACCTACAAGGCGACAACCGATAAAACGACTCACGTAAATATGACTCAACACCCGTATTTCAATTTGGCGGGCAAGGGCAGTATTCTTAATCAAGAATTGTTTATTAACGGCAGCAAATACACGCCAGTTGATAGCGGTTTAATTCCTACTGGCGAATTGGCTCCAGTTGTGGGAACTCCGTTTGATTTCACCAAGCCGCATGCAATTGGTCAAATGATTGAGCAAACCAATGAGCAATTGAAAAACGGTGGTGGTTACGATCACAACTGGGTGTTGAACAAAAAGTCTGACGATGAGTGGGGTCTTGATGCACGTTTCTCTGACCCAACCTCTGGCCGCGTGTTGGAAGTTTATTCTGATGAACCCGGCATTCAATTTTACAGCGGTAATTTCTTGGATGGTAAAGTAGATGGTAAGGGCGTGAACTTTGAATATCGCGGTGCGATTTGCTTGGAGCCACAACACTTCCCCGATACGCCTAACAAACCAAAATTCCCAAGCACTTTGTTGAAGCCCGGTGTTGAGTATAAGAGCAAAATTGCGTTTAAGTTTTTGGTGAAGTAATTAATTACTCTTACCAAAAATAAAGG
>JAGKXD010000016.1 GCA_021151525.1 Cellvibrionaceae bacterium | reverse complement strand
GCCATATTTTCTACTACACCAAGCACAGGTACGTTTACTTTGCGAAACATTTCTATGCCTTTTTTCGCATCGAGCAAGGCGATGTCTTGGGGCGTAGTAACAATCACGGCACCGGTCACAGGTACTTTTTGTGCCAGGGTAATTTGAATATCGCCCGTACCCGGCGGCATATCAATTAAAAGATAATCCACATCCTGCCAATAGGTTTGCGCCAGCAATTGTTGCAGCGCACCGCTTACCATTGGCCCCCGCCACATCATGGGTGTATTTTCGGTCACCATAAAACCCATGGAATTTACTTGAATTCCGTGGGCTTCAATGGGAACCATAAATTGTTGCTCGTTGTGTTTTATAACTTGCGGCGGGAGCTCGGGAGCACCGAGCATTTGCGGTTGGCTTGGGCCATAAATGTCAGCATCGAGCACTGCAACGCGTGCGCCCTCTGCAGCCAGTGCCAAGGCAAGGTTCGCAGTTGTTGTGGATTTACCAACACCACCTTTGCCCGATGCCACGGCAATAATATTTTTCACCTCTGGCAAGGCTTGTTGCGAATTAGCCGTCGGGTTGGCATATACCGTCCAACCAATATCCAAACCAACCTGCTCTACCCCAATGTTATTCAGGGCTTTATTAACCGCTATAGCAATCGCCGAGTGCACACTGTTGGCGGGATAACCCAAGAGCAGAGTCACATCCACTTTGCTGCCCTTGATGGCGATATCGGTGACAGCATTGAGACTGATTAAATCGCGACCGGTTGTAGGGTCAACAACCTGTTGTAAAGCCTGCTCAACGGCAGACTGGGTAATAAGTGACATGAAAACCTCAAAAACGGATCAAATAGCTAAAAGCACAACAATAAAAAAGGCACCAGTTGGTGCCCTTTTTGGGATGACGCTATTGTACCAGCTCTGAACTAGGTAGTGCGTTATGCTTTACCTTGTTCTAAATCAGCCAAATGTTGTCTATCCAAATGGTGATCTTTTGCAAGCAATACATAAACTGACGGCAGTACGAAGAGTGTGAAAAGCGTACCAATCGCGATACCAAATACCAGCACCACGCCGATAGAGTTACGTGCTTCAGCACCTGCACCCGTAGCAAAAATCAACGGAGTATGACCGGCAACTGTTGCGATACTGGTCATCAATACCGGACGCAAACGAATCACTGCTGCTTGGCGAATAGCGTCAAGCTTGGCAACGCCTTCTTCTTGCAAACGGTTGGCAAACTCAACCACCAGAATACCGTTACGCGCAATCAAACCCATCAGCGTTACCAAACCTACTTGCGAATAAATATTCAATGTACTCGAGAAAGATTCAGTCAAAGACGGCATATCCGGGTTTGGCATTTTGATAAAGGTAAACACCAAAGCACCGAAAATTGCCAAGGGAACTGAACCCGCCAAAATCACAATAGGATCGCGGAAGCTGTTGTACTGCGCCGCTAACACCAAGAAGATCATGGTGATTGCCATTAAGAATGCAGGCAAGAATGTATTGCCTTCACGCTTCAACTGACGCGATTCACCGGTGTAATCAACACTGTAATTTTTTGGCAAAATTTGGCTGGATTCATTTTCAAGCCACGCCAAAGTTTCGGCCAATGGTTTACCACTTACACCGCTAATTTTTACCGAGTTCAACTGTTGCATACGACTAATGCTACGTGGTGCAGTCGAGTGATTCAGCGTTGCAATTTGGTCGAGGCGAATCAGCTTTTTGTCTGGACCAGTGATATAAAGTTTGGTCAAATCTTCAGGCGTTAAGCGCTCAGCGCGTTTAACTTGTGGAATAACTTTATAGCTTTGGCCAGCCATATTGAAGCGGTTGACATAACCACCGCCTAACAAAGTGCCCAAGTCATAAATAACCTGCTGCATATTCAAACCGAGGTCGGCGACTTTTTCACGGTCGATACTCAATTGATAATCTGGCTGATCAACCTTCATATCCAATACGCTGAAATAAAATATTCCGCTCGCATTCATTTTTTGCTGCAACTTAATCGCGTAGTTGTAAATGTCTTTTGAATCTTCGGTCGATGCAATCACAAATTCAACCGGGAACTGACCACCACCAGGCAATGCAGGAGGAGTAATCGGCAGAATGCGCACGCCCGAAATTTCCGACAAAGATTTTTGCACTTCCGGCTTCACTTGGAACACAGTGCGATCACGCTCACCCCAAGGCTTTAACACCATGCCGGAGAACCCACCGGTTGGGAAAGTCAGCTGGAAAGTAAAGTCTGTTTCTGGAACATCCATAAAAACTTTGTTCACAACTTTCGCGTAGTGCGATGACTGATCCATAGTGGCGTTAGCTTGTGAATCTACAACACCGAAAATAACACCCTGATCTTCTGTCGGCGCTAATTCTTTTGGTGACATGTTGTAGAGCGGGAAACACAAGAGCGCAATACCCACCCAGAAAACATAAACGCCTTTGCGGTTGTTCAAGGTGTACTCTAGTTTCGTAGAGTACCAAGCTTGGAATCGATCAAAAATCTTTGCCAAAGGCGCATCAATTTCACGATGCGGTTTCAACATACGCGAACCCAACATGGGCGACAAAGTAATGGCCACAATCGCCGAAATTGTAATCGCACCCGCCAAGGTAATGGCAAATTCGCGGAACAAAGTTCCGGTTAAACCTCCTTGTAAACCAATGGGCACGTACACCGAAATCAAGGTTACCGTCATCGCCAAAATCGGGCCCGCTAATTCGCGCGCAGCAATAATGGCTGCATTGAATGGTGCCTTACCTTCTTGAATATGACGCTCGATATTTTCGACCATTACAATTGCATCGTCTACCACCAAGCCCACACAGAGTACGATTGACAAAAGCGTAAGCAAATTGAGCGAGAAGCCGCACAACTGCATAATAAAAAGCGCACCCACCAAAGATAATGGAATCGCCAATACAGGAATGATTACCGAACGACTGAAACCGAGGAACAGGAAAATAACAACAATAATAATTAACAGGGTTTCGGTCAGGGTTTTGATAACTTCGTGAATTGCTGACTCGATATATTTAGTCGCATCATAAGCAACTGCACCTTTCAAACCAGAGGGCAAATCTGCTTTGATTTTTTCCATTTCTTTGGTGACGTTGCGAATAACTTCTAACGAGTTCGCATTAGGCGCAACCCACACACCCATAAATACAGCAGTATCACCTGAGTAGTTAACTTCAGTGTTGTAATCTTCCGCACCAAGAACCACATCGGCAACATCATCTAAACGAATAGTACCTTCAGCGTTATGGCGAACAACCAAACGTTTAAAATCCTCTACCGATTTCAAATCAGTATCTGCACGCAAATTCACTTGCGTGTAGCTACCGCGAGTTTGGCCAATTGCGGCTTGTACGTTATTGTTGGCAAGAGCTTGACGAACTTCTGTAGGAGAAATATTTAAGGCTGCTAATCTGTCAGACTTCAACCAAATACGCATAGCAAAAGTACGACCACCCAACACCTCTGCTTTTTGCACACCAGCAATTGCAGTCAAACGCGGCTGAACAGAGCGCGTCAGGAAATCGGTAATTTGGTTTTGTTCAAGAATTTTCGAGTTAAAGGTTAAATAAGCAGAAGCAAACTGACTATCCGCAGAAGCTACAGTGATGGATGGCACTTCTGATTCTGGCGGCAAATCGCCGCGCACCTGATTTACTTTTGCACTAATTTCCGTCATAGCTTTGAGCGGATCATAGTTCAAGCGCAAATGCACATTAACAGTAGACAAACTCATAGCGCTGCTGGATTCGATGTAGTCAATACCATCAGCCGATGCGATTGCCCGCTCAATAGGCGATGTAATAAAGCCACGAATTAATTCTGCGTTTGCACCAACATATACGGTGTTGATAGTAATTACCGCAATATCACTGCGAGGATATTGCCGTACAGACAGCGAACTAGCCGCTTGAATACCTGCGATTAAAATCAGCAGGCTGACGACCATGGCAAGCACTGGTCGTTTAATAAAAATATCGGTAAATTTCATATAAATAACTCAATCATGTTTGAGTGAAAAACAATTTACTGGCGATTTGATGCTATTCATCCTGCATCAAAAATGCTGAGCTCAAAACTTATTGATCAATAGGTTTTGGATCTGCTTTAAAATCGGGCTGCGGGGTTTTACTTACCACAACAGACTGGCCGTTAGTCAACTTAAATGCTCCGGCACTTACAACCTGCTCGCCCGCTTTAATACCATCAGCAATTTCAATGAAATCGCCACGTGATTTACCCAAACGCACGAATTGTTGGCGCGCTTTCAAAATACCTTTCTCTTTGTCTTTTTCGATAACGAAAACCGTATCGCCGAAAGGCGCAAAAATAACAGCGGTGGTTGGAACTGCCAAAGTTTTTTGAGGATTAGACAAAGTCACTTGAGTTTGAACAGCCATGCCAGGAATAAATTGGTTGCTGCTGTTTTCCAATGAAGATTGAACAGTCGCATTGCGAGTAGCTGCATCAATATCTGCACCCACTGCAGTCACTTCACCTTTCACAACATTATTAGAGCCATCACCCAATTGCACAGACACAGGCAAGCCCTTGGTCATTTTTACTAACCAATATTGTGGAACAGGGAAATTAACACGAACACGATTGGTGGCTTGTAATGAAACGATTTGGGTGCCTACTGGCAAATCCTGACCCAAGTCAACTTTACGAATACCTAAGCGGCCATCAAAGGGCGCTTTAACAATTTTCTTTTCCAAGGTTGTTTTTAAGTTATCAACATCACCTTGTGCAGATTCTTTTTGTTGCAATGCTGTGTCCAATTCATTTTGCGATACTGTATTTTTCTTACGCAATTGAACCATGCGCTCGTAATTTGCTTCAGCGAGACGCAAGCGCGCGGTAGCCGCACTCAATTGCGCAGTTTCATTGCCAGATTCTTGAATTAAAATCACGGTTCCCGCTTTTACGCGCTCACCGGATTTAAATAAAATTTGTTTAACTTTACCCGCAACCTCAGCAGAAACATTAATGCCTTCATCTGCTTCAACAGTTCCCATAGCAGTAAAGGTGTTCGGCCAGTCTTGCACTTCTGCAGTAAATGCACCCACAGCTTCTGGCGGAGGCACAAAACTTTTACCCGCTTGAACCATTGCGAAAATTTGGCTGAATTTTGTAAGGGCTAGAACTATAAATATCCCTACGACTGCAGCTAACGCGACTAATATCGATTTATGTTTTTTCATTACAAAAGACCACCCAATTACAGAATGAAAGGTAAAAAATTATCAGGATGGATTGTGGCATAGGCACTACTGAATCCAAAATTCACAAATGTCACTAATTGTAAAAGCCCTAGCCTCAAGCCCGCACCATTGCTGGCTGCACACCAACAAGAGTAGCGAAACGACTACGAAAAACCTAATCGTCCAATTTACACAAAGCCCCATTACAAGGATATTAAATATTCAAAATTAGACTAACTAATGAGCACCCTCACCAAGCATTTGCCTTAAGATTTAGTGAGAATTAAAGAGGTAAAAAACGGAGGAAAGGTTTGGATAATTCTCAGGAGCGCCAAGCTGGGCTCCCGATCAAATAAGCTATTCAGAACGACAAGCTACACCCTGCATCAAGCACGATGCGGAATGCCTTAAAACATTTAATACTGAGGATCAGGCATGTCGTTAAATGCCTGACGCAAACGATCACCCCAGCTTGAGCGTAATTGCTGATAATAAGGGTCGTCCATGCCAATACTCACGTGTGTTTTAACTCTCAAACTGTCTGCTTCATACACCAATAAATCTAACGGCATGCCCACGCTTAGATTAGAGCGGATGGTAGAGTCCATAGAGATTAAGGCGCATTTTGCTGCATCTTTTAAACTGGTCGTCGGTTGAACCACGCGATCGATAATAGGCTTACCATATTTTGATTCACCTACTTGGAAATAAGGGGTTTCACGCGTAGTTTCAATAAAATTGCCAGCCGCATAAATTTGAAACAAACGCGGCGGCTCATGGCCAATTTGCCCACCAAAAATAAAGCTGGCGGCAAAATCCAACCCAAATTCTTTAAAAGCTTCGGCATCGCGGCTGTAGACCTTGCGCAAGGCATCACCCACTACGCGCGTCGCCTCTACCATGTTTTTGGCATCAACCAGCAAACTGTTCTCAATCGGCTTGAGCTCATTGATAACAGCTTGGCTAATCGCTAAATTGCCGGATGTTAGCAACACCATCACCCTATCGCCCGGGCGCTCAAGCACAGTCATTTTGCGAAAGGTGTTGATGTGGTCAACACCCGCATTGGTACGTGAATCCGAAAGAAACACCAACCCTGAGTCAACTTGGAGCCCAATACAATACGTCATAATCTAAACCTTGGAGTTGTGCTCCAAGGCAGGCTCAGAGCGCAAAAAATTACTGTTGTTGTAAGCCTTTTTTGGTAGCCGCCGCCTCACGTGGCGGATAAGACACTATAGATTGTAGCAGCACACCAGCAGAATCCGGGTGGGCAATACGAACCATCACCTCCATTGCCTCAGCGCCACCACCATGGCGCACTCCACGTACGGGGCAAGCGTCCAAATAATCGCGCCCAACGGCCAGACGGCAATGCTCCGATGCCGCAAAGTTAGCATTAGCGACATCAAAACTTACCCAACCCTGCCCCTCCAACCAAACATCTGCCCAAGCGTGACTCGCGGCTTGATCCGTATCGCCCGGGTGAATATATCCGCTGACATAGCGCGCCGGTAAATCTAGCGCTCGGCAGCAGGCAATAAAGAGATGTGCATGATCCTGACAAAAGCCTGCGCCTGCCGCCAAAACTTCCGCCGCCGTGCTGGTAACTTGACTGGTTCCCGGCACATAAGCCACTTCCTGCTGGATACCATCAATTAACTTGAACATGGAATCCACCGCACCGCGTTTGGATCTGTAAGCTGTTTTGGCTAAGTCCAAAATCGCATGATCTGCGGCTGTTAAATTAGTCGGCTGCAAATAAGCCAAGAGCGGAACCTCGCCACCATCTGATGGCAAATGGGCATTTTCTTTGGAAATTTCAACTTGCCCACTCACCGTAATACGAATTTCTTCGTGAGGCCGATCCAGCACTAAAATATGCCCCACATTACCGTAAGCATCCAAATGACGTTGATATTTTCCCGGCGCACTTATCTTCCAATCTATTGCTTGTTGATGCGCTTCATGACGCGGCGTTAAACGCAAATGCTGGATGGTGTAATCCACCGGAGCCGAATATCTATAAACCGTTTCGTGTTGAATGTTGAGTAACATAAAATATCCCTCTTGCTTGTTGTTAGTGCTTCAGGGTTTTTAAATCGCTTTAAGCCGCTCGCATAGGCATTAAGAAATCATGACTAATACGCATGCCTAAATCGTAAATTCGACTTTGAAACTTTTCCAAATAGGGATGCAATCCCTCTTCCAAAATCTCTTCTATAGTGACGTAACGCAATTCAGAACTCAGCTTCCCCGCTAATCGCTGGGTTTCATAAGAATGTTGATTGGCCAGTTTATGTAACATGGATGACACTTCGGTCATGCATGTATTCAGAGAGCGAGGCAATTCAGAATTAATAATTAAAAGTTCTGCGACCTTATTGGGTAACACACTATCGCGATAGACTCGACGATAAACTTCAAACGCAGAGACTGAACGGAGCAGCGCTCCCCATTGATAATAATCCGCCGCGATACCGACCGGTTCACCTTCTGCAATTAAATAATATTTCACATCCAACAAACGAGCGGTATTGTCGGCACGCTCTAAATAAGTTCCTAAGCGAATAAAACAAAAGGCTTCATCGTGCAACATGGTTCCAAAGGTTACGCCGCGCGATAATGATGAACGGGTTTTAACCCACTCGAAGAATCCAGAAAACTCTTCATCCTGCAATTTGCGCTTACTGTGGTTAACCATCTCCAACCACGTTGAATTAATTGTCTCCCACATTTCCGATGTAAGCGTGCCGCGCACTGTGTGCGCATTTTCACGCGCAGCTTTTAAACAGGAATAGATTGACGATGGATTGTGCGAATCAAACACCATATAAGCCAACACATTTTCGGCGGTGACTTCTGAATAGGTTTTTAAATAAGCTGGCAATAAATCATTACATAAAAGTGCAGCCTGCCAATTGCGGCTGGCGCTCTCCGCCGATTGCGGCGCGAGCGAAGTCTGCCAGGTAATATCCAACAAACGCGCAACATTTTCTGCGCGCTCAATGTAGCGAGCCAACCAAAATAAATGATCTGCCGTGCGCGATAACATAATCCTCTCCAATCACACTTATTACTATAAAAACAGGCTAAAGATCTTAATCTTTCAGAATCCAGGTATCTTTCGTGCCACCACCTTGCGATGAATTCACCACCAAAGATCCTTCACGCAATGCCACTCGCGTCAAGCCACCGGGCACCATGCGAATGTCTTTTCCTGACGACAAAACAAAGGGACGCAAATCAATATGGCGCGGTGCAATTCCTGAATCCACAAAGATGGGGCAAGTTGATAACGCCAGAGTTGGTTGCGCAATATACTTGTTAGGGTTTGCAATTAAATGCGCTCGAAATTCTTCAATTTCTGCTTTGGTTGCTGCTGGGCCAACCAACATACCGTAACCACCAGCACCGTGGGTTTCTTTCACAACCAGTTCAGAAAGGTTATCCAAAACGTAAGCTAACTCTTCTGGCTTTCTGCACATGTGTGTGGGCACATTATTGAGAATGGGTGATTCATCCAAATAAAAACGAATCATGTCCGGCACGTAAGGGTAAATCGATTTATCGTCTGCAACACCGGTTCCAATGGCATTCGCCAAAGTCACACGACCTGCGCGATACACCGACAACAAACCAGCAACACCAAGCATTGAATCTTGACGGAATGCGAGTGGATCTAAAAAGTCATCATCCAAACGACGATAGATAACATCAACACGCTTGGGGCCTTGTGTTGTACGCATATAAACCGAATCGTCACGCACAAATAAATCGCGCCCTTCTACTAATTCCACACCCATTTGTTGCGCTAAAAATGCGTGTTCAAAATAAGCTGAGTTAAAACTACCCGGCGTTAAAACAACAACCGTTGGATTATCTACACCTTGCGGTGCACACAAGCGTAAATTATCCAATAACATGTCGGGATAATGTTGCACCGGTGCTACTGCATGTTTTGCGAATAGCTCCGGGAACAATCGCATCATCATTTTGCGATTTTCCAACATATAAGACACACCGGAGGGAACGCGCAAATTATCTTCAAGCACGTAAAATTCGCCTGCACCTGCACGCACCATATCTACACCAGCAATGTGCGCGTAAATTTGGTTGGGAACATCAACACCTTGCATCTCGGGGCGATATTGCGCATTGCGAAGAATTTGTTCAGGGGGAATCAAACCTGCGCGTAAAATTTCTTGGCCGTGATAAATATCGTGAAGAAATAAATTCAGCGCTTTGACGCGTTGCTCTAATCCTTTTTGCAGCATTTTCCATTCGTGAGAAGGAATAATTCGGGGCAGTAAATCGAAGGGAATCAAGCGTTCAGTTCCAGCCTCTTCTCCATAAACGGCGAAGGTAATGCCAAGCCGGTGAAAAGTTAAATCTGCTTCGGCCTTTTTGCGGGCTAAACGCTCTTTTGGCAGTACATTTAACCATTGTCCATATGCTTCATAATGCGGCCTTAAAACATCAGAAGCGGAAAACATCTCGTCGTAAAAAACGGGTTTAGCCATCACACACCCTTACAGATTTATTATCGGTAGTTTCATTGGAGCGAAATGCGTGCCAAGAAAACAGCGATTTTAAAGGGGATTTATGACGCTAAATGCACACCTTAGGTGCAAGCAATCAAATGGACGCCAATAGAGCGCCTTTTTGAGGCAAAGGGAGATCGGAAGGGGATTTTTAAGAAAAGATGGGGAAAAAACTTGGTGCACCCAAAAAATAAAAGAGCACAAAAAGTGCTCTTTTATGTATAACGAGTTACTTGATCAAACGTATAGCGAAAGGAGCGCGGTAAGTTTGACCGCTGGATGCCGCTATAACACCCATAATGCAAAAGACCAAATGGAGAATTCCCACCGCTGCTATCACCAAAAACCCAATAAGAATCACCGCCAAAACTGTACCCGCAACATAGCCAATAATGGCCGTAATAGACCAATTCAGCGCTTCTTTGCTTTGATCGATAATGTAAGGGTCGTCCTTTTTAACCAGATACATCACCAACCCGGGAATAAAACCAAAGAACAAGGTTCCAATCCACAATAATAAGGCTAGGTTTTTAGAGTCTTGTGAGACTTGATTTGTTTCTACCGGATCCGTCATAGCAGCCACCTTTATTTGAGAGGAGAAAAATTGTTATTTAAAGCCACCGCACTATAGCCACAGTCACAAGTCCGATGCAATATTCGCCTGAAACTGAGTGCGAAAAATGGTATAGTGCGCAACTTTTGTGAGGCAGCTCAAATAGATAGCAGCGGCCTTAGACTTTGAATCAGCCACCTAAACCTATCCATGACCCAAAGCGTAACTATGACTCAATCTTCCCAGCCAGCAACCAGAAAAATACTTGTTACCAGCGCACTGCCTTACGCCAACAGCGATTTGCACCTCGGCCACATGCTTGAGCAAATCCAAACCGACATTTGGGTAAGATTCCAAAACCTGCGCGGCAACGATTGCCTGTATTTCTGTGCGGACGATGCCCACGGCACCGCCATCATGCTCAAGGCAGAAGAGAAAGGCATTACCGCCGAAGAACACATCGCCAATATCAAGCGCGACCACGAGGCAGTATCGGCGGGCTTTAAGATCAACTTCGCCAACTTCCACAGCACCCATTCAGACGAAAACCGCGAACTGTCGTACATGATTTACGAGCGTCTGTTGGCAAACGGTCATATTGCTAGCCGCAAGATTTCACAAGCCTTCGACCCTGAAAAACAATTGTTTCTGGCTGATCGCTACATTAAAGGCACTTGCCCCAAATGTAAGAGCGAAGATCAATACGGCGATAACTGTGAAAAATGCGGCGCAACCTATTCGCCTATGGATTTGTTGGATGCTAAATCCACCATCTCAGGCGCAACACCTATCGCCAAAGATTCCGAACACTTCTTCTTTACCTTGCCAGCCTTCAGCGATTTCCTGAAAACATGGACTCGCGCTGGCCATTTGCAAGATGAAGTTGCCAACAAGATGGCTGAGTGGTTGGAAGGTGGTTTGCAAGAATGGGATATATCCCGTGATGCACCCTACTTCGGTTTTGAAATTCCCGGCCAGCCCAGTAAATTTTTCTATGTATGGTTGGATGCACCTATAGGTTACATCGCAAGCCTGAAAAATTACGCGGACAAACACGGCATAGATTGGATGGATTATTGGAAGCAAGATTCCACTGCCGAGGTTTATCATTTTATTGGCAAAGATATAGTCAACTTCCACGCGCTTTTTTGGCCAGCCATGTTGGACTCCGCCAAACTGCGCACGCCGACAAAAATTTGTGTTCACGGTTTTGTGACAGTGAACGGAACCAAGATGAGTAAATCGCGCGGCACATTTATTAACGCACAAACTTATTTGGATCATTTAAATCCAGAATATTTGCGCTATTACTTTGCCGCAAAACTCACCGGTGCTGTTGATGATATCGATTTGAACTTGGAAGATTTTATCCAGCGCGTAAATAGCGACTTGGTCGGTAAAGTTGTAAACATCGCCAGCCGCACCGCGAAATTTATTAACAACGCTGGCGGCACCTTGAGCAGCGAAATTGCTGATGCTGACTTGTGGCACAAATTTGTTGATGCAGGTGAAGTTATCGCTGCTTATTATGAAGCACGCGAATACAGCAAAGCTTTGCGTGAAGTAATGGCGCTGGCAGATTTGGCAAACGAATATATCGCCACTGCCGAACCATGGAAACTCGCTAAACAAGCTGGCGCAGAAGCACAAACCCAAGCCGTGTGTTCGCTCGGTGTAAATATGTTCCGCGCAATTCTCACTTACTTGAAACCCGTTGTGCCAACACTGGCTGCCGATGCTGAAGCATTCCTCGGCGAAACATTAAGCTGGACTGCACCGGTAAGTTTCCGTGGCAATTCAAGCATCAATGAATTTAAACCGCTGTTGACTCGCGTGGAAAAAGAAAAAGTTGATGCAATGCTCGAAGCTACCAAAGCAGCATTGGAAGCCGCAGCGAAACCCAAAGCAACTGGCCCATTAGTAGATGACCCAATCGCCGCTGAAATTGAATTTAATGATTTCGCCAAGGTAGATTTACGCATCGCATTAATTGCCAACGCCGAGCACGTCGAAGGTTCAGACAAATTATTGCGTTTAACATTGGACTTGGGTGGAGAAACGCGCAACGTTTTCTCTGGCATCAAGAGCGCTTACGATCCAAAAGATTTAGTAGGCAAACTCACTGTTGTTGTCGCCAACCTTAAACCACGCAAAATGAAATTCGGCATGAGCGAAGGTATGGTATTGGCCGCAGGCCCTGGCGATAAAGAAATTTATTTGCTGGAGCCAAACGCAGGTGCAAAACCTGGTCAGCGTGTAATGTAAATATTTGGGAGATCGTAGGTTGGCGGTAAGCGAAGCGCACCCCAACAAACAATTTTTCCGCATACATAAATCTATGCTCAAGTGGCACATGTCAATTTATCAGTGCTATTGATGAGATGGTCGTGTTGGGGTGCGCTTTGCTTACCCCAACCTACAAAAAATCGACTTCGTAAAGAGCTTGCACAATGTCCATCAACGAATTTTTCCTAATTTTACTCGGCACAATTTTTGTGAATAACTTTGTGCTCGTGCAGTTTTTAGGATTGTGTCCGTTTATGGGCGTTTCCAACAAAATTGAATCTGCAATCGGCATGGGCGGCGCAACCACCTTTGTAATGACGCTCGCTTCCGTATGTACTTATCTCGTTGATCATTGGATTTTATCGCCACTGGGTTTGGAGTATTTGCGAACTATCGCGTTTATTCTCGTTATTGCTGCCGTTGTGCAATTCGTAAAAATGTTTATGGAAAAAACCAGCCCTCTGTTATATCGCGTGCTCGGTGTTTTCCTACCACTCATTACTGTGAATTGTGCAGTACTTGGCGTAGCTTTATTAAACACGCAAAAGGCGCACAACTTTTTTGAATCGACTCTTTACGGTTTTGGCGGCGCTGTTGGTTTCTCCATTGTATTAATTTTATTTGCAGCCATGCGCGAACGTTTAGCCGCAGCAGATGTACCCCAACCATTTAAAGGCGCAGCCATTGGAATGATTACTGCCGGTTTAATGTCATTGGCGTTTATGGGCTTTACTGGTTTAGCAACGCACTAAAGACAAACCATATTTATATGCTCGAACTCATTTTCCAAAATCAAATTGCCTCAGCAGTAATTGCACTCGTTAGCCTGTCGTGTGCTTTTGGTGCGATATTGGGATTCGCTGCCGTTCGCTACAAGGTGGAAGGCAATCCCATAGTCGAGCAAATCGATAATATTTTGCCGCAAACACAATGCGGCCAATGTGGTTATCCCGGTTGCCGTCCTTATGCTCAAGCGATTGTGGATGGCGATGCAATTAACAAATGTCCGCCCGGTGGCCAAAGCACTATTAAGGCACTTGCTGATTTGTTAGATATTGAAGCACCGCCATTAGACGCAGAACACGGCGTTGAATCCGCAGTAAAAACAGTTGCTTTTATTCGCGAAGATGAATGTATTGGTTGCACCAAATGCATTCAAGCCTGCCCGGTCGATGCTATCCTCGGCGCAGCAAAACAAATGCACACCGTAATTGCAGATGAATGCACTGGTTGCGATTTATGTGTAGAACCCTGCCCCGTTGACTGCATTGATATGATTCCGATTGAAGGAGATTTAAAAAATTGGACTTGGGAATTACCCCAGTTCCAACCACTGCAATTAATTGCGAGCGATAGTATGCAACTCCATAAAAAAGATGGAGAAAAAGCAGCCTAATGAATACTAGTACAAACAATTTTATTAAAGTGTGGGAAATTCCTGGTGGCATTCATCCGCCGGAAAATAAAATTCAGTCCACACAATTACCCTTGGCAACATTGCCAATCCCACCGCAATTAATTATTCCTTTGAGCCAGCATATTGGTGCACCTGCGAAAGCGCTGGTGCAAATTGGAGAAAGAGTCTTAGCGGGCCAGTTAATTGCTGCTGCCGATGGAACCTTTAGTGCGAATGTACACGCGTCCAGCTCAGGCATTGTGAGCGTTATAGGAAACTATGTAGTACCGCATCCATCAGGTATGAGTGGTGAATGCATTACTATTACCACCGACGGCAAGCATGAGTATGTCACCACAGAAACTTGCGATGAATTCTTAACGCAAAATTCCCAAACGCTAATCGATAAAATTCACGCCGCAGGCATCACTGGCTTAGGTGGTGCTGGTTTTCCCACTGCAATTAAACTGGGCATCAAGTCTACACAGAAGGTGGATACATTAATTATCAACGGCGCTGAGTGTGAACCTTATATCACTGCCGATGATATGCTGATGCAAACGCATGCAAATGAAATTATCGCTGGAACATTTTTGTTGAGTCATATCCTCCACAATCCAGCTCGATTAGTGATTGCCGTTGAAAACAACAAGCCTAAAGCTATAGCTGCTTTACAACGTGCATTGCAGAATTATTCAGAACAAAAGCCTGCACAAGCAGCGCCCATAGAAATTATTAGCATCCCCACAAAATATCCGTCGGGTGGTGCAAAACAATTAATTCAAATTATTACTGGCCGCGAAATTCCCCACGGGCATCACTCTGCCGATATAGGTGCAAGCTGCATTAATGTAGGTACAACCCTAGCTGCGTGGCGAGCTGTTCGGTTCGGCGAAGCGCTAATTTCCCGCGTTACAACAGTAGTTGGCGAATCATTGCAAACACAGCGCAATATCGAAGTATTAATCGGTACGCCTTTTGATTATATTTTGCAGCAACATGGCTTTGATCCCGTAAAAGCATCGCGCGTCATCATGGGCGGCTCCATGATGGGTTTTACCATTCACGACTTACGTGTACCCGTGATTAAAACCACTAACTGTATTCTTGCACCAAGTAAAAAAGAAGCACCTACCCCACCGCCGGCACAAGCCTGTATACGTTGTGGTTTATGTTCGGAAGCTTGTCCTGCAAGTTTGCTACCACAACAATTATTTTGGTACGCACAGGCAGAAGATACAGATCGCCTGCAAGCGCATAATCTTTTCGATTGCATTGAATGCGGTGCCTGCTCTTATGTATGCCCGAGTAAAATTCCACTAGTACAATATTACCGCGCCGCAAAAGGTAATATTCGTCACCAAGTTGCTGATAAAGAAAAAGCAGATCGCTCGCGCCAACGCTTTGAATTTAGGCAATCGCGCATTGAAAAAGAAGAAGCGGAAAAAGAAGCCAAACGCGTAGCACGCAAAAAAGCGGCTGATGAAGCCAAACAAAAATTGGCAGCCTTAAAGGCTGATGCGACTAATCAACCACCAGGAACGGACGAGTCTATTTTAGCGAACGCACCACAAATGGTAGCCGTAGCAACAGCAGTCGCAAAAGCAGAAAGTGTTCAACTCAGCTTTGACGAGCAACGCGCACGACTAGAGCGGATTGTCCGCTCAGCTAAAAATATTTTGGAAGGCGCCCGCGCGCCGCTTGAACCCAAGAATCCGGATTTCCCAATTACTGAAGAACAACTGGTTCGCCAGCAATCGCGCATCAAACAAACAGAATTAAATTTAGCGGAAGCAGAAAAGAAACTGGCTGAATTTCTCGCGACAGAAAACAACAAGCAGATAGAAGATCCTGTTGCTGCCGCCATGGCACGCGCCCAAGCAAAAATTAATTTGTCACCAGAGGAAAAGCTGCGCTCCAACCTTGAATCGCTTCAAGCACGACTAAGCAAGGCGCAAGAAAAAGCGGAACAAGCGAAAGCAGACGGAAGCCCTACTGCAAATGCTCTGCAATTAGGCGTCGAAAAGATGCGAGAAAAAATTGCCGATGTACAATCTGAATTGACTGAACTGGAAAATCGCCCATCCACACAGCCCAACCCAGCAGAACAATCTGCAGCCGAACAAGCACTCGCCAAAGCTAAAGCTCGAGCAAGCGCTTTAGCCAATATGACCGAAGAAGAAAAGCGCGCAGACCAAATCAAAACAATGGAAGCGCGACTGCAAAAAGCAAAAGAACGCTTGGAAAAAGCTGAAGCAGAGAATGATGTGAATGTTGGGGCGTTTAGAAAGGCTGTAATTAATATTGAAGATAAGTTGAAGGGGTTATAAAGCTAAGAGCTGGATCCCCGCTGCGCGAGGATGACGACTCCCCAAAAAGAATTGCCCCCTCTATAAATCAAGGGTGAATTGAAAAATCAACATACGTAATTAGACCACATAGGAATCATTCAAACGGGAATCGTCATCCTCGCGCAAGCGGGGATCCAGCTTTGAGAACTTGGTTAAACATTAAGAAAGCGAAACAAACGAATGGCTTTACTAAACATCACATCGCCCCATACCCATGGGCCTTTAAGCACAAGCCAAATTATGCGACTGGTTATTTATGCGCTTATGCCTGGCATTTTTACCTTGGCTTATTTTTTTGGGGTTGGTGTATTTTTTAATGTCATTATCGCCAGCATTAGTTGTTTGGGATTTGAAGCGGCTATCTTAAAGCTGCGCAATCGCTCTATTGGATTTTATTTGCGCGACTACAGCGCATTAGTCACCGCATTTTTATTGGCTATTTCTTTGCCGCCTTATTGCCCTTGGTGGTTAATTGTTGTCGGTAGTTTTTGTGCGATTGTATTAGCAAAGCAACTTTATGGTGGCATGGGGTTAAATCCGTTTAATCCCGCTATGGTTGCTTATGTTATTTTGCTGGTGTCCTTCCCTATTCCTATGACGCAATGGGCAACACCTGCGGTTCTGGATAGCTCGCACATACCCAGCATTACTGAAACCGTGAATAAGATTTTTTTCGGTCAGCAAATTGACGGTTATGCATCTGCAACTGTATTGGATTTAATGAAACAGAACTCCTCACTCGCATTAGAAGAAATCTATAAAAAAGAACCGCTTTTTAAAAATGCTCACTTTGCCAGTGTTGGTTGGGAATGGGTAAATATCGCTTTTTTGATCGGCGGATTATTTTTGCTCTATAAGAAAATATTCACGTGGCACGCCCCCATTTCCATGCTTCTTGCATTAGCATTAATGGCAGCAATTTTTTATGACAACGGTAGCTCCAATAGCGGCGGCTCGCCGCTTTATCACTTGCTATCTGGCGCAACTATGCTCGGCGCCTTTTTTATTGTGACCGACCCAGTTACCTCCGCGGTTAGCAAAAAAGGCCGTATTATTTATGGCGCGGCGATTGGTGTTTTAATTTACGTTATTCGTGTTTGGGGCAAGGGTTACCCCGATGGCGTTGCCTTTGCCGTTTTGTTTTTAAATTTCGCTGCGCCTTTTATTGATTACTACACAACTCCGCGCACTTACGGTCACAACAAAGCACGTATTGTGATTGCAAAGGAAAAGGCAGAGAAATAGTCATGCCCAATAACACTGAAAAAATGGAAAAATCCATTACCAAAAACAGCCTATTGCTTGGCACATTTGCATTGGCAACCACTGCACTGCTCGCATTAACTGCAGAATTCACTAAAGAGCGAATTGCCAAAGCGGAGCGCGAAGCGCAACAAAAAGCCTTATTTGAAATTGTACCGCGCACTCGCCATGACAATGACATTTTGAGCGAAACCATAAACATTCCAGAAGACGCATGGACTGGCCTAGGTTTAAAAAGTGGCGGAGAAATTCATGTTGCTCGCCACACAGACGATACAATTGCGGTAATAATTCCAGCCGTAGCGCCTGATGGCTACAGTGGCGACATTCGCATGATTGTGGGAATTAATGCAGATGGCACTATCGCCGGCATACGCATATTGGATCATCACGAAACGCCCGGCTTGGGAGATAAAATTGAATTAAAAAAATCCCAATGGATTTTAGGCTTTAATGGGAAGTCTTTACAGAACCCAACATTTACGCAATGGAAAGTAAAAAAAGATGGCGGCGATTTTGACCAATTTGCCGGTGCGACTATTACACCGCGTGCCGTGGTGAATCAAGTTCGTAAAGTCTTGGAATATGTTGATGCACATCGCGACGAGCTGTTTAATAAAGTCAGCCCGGCATCCGGAGCAAAACCATGAGTGAAGAAAACATTAACAACAAAACAAGCTATCAAGACATAGTCGAAAAAGGCCTGTGGAAAAACAACCCTGCCCTTGTGCAAGTATTGGGATTATGTCCGCTGCTAGCGGTAAGTGCGTCAGTTGTCAATGCGTTGGGTTTGGGTTTGGCAACCTTGATGGTGCTCACTGCATCCAACACAGTGGTGTCACTAATTCGCAACCAAATCAGCGATACCATTCGCCTGCCCGCTTTCGTAATGATTATTGCATCGCTAGTAAGTTGCATTGAATTGTTAATGAAAGCCTACACCTACGAGCTCTACCAAATTTTAGGTATTTTCATTCCGTTGATTGTCACCAACTGTGCAGTTCTTGGTCGCGCAGAAGCCTTTGCAAGCAAGAATAAAATATTACCTGCTGCACTTGATGGCTTTATGATGGGTTTGGGCTTTACGCTAGTATTGGTTTGCGTTGGCGCCATACGTGAAGTGCTAGGCACAGGCGCGATCTTTAATAACATGCAATTGTTATTCGGCGATATCGCACTCAACTGGAAGCTTAATGTTTTAGGTAATGATTACCCCGGTTTTATACTCGCACTTTTACCACCCGGCGCATTTATTGTGGTAGGTTTTTTAATGGCAGGAAAAAACCTTATTGATGCACAACTTAAAAAGCGCACCCAAGCAAAAGCTGCCCCTAAAGAAATTATTAAAGGCGGCAAGCGCGTGCGCACTACGGGGCAAATTGCTTAACAAGCTTCGAATAAGCAGAACAACTAACATTAATTGAACGTGGTAAATAATTATGTTTGAGCAGGCCCAAATGCTAGAGTTTTTTAATGTGCACGTAGTGCCTTGGATGATGCGAATTGGTTTGGCACTAACCATTTTTGTTGTCGGCCAATTAATTGCAAAAATAGTTAGTCGAGTTATTGTTAAGCTACTTTCTCATACGAAACTCGACAAAATCCTTGTGGATTTTCTAAGCTCGGTGGTACGTGCACTTTTGCTGGTAGTCGTTATTGTTGCCGCTTTAGATAAGCTTGGCGTAAACACCAATTCACTCATTGCCATGTTGGGTGCTGCGGGTATTGCCATTGGTCTCGCACTGCAAAGCTCACTACAAAATTTTGCCGCTGGCTTTATGCTATTAATTTTTCGCCCATTTAAAGCGGGTGACTTTGTTGAAACTGCCGGCACATCTGGAATTATCGACTCTATTGGAATTTTTTCTACAAAACTTTATACCGGCGATAACAAGGAAGTGATTATTCCCAACGGCGCCATTTATAGCAGCAATATTGTGAATTATTCATCACGCAAAACGCGTCGTATCGATATGATTTTCGGAATTAGTTATGGCGATGATATTCGCCTTGCCAAAGATATTATTTTGAAGGTGGTTGAGGAGGAAGAACGCGTCTTAAAAGACCCCAAGCCTGAAGTGGCAGTGGGTGAATTAGCGGCAAGCAGTGTTAATTTTGTTGTGCGCCCTTGGGTTAAATCAGATGATTATTGGGCAGTAAAATTTGCTATTAACGAGAAAATCAAATTAGCCTTTGATGAAAACAATATTACTATTCCCTTTCCACAAACCGTAGTCAACATTAAAAAGTAATCCATAATAAAACGCCGCATCTTCCTGACACGGCGTTTTACAAACTCCTACCAATCCTTTATCAATGGCTCCAACAAACTCACGCTCACCATTGGTTCTTCGGCAACCAATGCGACCTTCTGAATAACACGCTTTAATTGATCCACGTTTTCACGCCAGGTAAATGACTCCAACAAGCGCCATGCATGTTCTGTAAAATCAAAATTAACGGCCAAGGTGTATTCTTTAATAAAGAAACTCACCAGATCGCGCAAATCTTCTCTACGCTCCGCCAAATCTGGCAATTGCAATTCCACAGTATTTTCTTTCAGCCAAGCCGCCATTTCAAATTCACGTGCGTAGTGGCGTGCGCTAACAGAAAAGATAATTCCAACAGACTCTTCTGCTCGCCTAGAAGCGTATTCTTGTTTGAGTGAATTCCAAAAACGTTGCAACACACGGAAATTGCTATCCGACAAAGTATCTATGTTGCGCAAATACAAAGTCCCGCCCTTTGCATAGGCATAAAGCGATTGCAGAATGCTGGTGGCAGCGCCCTCTTGCCATTCGTTACAAGACGATTCAATAAACGGCAAAATTCCCTGATGACGCGAACAATGCAAGGTACGTGCAGCAATACTTTTCCCAGTGCCTTTATTGCCGCGAATCAAAATAGGTTGTGGCGAATCTTTTAATTGCTCAATGCGTTTATCAGTTTGGCGTAATGCAGCGCTATGGCCAATCCAGTAACTTTGATCACCATAAATAAAAATAGCGCGATAGCGTGTTTGGTAGCGCGTAATAATTGAACTCAACTCACTCGCCACCAAATGTAATTCAGACTCAATCACACGCGGCGAATGTTTTACGGTTTGTTCAATAAAATCCGCTTCTGGCAAGGTTGCCATCAAATAGCCCAAGCGCTGCCCTTGGTAATCCATAGGTACGGAAATGGTGTCCAAATGACTAGTAAGCTCAACCGTTGGCGCAATGGAAGAATCGTTAGAAATGATAAATTCTTCAACCAACCCCAAAGCGCTTGAGGTTACATTCGGCTCATCACCTACCAACAATAAATGACGGTAGCCTTGGTGCGTAATACAACGCAGAGTAACAGCTACGTGGCGTACCCCCATGCGTTCAGCAGCAGATTGCAAAATAATTTTAGCGAGGGTAATAAAACTTTTATTGAGCGGAACCCACTTGGAGCCAGATTGTTCGTCAAACGAGTAGACTGCCTTAGCGACAGGCTTATTGGTCTTATTGTTTTGGAAGAGAGAAATCATGGCGCCGCTCCAATAAGGGACAAGTTTTCACCCGTTTACAAGCGCTTGCGGCTTGCTAGCATCCATTCCGGCGATAAGGGCTTATAAACGGGTGAAACCTTGTCTAGAGTGTGGCACTCTATGACCTATTAAATAATTTGCCCATTACACGCTATTACACGGATCTAATGGGCCACAGTTGGAAGCAAAAACAGGGACTTAGGACTAACGCATAACCCCTGTACAGACGATTTATGGCCTATATTTTTAGCACTGCCGCTCAAACTTACATTCCGCTTGCGCCACATCATACATTTGGCCGCTTGGCGAATTCGGTGAACACCCAGATCGATAAACCTTATATCTCCAAACTACACGCGGCTATTGAATGGAGCGGTAAAGAGTGGCGAATTAAAAACCTAGGCTTAAACGGCTCTTGGGTGAACGGCCTCAGCCTGCCCACAGGTGAGCCACAAACACTCAATATTGATGATGACTTGCACTTTGCCCAATTAAACGATGCCGGTTTCATTGTGGCCGACCTTCACGCGCCTGCCGATATGCTCTGGCCGCTCGATACGCCGGAAGGCGCGCGACCACAACCGATCTATTTGTCCCGCTATCACCTATTACCCGACGCCGTCACCCCTGAACTCGCCGTCTATTTCGACGAGCAAACCCAGCAATGGCACATGGAAACCCTTACCTCAGCGCAAGAGCACCACGCCCATTCATTGAGTGATGGCGATTTAGTCCAGCTTGGTAATCAACATTGGCAACTAGTACGCGCGCAGGTTTACGGCCCAACCGAAGCCCACGCGTTCCCCTCCTACCAGCTGAGCGATATGGAATTTATTTTCAACCTCAGTTTGGATGAAGAAAGCACCCAGCTGGAATTGATACACGGCCAGCAAAAGGTAGATTTGGCGGTACGCAACCACCACTATCTTTTGGCACAATTAGCTCGCCACCGCGCTGCCGATGCCGCACGCGGCCTAGATAGCAAAAGTCGCGGCTGGATTTATACCGATATTCTCGCGGGCGAGTTGGGGCTGGATACCACCCACATGAATATTTATATTTTTCGCCTGCGTAAGCAGATAGCTGACAGCTTGCCGACTATACTAGGGCAGCAACTTTTATTAGAAAGACGCGGTGGAAAAATTCGTTTCGGTTGCGAGAAATTTAAAATTTATAAAGGAGAAGCGCTAACCACAGAATCGCCGCTGGTTACCGCTGAATAACTGAAACCCAACAACTAAAACCTGAAGACTGAATGACACAATTGTCGGCCAATAAAGACCTAACCCAAATTGGGCACTACACCATCATTCGCCGCCTTGGTCGCGGCGGAATGGGCTTGGTCTATCTTGCGCACGACACTCGGCTGGATCGCCAAGTCGCCATCAAATGTTTACGTAGCGATCTCTTTGAAGATCACTACCGCGAGCGTTTTAAACGCGAAGCACTTCTGCTCGCCAAATTAAATCACCCGCATATTGTTCAAATTTACGACTACATTGAAACCGAAGACCAACTCGCTTTGGTCATGGAATATGTTGATGGGCAAAACCTGCAGCAACATTTGCGCGAGCACATTGTGCCCATTACTCAACGCATGCAATGGCTTACACAGATTGCACAAGGCTTAGCCGTTGCGCACGACACCGGCATTATTCACCGCGATTTGAAATCTGAAAATATTTTAATCAACAAGCATAAGCTCGCCAAAATTTCTGATTTGGGTATTGCGAAATCCCAAGAATTTAATGGCACGCTTACCGATCATGTAACCGGCAGCTATGCATCCATGTCACCCGAACAAGCCATGGGTGAAAAAATTGATTTTCGCAGCGATTTATTTTCGTTTGGTATTTTGGCTTACCAACTTTTGTGCGGCACACATCCCTTTGGTGAGTCAGAAAATAAACTGCAAATTATGCAGCGAATTATTTCGCATCCACCTATATCGCCTACAAAAAATAATCCTGATTTGCCCGTAGAAGCCGTCGAACTTTTAGGGCAACTCTTAAGCAAAAATCCCGATAGCCGCCCAGCCAATACGCATTGGGTAGCAGCACAATGCGAAAAACTTTATCAATGGTTTCTTGCCAACGCCAAGGTAGACGAAGACCATACTGTGGCTCTGAGCAGCGCCGGCGATTCCGGTATTCGCGTTCACCCCAAGCGCAGTAACACGCAAGAACACCCTACGTTTGAAACGCATTTGCTGAAAAAGTCTGCACCTTTTCCCGTACGCGCCAAGGCCTACCTACGCAACAACATTGCAACTTTCATTGTGTTCGGTTTGATTTTGGCGGGTACGGTTGGTGGATTGATTTGGAAGATGCAACCTAAGATTGAGAGTGAAGAAGTAGTAGAGGAACAAACCTCTGGTGAACCTTATTCACAAACGCGAGAGTTTAATAAAGGGATGGAAGCACTTAAACTGTTTGATCGCCCAGAGAATTTGGATGTGGCAGAAAAAAGTTTTAATACGATTCTCTCCCACACGCAGAACAATGCGGCAGCAGTTGCAGGCCTATCGCTGGTTTACAGCCGTAGATACGGTAGTGATTTCGAAGATCCCATTTGGATGCAAAAAGCAGATGCGAGCGCGCAACAAGCACTTAAGTTGAATCCACAATTAGCACTGGTTCATGTGGCGTTAGGGAGTGTTTTCGAGATTAAAGCAGAAAATGATAAAGCCTTGGCCGCGTTTGAAAAAGCGCTTACGCTTGAACCAACTAATATTTTTGCATGGCAAGGTAAAATTTATACATTGAGAGACTCGCAGCGTTTGGACGAAGCGATTCAGCTTTCTCAGCTTGCGCTAGAGAAATTTCCTCAAGAAAGTTCGTTTGTTAACTTTTTAGGTTTGGCTTACGTCGAGAAAAAAAATGATTCAAAAGCAGAGGAAGCATTTCGGCTAAGCATCAAATTGCAACCTGATGGAGTGGTCGCCTATACAGGCTTGAGCTATATTTTTATTCGCCAGAACCGCACGGATGAAGCTCTGCAAATTTTGCAGCAAGGCTTACAAATACGCTCCAGCGAACATCTACATGGAAACCTTGGCAATATTTTGTTCAACAAAGGAGATTATGTGGGCGCAGCCGCCTCATTTGAGGCAGCTGTATCCCCCAACAACGGCAACCCGAAAAGCCACCTTGCTTGGGCGAATTTAGCAGACGCTTTATTATGGATTCCCGGGCGAAAAGCAGAAGCGCAAAAAGCCTATTTAAAAGCGATTGATTTACTAACCCCATTATTAGAACGCAAAAAAGACGATGTCACATTGATTTCACGCATGGCACTTTATTTAGCGAGAGTAGGAGATAGCACACAAGCAAAACCGTTGTTAGCGCGTGTAATTGCAATCGCACCAAAGAATGCTAATGTTCAATTTCGTGCTGGTTTAGCCTATGAGCTCTTAGGTGAACGTGATTCGGCACTTGCGGCGCTTTCCACCGCGGTAGAACTTGGTTACCCAATAAAGTTCATTCAAGCAGAGCCCGACTTGGTAGAGCTACGCCGCGCTAGCGGTAGGTTTTAAATCACTTAATGAAGTATTACAGTTACTTACTAAAGGATTCAATATGACCAAATATTTATTCACGCTATTATTTCCCAAGGCCATTGACTCAACCCTAGTCACCCAGGTTAATTTTCAGGTTACAGGTGACCCAGTCATTGAGCCCCCTTTACCGCAAAACCAAATGCCCGCAGCACTTACCCCAGGGGACAGCCTTACGTTTACTTACCAACAAGCAAACCCCGATGTAACTATGGATAGCTGTTTACTAACAAGATACAACGTCACCACTAGCCAGAAAGAAACAGATCTGGATTTTACCGATGACTTTGATAAACCTATTTCCGTGGACGCCACTTGGGTAGGTTCTTGGGTATTCCATTTATTGGGAATGTATAAAACCAACGACACTAATGCTGCTTTTTATTTAGACCCCGAGATCACTATCACCCATAACTAAACGCTGCTGCTTTTTTTGGTAAATTGGGGGCAGAGTAAAATTAAATTGAGAGCTTCGCCAAACTGAATGACTTTCAATCTTTATTTTTACTCTGCCCCCAATTTCCCGTCAATCAAACCTCTGTTTGATTCTGTTGCCTTAAATCCTAGACACTCTTTCTGCAAACCTGCAAATCCTTAATTAATAAGAGAACTGCCATCTTCGCGTATATTCACGAGGGCATGAAGTAATAACGTAATGCAGAAGCAATTGCTGAGCAGGAAACTCAAAGGCTGGATCCCCGCTGCGCGAGGATCCAGCTCTTGATTGTAATCTGTAACAACTGGATTACTTGCTTCGCTCGCCCTTCGGGTCGACCTAGAGTTGTTCAAAGCGCGTCGCGCTTTAGTCCCGCTACGCGAGAATGACGACCCCCTTTTAAAAATTATTTATTTTTATCCTGTTCCAATTTTCTAAATTCCCGCTCAATCAAATCACACGCATCAACAATCGCTGCACTCTTACGAACATCCGCCGCATAATGCGCTAAAGCTTTAGACGTTTTACCTTTCTGTATCATATTGCCAATAATCGGAGCCACTTGCTCCGCCTTAAATTTCTCTGGCACCACATAAGTACCCAAGCCTAATTTATAAATGCGGTCAGCATTATCCGGCTGGTCATATTTAAGCGGGCGAATCAATTGCGGAATTCCCGCTTTAATGGCTTGCGCCGTTGTGCCTATACCGCCGTGATGAATAATCGCCAAGGCTTTTGGCAGTGCGTATTCAAAATCTATGTAATCCATATGAGCGCAAAAACTAGAACCCTGCAAAAATTCAACGCCGCTATTGCCACCCACAAAAATCCCCGGCACTTGCAATTGCTCGCAAATTCTTCGTCCTTCTTTAAACAAATCCTCTACATCTTTTACACCTGTGCCAGATGTAAAAATAATCGGAGCGCCCTGCTTTTCAATTAAGGCATCAAACTCACTACGGCTACTGCTATTCGCATGATTCAATAAAGGAAAACCCACCATCTTTATATTTTTTGGCCAGTCTTTCGCAGGCATGCCAAACCATTCTGGGAAGAAAGCAATCTTCAATAGCGCAGTCGCTTTGCTGCGAAAGGGTAGCGCGCAGCCTAAGCGTTTGCGTGTAGCGCGGTACGCAACCGTGTGCGGCGCATTGCAAAACCGTTTAAATATTGCTTTGCGATTGCGCCGCAATAAAAAACGCATAATAAAACCGGGAATGTGTGAAGGCATTACCCAACTTGTAGGTGCAGGTGGTTTAATTGCTGAAAAAATAATATTGGGGGATAAAACAAAATCAATAAACGGCAAATTGAATTTTCGGGCAGCCACCCTTGCCCCACTCTCTTCACCTAAAGCCAAGACTAATACTTTTTGATTAGCTAATTTTTTTACATACTCAAAGGCGGGCTCAAATGCTGGTGCATGGTAATGCTCAAAATTGTCCGAGCGATTTGTACGCTCCCAGGCTTCAGGCGTATTGCCTTTATGATATTGCTCAACGGTACCAACCGATAAAAACTCTAAACCCGCTGCAAGAATTCTCGGTTTAAAATAATCATTCGTTAAAAAAGCCACCGAAAAACCGCGTCGCTGCAACTCAATACCAACCCCAACCATAGGGTCGATATCACCACCTGTGCCCATGACATAAATGACTATATTTGGCATAAATAAAATATCTGTTGTTGCGCTGAACTAAAGCGCTAATGAGAATTAAATAAATAGAGGCAGCAATAGTATCAGAAATTTTCAACCACCATTATTCATGCAAAAACCCTAGAGAAATTAAAATACTGAATTAATTTCTCTAGGGCTTTTTAGAATCGCAAAAACTTTAAAATTGATACTCTTAACCCGACTTTAAAATTGATATTTGAGCGTTGCACCCATTGTACGTGGACGAATGATGTAATCAGCCTGGCCATGCTCGCCGTATAAGCCTGCAGTACGCTTGCTCGTAATTGCATCGGCATTGGTGGCATTATTCACAAATAGGCCTAACCGCCAATTACTCCAGCTTACACCCACTTGTGCATTAAGCGTGCTGTAACCCTCTAAATGGGCGTAGTTTTCAAACTGATTATTGAGCGCAGTCGTTATATCGCTGGAATAGGAATAGCTGACACCAGCCGATAGCGTGGCTGATTTAATGGGCTGCTGGTAATTGAGCCCAAGATTCCATTGGCTTTTAGGTGAGCCCGGTAATCTATCGCCATAGTTTGCCGCCTCTGCCCCACCGTTAATACTTTCAACGGTTTCCGTAATACTTGCATCTGTATAGGAATAGCTTAAACGCATACTCCATTGTTGATTCAGTTGGGTAAGCGTTTCTAACTCAATACCTTTTGAACGCGCTGTGCCCGCATTAACCGTGACTCCCCTATTTGCGATTATTGCGGCAACTTGAATTTTTTCCCAATCCATATAAAAGAGCGCTGCATTTAATTGTAGTTTTCCTTCAAGAAAATCACTGTGAGTACCAACTTCAGAACTCAAGACTGTATCTGGCTTATAAGTGCGATGATCAGTAATATCCACCGGCAAAACGTTTGCACCACCGCGGCGGAACCCTTGCGCAACCGTGTAATAAATATTTTGATGTTCGTTAAATTTAAACGTTGTGCTGAATTTACCCAAGGTGCCAGAACGGTCGTCATCGTCTGCGCTTATGCAATGCAGCGGATATTGATTGCCCTGATAAGGCTCGCTTGGAGGGAACAATAATGAACAAGTTCCCAACTCATCCTTGTAATTAAAATGACGCGCACCCACCGCAACTTCCCACTGCGCTGTTAAGTCGTAAGCGACTTCACTATAGAAAGATAATTCTTTTAAAACTTCTGCTTGGGTAGAAATATAATCAAGATCATCTGGCCTGTCTTCTTCAAACACACTTGCAAAACCGGGAACGCGATCTGCGAGATAAAAACCCAAATCATCCTTACTCACAAACGCACCCACCAACCAACGCAACGGCTGATTGTTGGGCGAAACTAAACGCAACTCACCACTGTCTTTAACAACACTGACATCGGCAGTGCGGAATGCAGAAAATTTATCGTACTCTGCGTAATAACCTGCACCATAGTTGTAGAGTAAAAAATCTGTTTCATCTGCAATCGTGTTGGAGGTGTAGTCGTAGCGATTAATACTTGCAGTGAAATTTGCCCACCCTAAATCATAGCTGGCATCTATGCTGGATAATTTGAGTTCGCCTTCCATGGGTTCCAAATAATAAGTTGATGCTATGTATTCATCTCCCGTTACCGCTTTGTTAGACGCTTGGCGATCATCTGCATTGATTTTTTGATAGCTATAGGCTGCATTTAATGAAAACTCATCTGTTGGCTTCCACAAAACACTGGCGCGAACTTGTTTGGCTTCATCTGAATTGGTATCGCTTTTTTCGCCACTCAATAAGGTCTTATTATCAATAAAACCGGCATTACTTTGTTTACTTAATAAAATGCGCGCACCAAGAGCCTGATCAATAAGCGGAGCATTAACGACCAAATCTGTATCAAGATTAAGATCATCACTCTCTGCTGTTTGCGAAACAGCAGCGCTAAGTGCGACTGTGTTTTTTGTTAGGTCTGGCTTGGCGGTGACATAACGAATTAAACCACCCACTGACGCGTTGCCATAAAGTGTGCCTTGCGGGCCGCGCAAGACTTCTATTTGCTGTAAATCTTTAAACGCAATTGCGGGGGGAACAAAATAACCTTGCAAGGGAATGTTATCGACGTAGCTTGCAACAGTTCCACCATCGCCACCGAAATCATTGGGCGTAAGATCATCCATGCGCAGACCGCGAATATTAATGGCGGTAATACTGCGCGGGCCATTATTAATTACAGAGAGCCCGGGAACCTGATCTGCAAGATCGCTCATGGTTGCATTAGGATTTAAACTATCGCCTTTAATCACGCTGACGGAGCCTGCAAAATCTTTTAGCTCTTGATTGCGTTTTGTGGCGGTAACAATCACTTCATCCATTGATTCAGGAGCATTACTTTCTGCCACAGCATATTGCGCAATTAGGAGAGGAACGAGCGCGCAACAAACTTGGAGAGGTATAGCTGATTTTCGTCGGGCGAAGATTGCCCTTTTGAATATGGTTTGTATGGTCATGATCAAAATCCTTATGTACATCTGTGTGCGATGTTAATTGCTGAAAAGAAACGAAAAGAATAATTGCCTCATCATATGAAACTTAAATGATAATTCCACGCACTTAACGTCAAAAATAGAACCCAAGTCATAAAAAAACGCCGCAGGCCATGAGCACTGCGGCGTTTTTATAGCAAGACTGCAAACTTTAACTATTGCGCACGCAATGAACTGTACCAATTGACCTCACGCGCATATTTATCCACTTGGTCTGCCACGTTCAACACCAGTGCAAATAATGCCATGCGCACCAAAACACCATTATCGGCCTGACGGAAAATCGCAAGGTTGGGATTTGCGTTCAAATCATTATCCAATTCATTTGCATCTGCACGGGAATCGCGCGGCAGCGGATGCATAATGACTGTATTAGGCTCGCAGTATTGTGTATAGATGCGCTGATTCAAACGGTAGCGACCGCGATATAAATCAGCTTCTTCTTTGTTGCTAAAGCGCTCTTCTTGAATACGGGTTGAGTAAGCAATATCGATATGAGTAATGCTTTGCGCAAGATCATCAGTAATCGTCACTGTGTTACCCGCCGCTCGCAATTCTTCGACAATATATTCTGGCATCGCCAATTCTTTGGGCGACACAAAAATAAGTTGAACATTCGAAAATAAACACAGAAGTTTGCAGAGTGAATGCACTGTACGACCATGTTTTAAATCGCCGATCATTGCAATGCGCAAGCCATCTATGCCCCGCCCTTGCGAGCGCAATTCTTTGCGAATGGTGTACAAATCTAAGAGCGCTTGCGTTGGGTGTTCATTGGGGCCATCGCCACCATTCAACACAGGCACGCGGCTGCCTTCGGCAAATTCTGCGACTGAACCGCCTGCTGGGTGACGCATACAAATCACATCGCTATAACCGGAAAGTACGCGCGCGGTGTCATACAAGGATTCGCCCTTGGTGATCGACGAACTTTCAAAGCCAGTCGTTTCACGCACATTACCGCCCAACAAATTAAAGGCTGCACCGAAGCTAACACGCGTACGGGTGCTCGGCTCAAAAAACATATTGCCTAAAATGGCTCCTTCTAACACGCGCGTGACTTTGTGGCGCAGAGCGTAAGGCTCCATGGCATCGGCCACTTCAAAAATTCGTTGGATATCGGCACGTTCAAATTGTTTGATGGAAAGGATGTGGGCGCCAGTAAAATTCACAGTGAGTCCTTAAAGCTAAGGGTGGACAGAAGCAGACAAGAGCAACCTGCCGAGATGAAGTTAGGGCATTTTAACGGCAGAAGTCACTCACACCAATGATTTTTATCATTAATTACGCGTATTTATGGTTGGTAGTTAATGCCAATCAACTGGCGATAGCGGAATCTGGCTGGTATCGGCGATTCTTTCTTTTACCGGCAGGGATTTTTTGACTTTAGCCAAGGCCATGAGCGCTGTTGCGCGATAGGTGGTGAGCTTGCCACCCATTACTGAAAGCAAGCGTGGAGACGCCTCGTTATCTACTTCAAACAAGACCTCGCGTGTGCGCGAAAACGCGGCTTTATCGCTGCGCGGCAACACGCGTAAACCCGCGAAGCTATCGACCTGATTCATATCAATCGACATTTGGGGGAAGTAATGCAGCAAGACTTCCAGCAGATAATCGCGCTCTTCGATTGAACATTGGGCGTCCTCAGGTGCGCCGTAATGCACCTTCTCAGTGGTGCCTATCATCAACTTACCTTGCCAAGGCAAGGCAAACACGGCGCGCTTATCTTGCGGTGCCTCTAAATAAAAGTAGTTTTTAAGCAAGGGGGGAAGAATCAAATGACTGCCCTGCACTAAATCTACTTTGGGCAAATACATATCGGGTTCTATGCGGGAAATAACATCGCTCGTCCAAGGCCCCGCGCAGTTAATCAGTACGCGGCAACTAGCCGTTTTAAAGCCATATTCACTTTCAAACTCCACCAAGCAGGACTGCGAATTCACATGGGCTTTTACAAAGTAGCCTGGGATTTCGCAATCTGCGCCCATTTCCATCGCTGAGTGAAGCACAGCGCGGGTTAAGGCAGCATCATCTGTTTGGGCTTCGTAATAGCGGAATACGGCTTGCAGATCGTCTTGCTTAAGGCCTTCAAGCTCGCCCCATTGGGACTCCGGAAGGCTGCGGAACATAGCATCGGGATTACACCCAGATAACATGGCGTAGAGACTCAACCCGGTGCGAATCGTTAAGGGGCTGCGCTTTGCATCTTTATAAACGGGGATATGTAGGGGTTGTAACTTCACCAGCTCCGGAGCCAGTTTTAACAAGAGCGCTCGCTCACGCAGACTTTCGCGCACTAAACCAAATTGGGCGCTTTCCAGATAGCGCAGGCCACCGTGGATTAATTTTGAGGACTTGCTCGATGTGCCCGCTGCTGGCGAGGATTGCTCCAATACCAGTACGGTATAACCCGCTGCCGCTGCTGCTTGGGCGACTCCCGCACCCTGAATACCTGCTCCTATCACGACTAAATCGTATTTCATCAAGTAGAGTCCAACCGGAAGATAGGTGAAGTTTAGCTGAGTTTCATATGAATGAAATCTTTAATTTTCCGATTATTTTGCACTTTCAGTGCTAAGCCATCCAGTTACCGCATTTTGCCACAGACTAAAGGATTTAGATAAGTGAGGGTTAGATTTGGGTTGAAAGACATCTTCCTGAGTTTGCCCGTTCCACGCATGAGGCAGGCCTGCTGCAAGGTAAGCTATGCCCTGCAAAGTGGCGTCGGTATTTTCGCCGCGAACTACGAGAACTCCCATTAAATCAGCTAGCTTTTGGCAAATAGCATCTGCCCTGCTGATGCCGCCACTGATATAAATTTTATCTGCCGCGCCCAATTGTCCCATCAAACGCAGATTCACCACAATTTGAAAAATAATGGATTCAAGCCATGCGAGAATTTTTTCTTCCGCAGAAAGATTCACACTAAAACGCGATTGCAAATCTGTTCGCCAATAAGGCGCGCTTAAGCCACCCACTGCATTTAAAAAATAACATTCGTGTGTTGGCAGAAGCGCGAGCGCTTTATTAATTTGCTCCGGCGTTACACTTAACCCAGCTTCTTGTTCAATAAAACTAATTGCGGATGCCGCGCCATTTACAGTGGCTTCCCACGCATACAAATGTGTTTGCTTGGGTGCATCCAATTCAGTTGCATAACAAACTGGCGATGAAACTTCTACTAGCTCACACTCATCAACATTTTCCGAAAGCCATAAAGGGCTTACCAGTAAACCCTCGGGTGCACTTAAGCTTTCACTTACGCGTTGAATAAAAGCACCCGTCCCAATATTAACGTAGCAGGAATTTTTATCGGGCAAACCGCGCGCAAATAAAGAGGCACCTTGGTCGCGAGCACTAGCAGAAAATGGGATTTTGTGTTCACCCAAATCCAAACAACCAAAATCACTATTGTGAAATTTGCATGCCGGCAAAATATCGCGGGGAATATTAAACAAATTTAATAAATGCTCATCCCAATGATTTTTTTGTAAATTCCATAATAGCGTGCGCTGTGCGTGACTAGGATCAACCGCATCTTTTTCGCACAAATGCCAAAAAATATAACTGACTATAGGGCCAATACTGAGCGAGTTGTTTCGCTGCGCCAGCTGAACTTTTGGATTATTATCGAGACACCAACGAATTTTGCTAGCACCATAATGCGGAGAAACACGCAAGCCAGTAATTGATTGTGCTTGCGAATGGGTAAGCGAGATATCCTGTAAATAATCTTTGCCACGAATATCTTGCCAACTTAATACCGGCGACAAAGCTTCACCAGTTTGATTATCCCAACACAAAAGTGACGACCCCTGCCCTGCAAAACCTGCGGTAAGTATATTTTTTACATCATCTCCCAAAACCTGATTGATTTTTTCCAAGCAAATTTTTATTCCCGTTAAAATTTCTTGTGGATCTTGCTCAATATATTCAACATCATTAACAAACTCATGCGTAGTTGCACAGCTTGCGGAGAAGCAATGTAGCTGTTGACCCGCTGCAGAATAAACTGCAACACGGGAACTTTGGCCGCCTTGGTCTATAGCGAGAATTAGAGATTGAGTCATATTATTTTTTTCATTGAGATAATTTAAAAGTGTAGTTCCTAAAGCTGGCATTTTCCTGAACATAAAAAAAGCGGCCTAAGCCGCTTTTTCGTTTGGAGTTTTACTCACCCAAGTTCGGGTTCGGAATAAAACCGCCGTAGGGGAATTGCGCAATCTTATCGCCGCCGCCTTTTACTTCACTGATTTTAGCGGGGCCTTCTTTTTCGACCTCATCGATACGCACAATGGCATGCATAGGAATATAGGAGCGCTTTACGCCGGCGAATTCGTTTTTCAGTTTCTCTTCTGCAGGGTCAATCAATACTTGGCTGCGCTCGCCAAACACAAATTCTTCCACTTCAATAAAGCCATACATTTCGCTTTGGTAAATAGCGCAGGCAAACACTTCATAGACTTGACTTTGATTGAGGAAAATAACGCGATAAACAGGTTTTACTGCCATAAGACTCTCTAGGTTAATGCTGGGCGGAAACGGAAAAGGCGCGCAGAATACCATAAAATAGCAGGATTCTCGCGCGCCTTGTGAGCGTTGATGGGGTGTTTTTAGGCTTTTTTGGCCTGTTTAGGGGGAGCCTTTAGAAATACAATTAATGGCAATGCGGCCAGCGTAATCCACATCATTAAGCGGAAATCCTGCAAGTAGGCCAAGGTAGCCGCCTGCTTGGTGAGCTCGCCATTCAACGCCGCCAACCCTTGGGTCGTGTGGATATTCCAAACTCCCGCTTGCATTGCTTCCTTCAAGGGCAAACTAAAGGAAGTAATGTAATCCGCAAAAGCCGCGTGGTTTTTTTGGATATTTTGCTGCAACTGGCTAATCACAATGGAAATACCAATACTGCTGCCGATATTGCGCGTCAAACTAAAGAGCGCAGTGCCTTCATTGCGATAACGCTGATTCAAGGTTGAGAAAGAAATTGCCGACAGCGGTACAAACACGAAGCCCAAACCAAAGCCTTGAACCATGCTGGTTCGAATAACATCCCAAGCGCTGATGTTTAAATCAAACAGCGTCATTTCCCACAGCGAAAATGCAGTCAAACTTAAACCGAAAATCACTTGTTTACGTGGATCAATTTTTCCTGCCAGCTTGCCTACCATAATCATTGCAATCATCACTCCCACGCCACGCGGAGCCATAACTAAACCAACATCAATAACAGGATAGCCCAATAAGTTTTGCAAAAACGGCGGCAAGAGCGCCATGGTCGCCAACAAAATAATGCCGATGATAAACATAAACATGAGCCCCATTGAAAAATTGCGATCTTTAAAAATCGCGGGCTCAATAAAAGGTTGTTTGTGCGTAAAAATATGGGCGATAAATAAATAAAAACCAAAAGATGCCAGAATTAATTCAATCACAATTTCACTGCTGTGAAACCAATCCAACACCTCGCCGCGGTCTAGCATCATTTGCAGTGCACCAATACCCAAACTTAAAAATGCGAAGCCCAACAAATCAAAACGACGCGCATGGTTAACAGGCGTTTCTTTTACAAAGAATAGAATCCCCATGAACGCCAAAATACCAAAGGGTAAATTGATGTAGAAAACCCAACGCCAGTTGTAATACTCAGTTAACCAACCACCAAGACTGGGGCCAAGAATTGGCCCAAGCATGACACCTACGCCCCACATGGCCATAGCAGAGGAATGTTTTTCTTTGGGATAAGTATCCAACAGAATAGCTTGCGATAAAGGCACGAGAGCCGCGCCGAAAACGCCTTGCAATAATCTAAACAAAACAATCTGCGGTAAATTTTGCGCCGCGCCGCACAACATAGACGTAATCGTAAAACCGATTACCGACCATAAAAATAATTTTTTACGACCAAAGCGCTCTGCAAGAAAACCGGTCATAGGTAAAAAAATGGCGGAGGCAACGATGTAAGAAGTTAGCACCCAGGAAATTTGATCTTGCGTGGCGGACATACTGCCTTGCATATGCGGCAAAGCTACGTTCGCAATAGTAGTGTCCAGCGCTTGCATAATAGTGGCAAGCATTACCGATAAGGTAACAAACCCCTTGTGCCCTAATGAAGATTTCTCTGCAATGACCATGAATTGAATTCACATTCTGGAAAATATAGGTGGCAGAAAGCTAGCAAGTATTGCCACTAGCTTTCCTAAAAGTTGTGACAGGAATTAAATAGTGAAGCCTAAAAATTTACGCTTGTGGCCAGTATCAATTTCAATTTGCGTACTTAAACCCGCTTGTAATTGAGGCCCATTCGTTTTCGGCTTAATACTAATGTTGACTGGCACACGCTGCGCAATTTTCACCCAGTTACCTGTCGCATTTTGCGCAGGAATTACCGAGAACTCTGCACCCGTTGCAGGGCTAAGACTTTGCACTTCGCCCTCCCATTGCACACCGGGATAAGTATCTACAACCACTTCTACTTTTTGACCGGCACGCACATGGGTTAAATCAGTTTCTACAAAATTGGCTTCAATCCACAAATGATCGGTAGCGACTAATTTCATCGCAATTGCACCCACATTAATATATTCCCCCAACTCTGGTGGGCGAGTAACAATACCATTTTGTGTTGCATAGATTTTTGTGTGCGCTAAATTTAATTCGGCTTGTTTTAATTCAGCGACCGCTGCCAAATAGCTTGGATGCTGTTCAATAGATGAATCTACCGCACCCGCAAGCGTTTCTTCAATGCGTTTTAAATCTTGTTGCACGCCAACAATTTGTTGCGATGCTACACGGCTGGTATGCGCCACTTGATCATAAGTCGCCTCAGCAACTAAATGCTTATGAGCCAAATTCGCTTGACGCTTTTGCTCTTGCTTTGCGAAGTCAGAATTGGATTGTGCAACTTGCAAATCAGATTGGCGCTCGCGATAAGTTGCTTTCAACGATGACAAATTGGTGCGCACTTCTGCCAATTTAGCTTGTGCTTTTGCCACGGCAATTTTGTAGGGTTCATCATCAATACTAAAGAGCAGCTGCCCTGCTTTTACCGCGTCATTTTCTTTTACGGCGCGTTCAACAACCGCACCGGCAACTTGGCTACTAACAGCAATCACATCTGCTTTTACGTAAGCATTTTCGGTGGATACATAGCGCCCACCTTTTAAATAAATCACTGCACCAATAACAATTAATATCAGCGGCAACACCACCAATAAAAGGATTCGCTTGCTGCTGTTTGCTTTTGCATCGGCAAGGGAATTTTCTACATCACTCATAAGGACTCCGAGGTTGAATCTGTAGCAGATAACATGTCGTAAAGGTTTTCTCTAACTTTGTTTAAGCTCACAAAAAGTGTTTCGATTTGTTCTTCGGTTAAACCCGCCAAAGCTTCTTGTTGGAAGTCGCGAGATTTATCCGCAAAAAACTTGATCGTGGGCTCTGCGGCAGGCAGCAAATACAACTGAAAAGCGCGTCTGTCTTTAGGGTCAGCACGGCGCTCCACATAGCCGATCTCCGCTAACTGATCGATCATGCGCGCCAAGGTAATGGGCTGAATATCCATACGCTCCGCCAGCTCCACTTGGCGAATTCCCTGATAACGCGCAACACCCAGCAAGGCTCGACCCTGCGCCAAAGTCAGCGGGTAATCGCTCAAGTAGCCCGCAAACAACTTACCGGTCAGGCGTTTAGTGTCAGAAATCAGGAAACCCAAGCTGGAATGCTCGGGAATAAGTTGGTTAAGGTCTATGGATTGATCACTCATAAGCTCACCTAATAATGTGTTACGCATATAATAAGCATTGCTTACTACATGTGTAAAATACTATTTAGTTTGAAAAGGTCAAACTTATAGAGTTATTGATTCTGAGTGTCTTGCGGCGGGGAACTGTAGCGCGGCAATTGCCACTACTATGGACAGCGTATCTGCCCTCTGTGATATTTGAACAGCTGTATGAGGGAGCCATAAAAAAACCCGACATAAAGCCGGGCTTTTTACGGTCACCAAATCACTGTCATTATTTTGCGTTTTTGATGATGGCATCTAACAACGTTGGAAACGCCCACGTATTAGTTTTGCGATCTAACATACCCATAATATCGCTGGCATTAGGATCAGTTGGCTTGCTGAAGTTTCCGTTATCCCACCACACGGTTGGAATTCCATATTTCTTTGCGCCTTTTATATAGTATTCCGCGTGTTTGATACGCTCCGCTAAATTACCTTTATCAGTTGATGCCCACTCCCCCATGATGACGGGAATACCATTTAAAATAAATTTGGTATTCATCAAGCTATACATGTCATCAAGAGTTTTTGTATCAGTAAATTTATCGGTACCTTTTTGATCCAATGCAAAACTGTAAGGCGAATAGGCGTGAGTGGATAATGCAATCATTTTATCGTTTGGCATGACTACCGCATTCAATTGCAAACTGCTTGAACCGGCAACATACCCGGGTAACATCACCAAACGCTTTTCGTTATTGCCACCGGTTTTGCGGATTGCATCCAAAGCAGCGACATTTAAGCGATTTACCACGTCAAAATATTCTTGTTTGCCTGACCAATCATCTACACCATTTACGGCAACGCGCGGCTCGTTCATGGTTTCAAAAATGACGTGATGATCATAAGATTTAAAGCGCTCGGCAATTTGCTTCCACAATTTTACCAAGTGATCTTTTGAATTAGCTTCGTTCGCAAGCGATGGTGCAACCCAACCATTGTGGTGAATATTTACAATCACATACATATTGTTATCGAGCGCGTATTTCGCAATTTCTTCAACGCGATCCATCCAAGCTTTATCGATAGCGTAATCAGTTCCAGTGAAATGGTCATCCCAACTTACCGGCAAACGTAAGGTATTGAAGCCTGCAGTTTTTAAAGCATCCATATTAGCTTTGGTTGTTTTTGGATTACCCCAATAGGTTTCATCACCGAGGGGATTTGACGTATTACCTGTTGCATCCATGGTATTACCCAAGTTCCAACCTACACCCATTTCCGCAGTAATATCGAAGCCCGTGCGCATTTGGCAGGATTGATTATTCTCGAGACCAACACCATCGCCATCTGGGTCTGATGTTAAATTTGCGCAGAATGCTAAACCTGAAGCTGTACTTGAACTGGATGATGAAACACTGGAACTGCTTGAACTCAACGAAGACGAACTGGACGATGTCGCAACCGCAGAGCTAGTAACTGTTACCGGTGGAGTGCTACCACCACCTCCACCGCCGCCGCAGCCCACTAGAATAAAGGGCAGACAAAACGCCGCTATTAATGTTGATCGTTGCATGGTACCTACTCTCATTGTTTTTATGGATATTGATAAGACACTGCAGAAAGCAGCGCTGAAATCTGATGGCCTAAGCTATTCAGGATTTATAAGGTGAGCCAATTTTATATGATATATCCGTTCTTCTAAGTAGACTAAAGCACTTTTTACACTGTTTTACACGGCAGACAAGTGTACAAGAGCCTCGTTAACACGTGTTGCAGACTAACCCAATAGTTAGGTCACAAGCTGTTATACTGCCCACCCTATTTTTAGCCAGCTAAACCATTATGAACTTTGCCTCCCTCGGCCTAGCCCCAGAACTGCTTCACGCCATTAAGGTTATTGGCTACAAGCAGATGACACCTATTCAGCAACAAGCAATTCCAGTTGCGCGCCGCGGTAGCGACATGCTTGCAACCGCGCAAACCGGTACGGGTAAAACAACGGCCTACGCCCTCCCCATTCTCCAGCAAATGCTGGAAAAGCCTAAAACAGCAGAGCCTATGTACCCGCGCACGCTGGTGCTCGCGCCTACCCGAGAGCTGGTTCAGCAAGTGGCTGAAAGCATCCAACAGTTGGCTCAGTTTCTACCTTTTAAAGTTGCTACTGCATTTGGCGGGGTAAAAGCCACCAGCCAAGCCACTAAGCTGCGCGCCGGTGTGGATATTTTGGTAGCGACCCCCGGGCGCCTGCTTGAACATGTCGAGCTTGGCAATCTAGACCTCACCAAAGTTGAGTTTGCGGTATTGGATGAAGCCGACCGCATGCTGGATATGGGCTTTGTAAACGACATCCATAAAATCTTAACCAGCATTAAGCGCAAACATCAGACGCTGTTTTTCTCTGCCACCAGCTCCCCCTTGGTCACCAATCTCTCCAAACAGGCCATGAACAAGCCCACGTTAATTGCCGTGTCCAAGCGCAACGCCGTGGCCGATACCATTGACCATGTTGTTTACCCGGTTGATGACGCACGCAAATACGAGTTGTTTGTGCATCTGTTGCGCAGCCAAAATTGGTATCAGGTGATGGCTTTTAGCAGCACCCGCGAAGAAGCCGACAAGCTTATAGCCGCACTGAAAGAAGACAATGTGGATGCCGCCGTTATTCACAGCGAGAAAACCCAAGGTTCGCGCCGCCGCGCTTTGCAAGATTTTAAAGATGGAAAGCTGCAAGTTCTGGTCGCCACCGAGGTCGCCGCGCGTGGATTAGATATCCAAGGTTTGGATTTTGTAGTCAACCTGAACCTACCCTTCTTCACCGAAGACTATGTACATCGCATAGGCCGCACCGGTCGTGCGGGAGCAAAAGGCACCGCAATTTCTCTTGTATCGCCGGCGGAAGAATACAAACTCACATTGATTGAAGATTTGGTAGGCAGCAAGATTAAGCGCGTACGCGTTAAAGGCTTTGATGTCACTGAAGCCCCGCCCTTGAACCAACGCAAAGTTCGCGCTGCACCAGCTCCGAAAAAGCCAACCAGCCGCGCCGATGCGCCAGCAAAAGTTCGCCGTGGTGGAGGAAAATCTGCCAACCAACCCGCGAAACGGATCTTTGCAAGTAAACCATCTGCAAAGCCAAAATCACCAAAATAACCTTAGTTTTTCGATACCCAAATCATCGTTAAGATACAGCCCAACCGGAAATTTCCCCGTGCCTTGGGCTGTTTATGTCTAGTGCCGCTACAGCATTTATTTCGCCACCGCAAAGCACGCAAATTTATCGCGGGAACGACAGAGCCAACAGGGCATACAAGTTAGCCAAATTATCGCTAACAAAGCCGTTTATCCCAGCAAAAATGCCGTTAATCTTTGCCTTTTCGTGCGAGTTATAGCGAGCATTTTTTTGCGCCGAACTAATCTAAAGTACCCCCTGAAAAAGCGGAACTGGTGCAAGTTTTTTGAACCTTCCCGGCTTAGACTGATGTCGTCAAAGTAATCATTTGCGCGATTACTAAATCACCACCTATGCCAGAGGATGTACCTATGCAGCTAAAAAACGTCACCCTTGGTTTATTGATATTCACATCGCCCGCGTGGGCTGCCACCCCATCCATGCCAGCTTCTATTTCATTAGGCGCAACAATGCCTTCGATCACCGCAGATGGAACTACCGCACTGGTTGCCACACTCAGAAATGCGAATGGCACAGTTTTTACTGATCGCCCCTTAACCCTAAACTTCAGTTCAACTTGCGCCAGTCTTGGAACGGCAGTGCTGGATGTTTCCGTGAATGCCTTGGACGGTGTGGCGACAGCGAATTATCAGCCACGCGGCTGCACCTTAAGCGATACCATCACAGCCAGTGTTGGCGTAGGTGCGACCGCGATAAAGGTGGATTACACGCTACTGATTAGCAAAACCAAAGCGCTATCACCCAAAGCGAGTTTGGGATATGCCATGTTCTTTGATAAGGGTTTGTCGGCAGCGGGCAATTTATCCTGCGCCTCTTGCCATTCGCCATCGGCAAATTTTTTAGCACCTAGTCAGCAAGTTGTGCCTCTGGGCGGAGTTTCAGGTGCTGTTGTTGGATTTCGTACGGCGCCATCTGCTGCCTACGCATCAATCATTCCGCCATTTGGGTTTCTTACGCAAACCAACCAAGCGGGAACCGCCAATAACGGTGCCAATGGCAAGTTAGGCACTCCGCGCCGCGGCCTGATGTGGGATGGCCGAGCATCAACTGTATTTGATCAAGCCAAAGGCCCCTTCACCGGTGCACATGAAATGGCAAACGCCAATAGCGCAGCAGTGCTAACTAAGTTGCTGGCGCGCCCCTATGCAAACGACTACCGCGCACTCTACGGCAGTCTTGCTACCACCAGCAATCCAGATACTGTATTGACCAATATTGCTAACGCTATTGGTCAATACGAGACAGAAGAGAAGTTGTTTACCGCCTTCAATAGTAAGTTTGATGCGGTACAAAAAGGCCTTGCCAGTTTTACCCCTCAGGAGGCGAATGGTCAGCAATTGTTTTCAACGGGTGACAAAGGCGCCTGCAGTGGATGCCATAACTCAGACAGCAACTTAAAAGTTCAGCAGTCACCACAACTGTTTACCGATTTGAGTTATCGCGTTCTCGCGGCACCCCGTAATTGGAAGATTCCCTATAACAATGACGCAACCGTTGAAGCTGATTTGGCCAAAATTGGTATGGCCTCGCTGCTGAACGGTAGCAAGTTGGGCGCACCTAACCACAAATACTATGATCTTGGTTTTTGCGGCCCCTTCCGCACGGATTCGCTAACCGACACCAAATTGTGCGGCGCTTTCCGCGTACCCGGTTTACGCAATGTTGCACTCAAAGGCTCTTATTATCACAACGGTGTATTCACATCCCTGCCGCAAGTGATCAACTTTTATTTGAACCGCGATATCACTCCACAGTCTATCTACATCAAAGCCGATGGCTCAGCCGATGTTGCCTACAACGATCTGCCCGTTATATACCAAGCCAATCGAGAGGTTCGCCCACCTTTTACCCCACTCAAACCTTTGCCCCCCTTAAAAGCCGGAGGTGCGGTGCACCCGCAAGCGCGACTCACACCAAATGAAGTGCAGGATTTAATTAGCTTTTTATGCACACTCACTGATGGCTACGACCCACAAAATCCACAAGCCTACAATTTGCCTGCACAGTGTAGCGCTGCGATTCGGCTGTAACGAATATGTCCGCCTGTAGCACTTGCGGATGAGGTGAAGCCGCTGATGAAACAAAAGCGGTGAGCATCAAAAAGGCGTAGATTAAAGTAAAAAGCCGCCCAGGTTTCCCAAGGCGGCTTTTTTATCAATCACTTAGCTATGTTTACTCATCAAACATATCATCGTCATCCAGCTCATCTTCGCTGAACTCAGCCCGCTCACGCGGAGTGCGTACCGCAGGACGCGCTAAAATCTCCACATAAAAACTATCGCCACCTGCTTTGGAAACCACATCCATTTGCTTGGTGATTTCACCCAAATGCAAAGCCTCTGCTACTTCAGCCGTTACGCCAAATTTGCAATCAAACGCCCAGTAGTTTGCACCTTGAGGCAGGGCTTTACGCTTTTCGCGCTTAACGTATTTGCGCACCTCGTGCTTGATTGCCTCCAGCAGGCGGTCGCTGTTCTTGCCTTCAACATGGAGCTTAAACGTCTTTTTCATGGGTTACCTATTTAACAAAGCCTTTCAACAAAACATTTCAACAAGCCAGGCTGCATCAATACAGCTGCTTGGAATACTGTGCGGGCGCGCATCTTACCATGCATGCCAATAAAGCGCTGGGGATTAACAACCTTTCTCCGTGGCACTATCACAGTAAATAAAGCATCTACGGATGAATCCAAAACGACTGACGATACGTCTTAATAAGCAGACTTTTACGCCTGAACCGAAAAAAGCATAAAAACAGACTTCACTCAAAGGACAAACTATGGGCAATGTTAGCTTCCTCAAAAATATACCACCAATACCAGCCTCACCCGCTGCACTTGCGCAACCACGCATTTTAACGATCGATGTTCTACGCGGCTTTGCACTCCTCGGCATTCTTTATGCCCACATGATTTTTTGGTATTCCGGTGGACCACTGCCAGAAAAAATTTACCAAGCTTATTTTGATATCCCCAACGGCATTGCCATAGCGCTCAACATGCTGTTCTTTAACGCTAAATTTTTCTCACTCTTTTCATTTTTGTTTGGTTTGAGTTTTTACATTCAAATAAAAGGCTTAGTCGCTAAACATGAAAATGCAACTCTGCGCTTCGCGTGGCGCTTGCTTATTCTCGGTGCAATTGGCTTACTCCATCACGCATTTTGGCGCGCAGATATTTTGACCATTTATGTTCCGCTGGGATTCCTTTTATTATTTGCACGCAACCTCAGCAACAAAACAACCGCAATCCTAGCTGCGCTTTTAATTCTCAACATACCCACAAAAATTATTGAAACCATTTCTATTTTTGTTCAAGGAAAACCAGAATTTATTACCGATAACTTTGTAGAAAACGGTGCAAAGTATTACGCAGTAATCACCCAAGGAACTTTTGCAGATGTTGTCGCCCACAATATGTATGCGATGAAAGAAAAGCTCGACTATCAAATGAGCTCAGGGCGCGGCTTTATCACCTTTGGCTTTTTCTTGCTTGGTATGCTCGCTGGCAGAATGCAATGGTTTGACGATATAGAAAATTCCCAACCCTTCTTTAAGAAAGTATGGAAAAAATCTGGCTTAGCAATTATTGCTGTCACTGTGGTAGGAATAGTTTTTGGCATCACCACCAACGCTCTCGGCGTAGATTTTAAAAATGCACCATGGCTACGTTGGTTTGGTGGATCATTAGCAGATGCATTTAATGCAAGCGTAACTATCTTCTATATCGCCTGCGTTGCATTACTCATGTTAAAACCAAAATGGCATGCGCGTTTAGCATCGCTGTCTCATATTGGAAAAATGGCGCTCACATCTTACTTAACGCAATCATTGTTCGGTGTGATTTTATTCTTCCATTTTGGTTTGGGATTATTCTTCTTAACATCACCCGCTATGAATGCTGTAATTTGTTTTGCAGTTTTCAGTGTGCAAATCGTATTTTGTAAGTTTTGGTTACAACACTTCAACTATGGCCCCATTGAATGGTTGTGGCGCTCAGCAACTTATTTGAAATGGCAACCCTTGATTAAAAAACAAAATCAGGTAATTCAACAAGCTTAACTTACGTTGACTGCAAGGATGCAGCCTAAACATTTTTCCTCTTAGCGTAGCCCGTATGAAGCCTAGCGTAATACGGGAAATTAAAAACCCGTAATGCGTTTCACTCCTTACGGGCTACTTGCCTCGACCAATTAATCAGCTTAACGATAAACACTCCAACCAAATACCACCAAATAACACCTAAAAGCCCATGAATAAAATAGGGTGGATAGAAAATTGTTGCCAATATTGACTGCTTGAAAATTGGCCAATCATAAAAATAGAGCAGACTAATTGGAAAATCTAAAAACGCGAAAATTCCCCAATTCATCGGTGCTTGGCCATCATCTGAGGCATTAATTGCCAAACACATTAACAAAAACAGAACAACATGAACCACAGAAAAAATGATAGGGAGATTTGATTTTTTCACTTCACGTATCCTCTGTGTTTATTATTCGCAACCCAAGACAACATCCTAGCAAACGTTACACCTAAAAAAATAGCGCCCTAAGGCGCTATTTGATATTACTCATTATTACTCCGGACGCATATGCGGGAATAACAACACATCTCGAATCGACGGTGCATTAGCAAACAACATAATCAAACGGTCGATACCAATGCCTTGGCCGGCTGTTGGTGGCAAACCATATTCCAATGCGCGAACGAAGTCCGCATCGTAGTGCATAGCTTCATCGTCACCCGCATCCTTTTCACGCACTTGTTGCATGAAACGCTCAGCCTGATCTTCTGCATCATTCAACTCAGAGAATCCATTTGCCAATTCGCGGCCACCGATGAAAAACTCGAAGCGATCAGTTACTGCTGGGTTGTGATCGCTGCGGCGTGCGAGTGGTGAAATCTCGATTGGGTATTCGGTGATAAAAGTTGGTTGATCCAACTTGTGTTCAACAGTTTCTTCGAAAATTTCAGTTTGGATTTTGCCAAGCGCAGTGCCGGGTTTAATTTTTAAACCTAAAGCCTCTGCCGCTTTAGTTGCGCCTTCAACCGTGCTTAATTGTTCTGCAGTAATTTGCGGATTGTAATGCAACACTGAATCAAACATGGTTAAACGTGTAAACGGCTTACCAAAATCGTATTCGCTTTCTTGATATTTCAGCGTGGTAGTACCCATAACTTCCTGACACATTTTGCGTAGCATATCTTCCGTCAAATCCATCAAGTCTTTGTAATCTGCATAGGCTTGGTAGAATTCCATCATGGTGAATTCTGGATTGTGGCGAGTTGATACACCTTCGTTACGGAAGTTGCGGTTGATTTCAAATACGCGCTCAAAACCGCCTACCACCAAACGCTTTAAATATAATTCTGGCGCGATACGCAAAAACATTTCCATATCCAACGCATTGTGGTGCGTGATAAATGGTTTTGCAGATGCACCACCAGGAATTACGTGCAACATGGGAGTTTCCACTTCCATAAAGTCGCGGCCAACCATGTACTGGCGAATAAAGTTGATGCATTGTGAACGCAAACGGAACGTGTCACGCACTTCCGGGTTTACAATTAAATCTACATAGCGTTGACGGTAGCGAATTTCTTGATCGCTTAAGCCGTGATATTTATCGGGCAGTGGACGCAAACCTTTGGTGAGCAATTGATACTCTTCCAAATTTACGTAGAGATCACCTTTACCAGATTTATGCAGCGCACCTTTTACACCAACGATATCGCCGATATCCCACACGCCCCACTTATCTTTAATCACTTCTTGTGCAGCTTTATCTGCATACAATTGGATGCTGCCATTACCATCTTGCAACACAAGGAATGGACCACGCTTTGCCATAATACGGCCAGCAACAGAAACGATATGATTTAGCGCCTCTAATTCTTCTTTGGTTTTTTCACCAAACGCATTTTGCAATTCCTGACTTTTATTCGCTGGCTTAAAGTCATTGGGGAAGGCGTTCCCCTTCTCGCGAATTGCATCCAACTTACTGCGGCGTTCCGCAATTAATTTGTTTTCGTCTTGCGCCTGTGGAGAATTAGTTTCGTTAGTCATAGTGATCACTGGTTAATGGCTAAAGTTTTCTTACCGTCATCCTCGCGCAGCGGGGATCCAACTCATTGAAACTAGCTCTTTAAGAGCTGGATACCCGCTAAGCGAGTATGACGACGGATAAATAAATCAAAAAAATAAAATTACAAACCGGCTTTCAGACTCTCAACCATAAACTGGTCGAGCGCACCATCCAACACCGCTTGGCAGTTGCTGGTTTGTACGCTGGTGCGTAAATCTTTAATGCGCGAATCATCCAACACGTAGGAGCGAATTTGGCTGCCCCAGCCGATGTCAGATTTGCTGTCTTCCATCGCTTGTTTTTCTGCGTTGCGTTTTTGCATTTCGTGTTCGTACATTTTTGCACGCAACATTTTGTAAGCTTGATCGCGGTTCGCGTGTTGCGAACGTTCGTTTTGGCATTGCACAACAATGTTGGTTGGGATGTGCGTGATACGCACTGCCGAATCGGTTTTGTTGACGTGCTGACCGCCTGCTCCACTTGCGCGATAAGTATCGATACGCAAATCGGAAGGATTAATATCAATTTCAATATTGTCATCAATTTCTGGCGATACAAACACCGAACAGAAAGAGGTGTGGCGACGGTTTCCAGAATCGAACGGTGATTTACGCACTAAACGATGTACGCCGGTTTCAGTACGCAGCCACCCAAAAGCATATTCACCTTCGTAGCGAATAGTGGCACTCTTAATACCGGCTACATCGCCAGCAGAACATTCTTCCAAGGTAACCTTGAAACCTTTGGCTTCGCCCCAGCGCAAATACATGCGCAAAACCATCTCCGCCCAATCTTGTGCTTCAGTTCCACCGGAGCCTGATTGAATATCGAGGTAGGCGTTGTTAGGGTCCATCTCGTTGGAGAACATGCGGCGGAATTCGAGGGCGGCGAGTTGTTGGTCGAGGCGGTCGATTTCAGATTGCACATCGGCAACGCTGTCTTCGTCGTTTTCTTCAACAGCCATATCCAGCAGTTCGCGGCAATCGGCCACACCGCTATCTAGGTCATCAATGGTTTTTACAACGTTTTCGAGGCTTGAGCGCTCGCGACCGAGGGTTTGGGCGCGTTCGGGGTTCTCCCAAACGTTGGATTCACCGAGTTCTAGCTCAACTTCCGTTAAGCGTTCTTTCTTGGTGGCATAGTCAAAGATACCCCCTAAGCACATTGGTGCGCTCAGTGAGGTCTTTTAGTGAGTTTAAAAGCGGGTTAATTTCCATGTGATTACGCAATTTGCCTTGATTTACGCCCCAACTAACAAGAACTGGGGCTGGAATTTCGAGGCGGGCATTCTACATGAGATAGGCGTTTAGGGGCAAAAAAAGAGCCTGAAATCAGGCTCTTGGGGTATAAAATACGGCCTAAACACTAGCCGGATGATTTAGCTGGGGGATAAACCAGCGCACAGCCGGTAAAGGCGCTTAGGCTAAAGGTTTTTGTGAATCGCCTCTCCTTCTCGGAACATCCTTGCTTCTTGCGGCAAATAAACCTTCCAAGCTTCATTGAGGGTTAGCGGTTTTGTAGCAATTAAAATCATTCTATCTTGCTCATTGTGATGCTGACTTAAATCGAGCGAGACATCTTTATCCACTAGCGTAACCGTAGTGAACGGATATTGCCTTTCAACGTAAGCCAAAGATGTAGAGCAATAGGTAAAGAGCACATCTCCATTCGACAAAATAATATTGAATGTACCGAACTTTTCGATTTCACGACTCAAGCCATTTAAGATCTTAAACAAAGCTTCAGTATCGTCGGAGCCCTGTGGCAATTTTGATTCAAGTTGCTGCAACAAATAGCAAAAGGCTAATTCACTATCAGTATCTCCCTGCGGATTAAATTTGCCATTCAGCGCAGGCGCAAAATTTTTCAAGTCACCATTGTGGCAAAACAACCAGGTCTTACCCCACAGCTCACGCTGAAATGGATGGCAATTACTTAACTTCACATCACCAACAGTCGCTTTGCGAATATGGGCAATAATGGTTTTAGATTTAATACCTGCATTATTAATTTCCTCAGCTAATTCCGAATTGGCAGCGGGTTGATGATCCAGAAAAACATCAAAGTTGTTGTTGCGAAAAAACGCGATGCCCCACCCATCTTTATGCTCATCCGTCAAACCACCGCGCGCACGAAACCCCTCAAACGTAAAGTTGATGTCTGCAGGCTGTTTGCAACTAACTCCTAACAACTGGCACATGGGTTTGATCACCAAAACTGATAAATGAATATAAGCAGAATACTATGGGGATTTGGGATTGAAGGGAAATATCAAATATCTTCAAGCTTATAACAACTTTGATATATAGAGACCTCCCCTGTTGTCTCAGAACATTTTCTACCCCGTAAAATAATTCACTTCTTTATGATCATCAAAAGATCCTTGCGGCAATATTAGCAAACCATCAAATGAATCCGCTAAACAAGCTACTTCATCGGCAGCCCCACTAACCAAAATTTTCTGACTAGCATAAAACTCAATAGGCGCCAACAGGGCTTGATTACCAGCTATGTTGGAATGTTTATTAATTACTAACGATGGATGATGCACAAAAATAACATCAGGTGTTATTTCCAAACTAGCAAGTAAAGTCAACTCTCGCGATTGGGCAATGTGAATACCAATTTTATAACCGCGATTTTTGTAACTTTCCAACGCCTTTTTAAAATGCTTTAAGGTTGCCTGATCAAGTAATCGAGTGTGTAACAACACCCGTTCTGGCTTAAGCCCACAATCACTGAGTATGACCTCAAAGGCCTTGCCGTGGTCATCACTGACGCTCACGATGTGCCGCGGTTGAACTTGTAACGACAGCAAATATTCCTGCCCATCAAATTGTTGTAAATAGTTAAGTGAATGGAGCGTACGCACCAATCGATCTAAATGCACAATTTGTTCATTACTATCTAGCGAATTAAAAATACTATCAATATTCAAGCGATTTCCCGTCGCAGCTCGTACGATAAGTTCAGCTTCATAGCCAAAGATTTGATCATTTCCAAAAGAGCTAAGCGGATGAAAATCACTACCTAAAATCAAACTGCCAAAACGTGCCCAATACACATTATCCGCTTTATAAAAGCCAGTTTTTGGTAATGATTTAGTGCGCGCTTGTGCTTGCAGTTGATCATTAAAATAATTCATAAGCTCGGTGAGCGGCATAATAATAGTACTCAATTAACAACAGTTACTTTGTGGGCTGCATAATAGAGACCAGAATTTTGTTTAGAAAAGAATTTTATATTCTCAGCTTATAACCCATTCACAACCTAAAGACATCGCTCACCATAGGTGTTGCAAAAACAATTAAATAATTAAGATTTGGCACTTATATAACAACTTAAGCGTATCACCCACGTTCTACATGATTATAAGGATATACATATATATTCTTTCCAATTGTCTAAAGCCAACATTATATTTCCTCTCGATTTCTCATATTCACTCACGAACATCCATGAATATTTTCGGTGTTTCTTTTTCAACACCCGTTAAAATGAGGGCATTTTATGACCGTGGTGCAACTAAATAATTTATCACCTACCCCAAGTAAACTAAGCGAAGCTCTACCGGAAATACTTGAATCAGCAAAACAGAAAGCTATTTTAGAAGATCTTGGTTATGCCGGGAAAATTTCACCGGATGATGCTTGGAAACTTTTTGTAAATGGCCAAGCACATATAGTAGATGTACGCGCAGCGGAAGAGCGTAAGTTTGTAGGCCACGTTCCCAACACACTTCACGTTGCGTGGCAAACAGGCCCAGCTCTGATTAAAAACCCACGCTTTTTACGCGAACTGGAAAACAAACTTTCCAAAGACTCCGTCATATTGTTGCTCTGCCGCAGCGGTAAACGTTCAGCAGCGGCTGCCACTGCAGCAACAGCCGCGGGCTTTAAACATGTTTTTAATGTTCACGAAGGCTTTGAAGGCGATCTAGACGAAAACCAACAACGCGGTTCCAGCGGCGGTTGGCGTCAACGTGGTTTACCTTGGGTTCAAGACTAATAGACTCAAGAATAAATAGATTCAAGACCAATAGAAAACAAACTGATTAATAGTCAACTCGATAAAGATGAATTAAAAAATTGCAGCACGAATGTTTAGTTTTAAACACTTGTACTGCAACAAAATAGAATGCAGGGAATTAACAATGCCTCAAAAAACCAGCAAAGAACCAGAATTTTCATTTGTTGCCACCACCAATTGGGAACTCGACAAAATCGTGAATGAATTGCGTTCAGTGCGCAATGAGTGGCGCAGCCAACGGGGACGCTTGCGTGAAGCGGGTTTGCGTGAATTGCCATCACGCGATGTTCTGCAGCAAATTCTCAGTGAATTATGTGGGGCCCTTTTTCCAATGCGTTTGGGGCCACAAGATTTACGCGAGGAAAGCGAAGACTACTATGTGGGGCACACGCTCGATGCAGCATTAAATCAATTATTAATTCAAGTTCAACTCGAATTGCTTTATGTAGCCCGTCAGCAATCTGAAAGCGCCGATGAAGCTGCATTAAAACTACGGGCCAACAACATAGTTCGCCTATTTGCCTCCGCCCTACCGCGCTTGCGCCGCGTACTGGATATAGATGTACAAGCTGCATTTCAGGGCGACCCAGCAGCGCGCAGCGTTGATGAAGTCTTACTCTGCTATCCCGGCATACTTGCCATTATTCATCACCGACTCGCACACACACTTTACGAACTTGGTGTTCCGCTCTTGGCGCGAATCGTTGCAGAGTTGGCGCACTCGAGTACAGGTATAGACATTCACCCTGGTGCGCAAATTGGCAGCGGATTTTTTATTGATCATGGAACCGGAGTGGTGATTGGTGAGACCGCTGTTATTGGTGAACGTGTGCGTGTTTATCAAGCGGTTACTCTAGGAGCAAAAACATTTCCCACAGACGAAAACGGCTCATTGCAAAAAGGCCTACCTCGCCACCCTATTGTTGAGGATGATGTAGTGATTTACGCGGGCGCAACTGTATTAGGCCGCATTACTATCGGCAAAGGTTCAACCATTGGCGGCAATGTTTGGCTTACTCGCAGTGTTCCGCCCGGCAGCAGTATTACGCAAGCAACATCTCGCAACATTGCGGAGGCAAAAGTATGACTCTCTCTATCTATTTCGGAAAAATTGTAAAACATGTACGTGAAGAACACGGTCTCTCACAAGAAGTCTTAGCAGATCGCGCCGATTTAAATCGCAGTTATGTAGGTGAAGTTGAACGCGGTACCGCTATGCCTTCATTAGGTACAGTAACAAAAATCGCAAAGGCGTTAAATTTATCCACATCAGCATTACTCGCGCGTTACGAAGCTTATGAACAATCACAGCTTGAAAATGTTGGATAAATTTTTAAAAAATACTGCCCAAAATTTATTGATGGCTATAGCCGGTTGAGATTCACTTATAAGAATGTGATCTTAGCTTAGTATTTTTTCTTCTATAT
>JAGKXD010000196.1 GCA_021151525.1 Cellvibrionaceae bacterium | reverse complement strand
GGGTTGTTGCCCGGCCAATATCCCAGTGGTGGGCCTTTACCGCATTTAATGTCGATATGGAAAGCCGCTGGTTCATCTATCGATATGTTGTCGCCAGATTTTTATAACCCTAACTTCACACTTTGGAATGATTTATTTTTGCGTGACGATAATCCTTTATTTATTCCCGAAATAAAGTTCGAAGAAAGCAATGCGGCCAAAGCTTACTACGCCATAGGTCACTATGGTGCTTTAGGTTTTTCACCTTTTTCAATCGACTCAGTTGAAAAACCACTTGAAGTACCTCTCACAAAAGCCTATCAACATCTATCATCGCTTGCGCCATTAATTGCGCAAGCAAAAATGGCATCTGCTGTACAAGGTGCGCGTTTGCTTGAGGGCGTATTGTTGGATAAAGAGCATCCTTCCACCAAAATTACCTGGGGTGATGTTGAGATCGCGCTTAAGCACGGATGCACTTTGTCGTGGTCATCCTGTGCTAAAGATGAGCACTGGCCGGAGGTTGGTGCATTAATAATTAAATTAAGTGAAAAAGAGTTTTTGTTTGCCGGTGCGGGTGTCGTTGCAACCTTCAAAGATGCTGCGCAGAAAAATACAGTTGGAATTGAGTCTATTTGGGAGGGGAATTACATTCAAGCGAAAGAATCAAAAAATGGAATGCCTGTTTGGGTTGCAGGGCGAATGTTGAATGGCGATGAAAGCCACCAAGGTCGTCATTTAAGTTTACCTTTCGGTGAATACCAAACTCAGCGTATTGTGCTTTTTAAATATTAATTTTTTGATAAAAAAATCCCCCGTTAAGACAGGGGATTTTTGTGTGTGATATTTGCGTTAATCGTCGTGCTTGTCGTGACCTCTTCCGTGTCGGCGATCATCATCGCGATCATGATCATCGTGTTCGCGTCTGTAATTAGGTTCATATTCTTCACTGCGCACAAAATAAACGCGGCGTTCACAGGCGTTATATTCGCGGCAGTGTTTATTCCAATGTTTTGCATGGCCGGGTGGAACGTGCAAATAAATAGGCTCTTCGTGCACATAACGTTTATCCACCACAATAACTCGCGGTCTTTCATAAACCACCGCGGGGCGCGGTGCATTGCCAATTTGAACTTGTCCGTAAACGCCGGGTTTAATTTCTCCGGAGAGAATCACGTTAATTCCCAAATCGCCAGCGTGGGCGCTTGGAATAGTTTGCAACGCTAATAGACCTAAAATACCCATTAAATATTTACGCATGATTGGTTCCAATGACTTTGGTTGTTGTGGTGTGTGATTTCATTATGGCGTTGTTGACTGAATTGACAATGAACAATGTGTCGATACGAGCTAATAATGGGGGCGGCCAGAATACTCCCATAAGATCAACAGCCAAATTAGCAGTATGCAAATGTTACCTGCCATAAACGCTTGCAGGCGATGTATAACGTTATTGCTAGTGAGGTGAATCCATGAATGCACAGCACGAGCGGCGACAAATGCCCACGCGAATAGAACCATTGCTGGGTTCTGCAAGCCCAGTGCTACGGCAATTGTACCGGCCGCATAAAAAAACACAGGCATTTCAAAGAGGTTGCTGTAGTTACGCGCTGCTTGCTGCATTTTAGTGGGCATGACGTTGGCGTCATTCAGGCGAAATGCACTTAGCTTGACCTCTCCCGCTTTAACTGCGGCAATTCGCAATTTGAGCAAATGGCCAGCAACCGTAAAGGTGAGTAGGATCATGGCGAACATGGCGTAAATCATTGAAAACCTCTTAATCGTCCCGAGTGGTGATTTTTACACAGACCAAAGCCTTGTCATGTGAGATTAGTCGTCTTTCTGTATAATGCCCCACTTTCAGTTTTCCACGGTTTAGGTTGGGCGCAATTTGCTGCTCAAGTATGTTTAACATCAAAAGGTTAACTCCATGATTATTAAGCCAAAAGTTCGCGGTTTTATCTGTACTAACGCCCATCCACAAGGCGCTGCCGCCAACGTGCAAGAACAAATTGCGTTCACCAAAGCTAAGGGCCCAGTGGCCGGAGCCCCTAAAAAAGTCTTGGTTTTAGGCTGCTCTACCGGTTTTGGTTTGGCCTCACGTATTACCGCTGCTTTTGGTGGCGGTGCAGATACCTTGGGTGTTTGCTTTGAAAAAGAACCTTCAGAAACCAAAACCGCGACTGCTGGCTACTACAACACTTCAGCATTTCACGATGCAGCCAAAGCCGAAGGCTTATACGCACACACCATCAATGGCGATGCATTCTCAGATGAAATAAAAGCCAAAGTAATCGATGAGTTGAAAAGCAGCATCGGCAAAGTTGATTTGGTGATTTATAGCTTGGCGTCACCACGTCGAACCGATCCTAAAACGGGCGAAGTTTATAACTCCGTTCTTAAGCCAATCGGAAAGTCTTACGTTTCCAAAAACCTGAATACCGATACTTTAAAAATTGGCGATGTATCTATTGAGCCAGCGTCCGATGAAGAAATTGCCAACACCGTAAAAGTCATGGGCGGTGAAGATTGGGAAATGTGGATTGATGCACTGAAGGGCGCTGATTTGCTTTCCGACAATTTCCAAACAGTGGCTTACACCTACCTTGGCGATAAATTAACTTGGCCAATTTACGGCAAAGCAACCATTGGTAAAGCGAAAGAAGATTTGGATCGCGCTGCAAAAACCTTAAGCGCAAAACACGGCGGGAAAGCACGTGTTGCAGTTTTGAAAGCAGTAGTAACGCAAGCGAGTTCTGCAATTCCAGTAATGCCTTTGTACTTGGCAATTTTGTTCAAAGTCATGAAAGAGCAGGGCACACATGAAGGTTGTATTGAGCAAATTCAGCGCCTGTTTAAAGAGTGCCTCTATTCGGCAACTCCACGTTTGGATGACGCGGGTCGTTATCGTGTAGATGAATTGGAATTGCATCCATCTGTGCAAACCAAAGTCGAAGCCATTTGGGATCAAGTTACTGAAGAAAATCTTTTTGAGTTGACCGATTTTGCCGGTTATAAAGCTGAGTTCTTGCGCTTGTTTGGTTTTGGTATCAACGGTGTAGATTATGATGCGGAAACCACACCGTTGGTGGAAACAAATTTTTAAGCGATTAGCTTAAATCTTGTCGAAGCCCCTTCTTAGGGGCTTTTTTATTTGTGGGCTTTTAATTTATATAGCTATTAGGCGAGGAAAAAATGCGTAAACGAATTGCGATAGATATGGATGAAACCATTTGCGACACCATGGCGCGCCATTTGGATTGGTACAATCAGGAGTTTAATCAAAGCCTGACCAAAGCCGATTTAATGGGTACAAAAATCTATCATCGTGTTCCTGCGGAACATGTGGCTCGTGTACGTTCCTATCCTGATAATGCCGAATTTTTTATGGATCTCACTCCGTTTGCCGATGCAATTAGTGTGATTCAGGAGCTTCACCAGCGTTTCGATATTTATATCGCAACGGCTGCCATGGAACACCCAACTTCATTCGCGGCGAAATACGAATGGTTGGTAAAATATTTGCCGTTTTTATCGCCACTCAATTTTATTTTTTGCGGCAATAAAGGCGTAGTAAATGCAGATTATTTGATTGACGATAGCTCGCGTCACTTTCAATATTTTGCAGGGCAGGGTGTGCTTATGACGGCACCCCATAATGTGAATGAAGCTACGGATGTTCGTGTGAATAATTGGCTGGATGTGAAAGAGTATTTTGTGGATAAGGCGTAATTAAACCCCCTCCCAGCCTCCCCCTTGAAAAGAGGGAGGAGCTTACTCCCTGCTAAGTTACAGAGTGCTAACTGTCCCCTCCTCTTTTCAAG
>JAGKXD010000195.1 GCA_021151525.1 Cellvibrionaceae bacterium | reverse complement strand
CCCGAAAGCTTCAAGAAGACGAACCATTGCAAAGCGCGCCTTGGCGCTTGGTGTCTGACAGCAGTTGGCTGCCGGGTAAAACCTTTATTATTTTGCCAGAAAAGTCTGTAGTGATTGGCCGTACTGATAAGTGCGATATTACGATTCCCGGTACTCACCTATCCCGCCGTCACACCGAATTGCGCATCCAAGGATCGCATCTGCTGGTAAAGGACTTAGGGTCATCCAACGGGACATTTCTAAACGATAAGCAAATCACTGAGGCTACCGCCCAAAATGGCGACCGTCTGCGCCTTGATGTCTACACCTTTCGCCTAGTTGCGCCCGATGTCGATGGCAATAAAACCCGCATTCGCGCCTCTATAGATTCCATCAGCACGCCCGTAGAGCGCAAACAAGTCAGCAGCGAACCCAAGCGCTGGAAAACCAGACCTACATCGCCAGGCAACCGCACTGAACCCACCTATGAGGAATCATCCTCGTGGAGCTGGAAATGGTTAGTTGTTGCCCTAGCGGTAATTGTTTTAGCCGTTATTGCTGGCGAAGTCTTGTGGTAGAATTCTCACCGCCAATTTTTTAGTAAAACGTACACCACAACCTCCACTCTGGAATCCAATTATGAGTTTTGAAAAAGTACCTGCGGGCAAAAGCCTCCCAGACGACTTCTACGTTGTTATTGAAATCCCAATGAACAGCGCTATCAAATACGAAATCGACAAAGATGCAGACGCACTGTTTGTTGACCGTTTGGTAAGTACCCCTATGCACTACCCAGCCAACTATGGCTACATTCCGCAAACTTTGTGTGGCGATGGTGATGCTGCAGACGTATTGGTACTTTTCCCACAACCAGTACAAGCGGGCTCTGTGATTCGCTGCCGCCCAATTGCGGTATTAAAAATGACCGACGAAGCTGGCGAAGATGCGAAAATTCTCGCAGTACCGCACGACAAATTAACCACTCTCTACAGCCACGTGAAATCATCTGCCGATTTACCACCCGTTGTTCTTTCACAAATCGAACACTTCTTTGAGCACTACAAAGATTTGGAAAAAGGTAAGTGGGTAAAAGTAGAAGGCTGGGGCGATTTGGAAGCAGCACGCAAAGAAATTATGGATGCCGAAGCTCGCTACAAAGCTGCGCAATAATGAAGTTCCAATAACGGCCGCTCCACGCGGCCGTTATGTTTTACTACTCTGCTAGACTTGAAAAGACGTGCAAAAGTTACAAAAAAATATTGAGAGACTATAAATTAAAATAAGAGCGCAAAGGAAACGCACTCCAATTAAAACAAAATAGACATGTGCACTATCAACCCAATCTCATAAATAATTGGTGCGCATCACACTCAAAATAAAGCGGGCAAACAAGATGACAACTAGCACCAAGAATCCCCTACTGTGGGTGCCGACCGGCTACTTCACAATGGCTCTCACTTACAACATTCTCACCGCAGCCTGCGTGATTATGTTTAGCAATTTGGGTATGGATAACGCGCAAGCAGCGGGTTACGCCAGCGCACTCGGATTAGCCTATACATTTAAACCAGCGTTTGCTGCATTTTTGGAAATGTATAAAACCAAGAAATTCTTTGTACTGCTCACTCAAGTACTCCAAGGCGTTGGTTTTGTTGGTATAGCGCTAATTCTCGGGCTGCCTAATTATTTTATCCCGATGATGGTGCTCTTCTGGGTTATTTCGTTTATCGGCTCAGTACAAGACATTACCAGTGACGGCGTTTACGTAACCTCACTCAATAATAAACAGCAAGCAACCTACTGCGGTATTCAAAGTTTCAGCTGGAACCTTGGCAAGCTCGCCATTACTGGCGGCATAGTGATTCTGACGGGCGTACTGCACCAATACGTGTTTAACCATGACCCCATGGTCAATGGACCAGATTGGATTAAATCTTGGCAGGCCGCGTTTGTAGTATTGGGCATTGTTATGTTGGTGATGGCTGCTTGGCATTACAAACACATGCCAGATGGCGCTAAATCTGAGAATGCACCGCCAACCGCAGTAAAAGCGATGGAAATGTTGCTTGATGCATTCGTTACCTTCTTTCAAAAGAAAAGCATTTGGCTGATGATCGGCTTCGCGTTCCTGTTCCGTTTGAGCTACGGCTTCCTGTTAGCACCCAGCGCATTGTTTATGAAGGATTCCGCGGTGAATGGTGGTTTGGCAATGTCCAACCAAGAATTGGGCCTGATCTATTCGGTGTTCGGCCTTATCGCCAATATTATTGGCTCGTTCCTTGGCGGGCTTTATGTAGCCAAGCGCGGTTTGAAAACAGCCCTCTTCCCGCTCTGTGTTTGTATTAACGTACCCAACATTACCTTTTTGCTCTTGGCCATTTTCCACCCCACAAGTTACGTGCTCATTGCCAGCGGCGTTATTGTTGAGCAGTTCTTCTTCGGGATCGGCTCAGTCGGTTTTATGATTTATTTGATGCAACAATTGGCACCGGGTAAATACGCAACCACCCACTACGCCTTTGGTACTGCATTGATGGCACTGTGCATGATTCTCACCGGCATGGTGAGTGGCTACTTGCAGCAAAGCATGGGGTACATCAACTACTTCATTTTCGTGATGGTTGCGACCATACCATCCTTCCTAATCTGCTGGTATGCGCCATTCCATCAGAAAGACAACGCTTAAGAACAACAAAAACGGCTGCAGATGCAGCCGTTTTTGTATCTTCATTACATAATTAAATCTTTACCGATGACATTCCCCCGTCCGCATGTAGCACCTGCCCAGTAATCCAACGAGCATCATCGCCCAGTAAGAAAGCTGTTAATGCAGCAATATCTCCGGCAGCACCAATGGTTTGCAGCGGATGACGCTTTGCAGCAGCCTCGATTTTTTCTTCGCTGGATAAGAGCTTTGCCGCAAGCGGAGTTTGCGTTAACGAGGGTGCAATAGCATTAACACGAATCTTTGGTGCCCACTCCGCCGCCAACGACCTGGTTAACCCCTCTATGGCACCTTTTGCTCCGGCAATACTCGCGTGAAATGGTATTCCCACACCCACCGCCACTGTACTGAACAGCACCACGCTCGCCAGCTCAACTTTCTTTAATCTCGGAAGCACAGCCTGTAAGCAATTTACAGCGCCCATAAAATTGATTTGCCAGTCACGAGCAAAATCCTCAGAGGTCAAGCGATGAAATGGCTTTAAGTTGATGCTACCGGGACAATAGACAACACCATCCAAAGCATCTGGTAAAAGACTAAGATCCAATTCACCCTCGGCGTCATTAACCACCATTTGCGCCCCTTCAATCTCCTCGAAGTTACGCGCCCATACCTGCACATATTGCCCCTGCCGCACTAAGGCTTGAGTTACAGCGAGACCAATTCCAGATGTTCCACCCACCACTAAAAACTGTTTCATGAGCACTCCAAATTCATGTAGGTAGCATTGATACGCAATGAAGGAAGATTAGGCTCACAGGTTTCAGCTGGATTCATGGTGGAAATCTTACTCACCCTAGTCACCACTTCAAGCGCGTAAAAAGTGATGCTTTTACCGAAAGTAACGCAAATCAAGCTGCTAGGCACCAGCTTAAGCAATTTGCGCAAACTGGCGCGCAAGTTAACAACATAAATACAAATATTCTCCCGTGGGCTTTGTGAACTTCTGCTCACCCTAATCGAGTCGTCTAATAACCAATAAAGGTACTCAGTATGTTTCAACTATCACGCGTTCTGCGTTGGTCAGCATTAATTGCGATAAGCCTCTTTGCCGCAAGCTTAAATGCCAAACCTTACAAAGCAGCAGAAATTTACTCCAACC
>JAGKXD010000015.1 GCA_021151525.1 Cellvibrionaceae bacterium | reverse complement strand
CAAACGCAGTTATGACGCGCGCAAAAAAAACAGCGAAATCAAATTTGTTTACATTATCGACCTCAAAGCCAACAACGAAGAACGCATCCTCGCCCGTTTTAGCGATGACACTCACGTGCGCCCAGCGCCAGACACCAACTATTACCCTGTCGCCCAAGCCCCCGAAGGCTTGACCGAACGCCCACTGGTTATCGGCTTTGGCCCCTGCGGTTTATTCGCCGCCCTATTGCTCGCCCAAATGGGCTTCAAGCCGATAGTGCTGGAGCGCGGCAAAGACGTTCGCCGCCGCACCAAAGATACCTGGGCACTCTGGCGCAACAAAGTGCTCACACCCGAATCTAATGTACAGTTTGGTGAAGGCGGCGCAGGCCTGTTTTCAGACGGAAAACTCTACAGCCAAATCAAAGACCCGAAATTCTATGGCCGCAAAGTCATGCATGAATTCGTGCGCGCCGGTGCGCCAGAAGAAATCATGTATGTGAGCAAGCCACACATTGGCACCTTCCGTTTGACCGGTGTGGTCTCCACCATGCGCGAAGAAATTCGTGCACTCGGCGGTGAAGTTCGCTTTGAAAGCAAAGTGACCGATTTCATTATTGAAGATGGCCGCATGCAAGGCGTAACCCTTGCTAATGGCGAACAGCTTCGCAGCCGCTATGTAGTACTCGCACTCGGCCACAGCTCGCGCGATACTTTTAGAAAAATCCACGAGCGTGGCGTTTATGTGGAAGCCAAACCTTTTGCGGTGGGCTTCCGTATTGAACATCCACAATCATTAATTGATAAAGCGCGCCTCGGCAAATATGCAGGTCACCCCGAATTGGGCGCAGCAGATTACAAGCTCGTTTATCACGCCAAAAATGGCCGTGCAGTTTATAGTTTCTGTATGTGCCCTGGCGGCACTGTAGTTGCTGCCACATCGGAACCGGAGCGCGTGGTCACCAACGGCATGAGCCAATACTCGCGCAACGAGCGCAATGCGAATGCGGGCATTGTGGTAGGCATCAACCCCGAAGAAGATTTCCCCGGCGGGCCACTCGCGGGCGTGGAGTTTCAAGAAAAACTCGAATCACACGCTTATGTTTTAGGCGGTAGCGATTACTGCGCGCCCGGCCAATTGGTAGGTGATTTTATTCGCAACAAAGCCTCAAGCGAATTTGGCGAAGTTGAACCCTCTTACAAACCAGGTGTGCGTTTGGGGGATTTAAATCCATCGCTACCCAATTATGTCATTGAAGCTATTCGCGAAGCCTTACCAGAATTCGGCAAACAAATTCGCGGCTTTGATCGCGACGATGCAATTCTCACTGGAATTGAAACGCGCACCTCTTCACCTGTGCGTATCACACGTGATAACGAGAGTTTGCAAAGTCTAAACACGCGCGGTTTGTATCCTGCTGGCGAAGGCGCTGGTTATGCAGGCGGAATTTTGTCTGCGGGTGTGGATGGAATTAAAGTAGCGGAAGCTGTGGCGAAAGCGATGTTGGAAGATTTGGGGCGTTAACTTCTATTTTATGTAAGAAGGGAATCGTCATCCTCGCGCAGCGGGGATCCAGCTTTTCGCTTTTAAAAAACCTGATAAATCAAGAGCTGGATCCCCGCTACGCGAGGATGACGACTCCCCAAGTAGCTTATAAACATGAAACTCGACGACGTAAAAAAACTTCAACAAAAAAAATACCGCGAAGAACTCGGCCATTTTTTGGTTGAAGGCGAGCACTTAGTTTTGGAACTGCAAAAAGCGGCGCAATTAATTCCTGAACTTAAAAATAGCGAACTTTACGTCACCGAACTTTATGAACACTGGCCAACTGACTTTAGAAAAAACCTCATCACCGAAAAACAAATGGCGCAGGTGTCTGACACCAAAACTCCACAGGGTATAGTCGCTATTGTTCCATTTTTACCGCACGCCACTAGCGCAAAAGCCAATGAGCGCGCGATTTATTTACACGAAGTCCAAGACCCCGGCAATCTCGGCACTATAGTGCGCACTCTTGCATGGTTCGGTAATTTTCGCTTACTACTCAGCCCCAATTCCGTAGACCCTTACAACCCAAAAGTTGTGCGCTCTAGCATGGGCGCTATTTTTCATTTGGCGATGGAGCTCGATGTACCGCTGGATTCTTTAAAAAATCGTTTCACAAAGCTCGCCTGTTTGGATATGCAAGGTAAACCACTCAGCGACGCGAGCCTTAAGGATTTTGACTGCTTTATTTTTGGCAATGAAGCGCGCGGCGTTCCCCGCGAAAAGCTCGCTGAACTGAATACAGAACCTTTTACTATTCAAGGTTGCGGCGCTATTGAATCGTTAAATTTGGCATCTGCCGTAAACATGTGCACTTACGAGTTATCACGCTAGGCAAATGTAATTGCAGCAGCAACTCAAATCCCGTGACGTTTATAAAACAGGACATTGTGTGAAAGGGTTTATTTTTTTGAATCTACGCATTTGCAGCAAACAACTCCCTGCAATTTTTTGGAATGGATTGCTCAGCTTTTTTATTCTTACGCTAACAATCTTTTCTGCACACGCACAAGAACCACTGGCATCACCCGACAGTAAATCACCTCGTATTGCCTTAGTGCTAGGCGGTGGCGGCGCGCGCGGCGCGGCGCATATTGGTGTACTCGATGTATTAGAACGCGAACATATTCCCATCGCGTGCGTGGTTGGTACCAGCATGGGCGGCTTAACCGCTGGCGCATACGGTGCAGGGCTAACGCCCACCGATATGCGTCAACGCTTAGACAATGCCGATTGGACTGATATGTTTTTAGACTCAGCGGATTATTCTCAATTAGGCTTTCGCAAAAAGCGCGTGACTCGCCGATTTTTATCCGGCACTGAATTAGGCCTAACCAATCATGGCCTGCAATTAAAACCGGGCTTAATTGCAGGCACCAAAATAAAATTATTTTTTAATCAATTAATTGGCGCAGATTCCGGAGAGCGCAAAATTGAAGACCTCCCCATACCCACCGCCATTGTGGCCACTGATATTGGAACGGGCGATAAATTTGTCTTCAAGAGTGGCAGCTTATCGCTCGCCATGCGCGCCAGCATGTCAGTGCCAGGGCTGATGTCACCCGTTGATTATGAAGGCCACAAATTAGTTGATGGCGGTCTCGTCGACAACCTACCTGTCGAAGTTGCGCAAGAACTCTGTAATCCCGATGTCATTATTGCGGTGAATGTAGGAACAAAATTAAAACCGGCTGACCAAGTGGTATCGCTCTTAAGTGTGACCAGCCAAATGATAGGCATTTTGGCTAAACAAAATGTCGCCTACTCAATTGCCAAATTAAAACCACAAGATATTTATATTGAACCCAAACTCGGCGACTTCTCAGCCGCCGATTTTATTCACTACAAACAAGCAGCCGATATTGGTACGCAAGCGGCAGAGGAAGCCTTACCCAAATTTAAACCCTATGCGCTTGCGCAAGCTGACTATGATGAATGGCGAAACCGCACTCGCAAAACACGCGAACCCGCCGTACACATTGATCGAATCGTTATTAACCCCTTGGAGCGACAACCAACGGATTACCTAACACAACACATTCGCCAACAGCCTAACAATTTATTAAACCGGCCAGAATTAGAGCAGGATTTAATTCATCTTTATGGTGACGGATTTTATGAAACGATTGATTATCATATTGAAGCTAAAAACGATCAAAAAAACTTAGTGATCAATGCCGTGGAGAAAGATTGGAGTTCTGACTATTTCACCTTTGGTTTCGATATTAACAACGAGTATCGCCAAGATACTAACTTTGATGTACGCGCCGCTTATCGCAGCACATGGATCAATCATTATGGTGGAGAATTTTTCGGTTCCGTTGATATAGGTAGCAATCCCGGTTTTGAAGCCGAGTTTTACCAGCCGCTCAATTATCGCCAAACCTATTTTGTACAGCCTTCGGTTTATCACAAAAGCGAAATTTTTAGCGTTTTCCTCAACGAGGATAAGATTGCTGAATATGATTTAAAGCGCAGTTATTCAGAAATTGTGCTGGGGAAAAATTTGGAATTTCACGGCCAAGCTAAACTCGGCTGGCGCGAATACGATATGAAAAGCACATCTGATGTCAGCGCTGTTGATTTGGGCAACTATCACGATAAATTCGGCGGCGTTATTCTGGATATCACTATGGACGAGCTCAACCGCCTACATTTTCCCTCTAGCGGATGGTCTGGGCGAGTAACCTATTTCGACTCCGCCCATCAAGATTATGCCAAGCTCAGTAGCGAATTAAATTTCGCTTACTCTGTTAATAATGTTGTGGTCGCCAGCCGCGCCACTTATGTTCGCTCAACACACGGACAGCTGCCGTTTGTTGATGCAGCTTATTTGGGCGGGTTTTTAAACCTGTCTGCTTACGCCAGTAATCAAATCATTTCCGATAACGCGTTTTATACGCATTTGCGTGCAGAGCGCATTATTGGAAGGATGCCCTTAGGCTTAAATGGCGATTTGCGCTTAGGCTTGGGGCTAGAAGGAGCAAAATTAAAATCTGCCTATACGTTGAACGATACAGATCACTGGTTAAATTCAGCGGTGATTTATTTGGGCGGTGAAACACCGCTGGGTCCAGCTTATCTTGGCCTAGGATTTTCCGATGACGGCAAATTAAATTTTTACATGCAAGTCGGTGCGCACTAAAGCGCGCACCGCTTCAGGTAATATCAAACGCGGATGTAAAACCTATCCAATCAGTGCAAGCGCGAGAAATCTGTTGCGGTTAAAAAACGTGACTCCACATTTGCCACTATAGGGCCATTGGCTTCGCTTTCAGCTTTCACCTTTTTCCATTCCGCATCTTCGCTAAAGGCCTTCCAAGATGCTTCTGCGGCTGCACGACTCTTGTGCTTGAGCAGATAAAATAGTTTATCCCCCTCCTTTTGTTCTACTGGAACCCAATAGCCCACATTCTCCATACCATGACGCTCAAAGAGTTTGCAGGTGTGATGTTTAAAACGCGCCAATAAATCTGGCATTTTGTCCGGATGCGTGGTGTAGATTCGCAATTCGTAAACCACAGCAGACTCACCGGCCTGCACTTGCGCCACAGGCAGCGACATGCCCAACAACAAGCTTAGTACACACATTAACCTTCTCATATTTCACCTCAAGCCTTGTTTACGATGTTTGCATTACCTCTTTAGGCTTACATACAGGCCTAACTACATAAGCTTATCGCCGATCAATTTTAGGCGCAGCTCAGTTCACCTAACTTAACCCAATCTAGCCTCCTTCATGAGCTATGTGTGTGCAGTAACCGAATAGCATGCACTTTTATTTATCGGATACTCCCCGCTTTAATTACCTCATAAGTGACATAGGAATAGCACCCCTGACCCGTACAGATCATTGATTAACCACCTTCAGAGCAACCCCAGTAGAGACACAATATGTAGTAATAACTAATCCAGCCACCTAGAAGAAAAAAATCTAACATAGGTTCATAAGACTGCTACAGCTAGAAAACCGCGCCAATGCCCTATTTGCGCGGTTTTACGCAGCTTTTTCACCGACTACTCACACCTTATCCACAGCACAAGCGCCATTTTTCAGGCTTGCATTAATCGTTTAACCGCATTATCTTGTAGCTCACTTTTGATTTACCCCTATATATAGGGTTTTGTGACAGACTTCTCCATTAGCCGTTTTATGCTTGGGTATCCAAGGTTAAGGGTGTCTGTCAAGTAGTTTTGGTAAGGCTTTTTTACCCAATTGAATGTTTGCGAGGGTATTTTTCTCACGCAAGCAGCCAAAACAGGCTCTAAACGGCAGCTTGTGGCATCAGTAGTTTGGGCACGAGCCGTCACTATATGTTGTGTTGGTGTTTGGCGATGTAACAACCCCAAATGCCGTCAAATAGAGGTGATGGCAGCAATCGATTAGAGCATCTATGTTTGGCCTTCGATTGTTAAAAGTAGCATTCTGAACCCTGATTTTAATAACAGTGATTCTTAGCAAGGCAAGCGCTTCACGCCAAGAGCTAGGCAGGGTGAGAAGCTGAAAAAAATGAACATGGCAGCAACCAATTTCTGTTTCAACTTCACTGATTAAGTTTTTTAAGAGTTACAAATCGCCTGATTGGCAGCGTGCTTATCACTCAGCTCAGTCATCGGTTTGGTGGATTTATCGCTTTATATACATAACTACGGATTTGACCTCACGCGGGAGACGTCTATGCACACCGACATTGAAAGCAGTACCAGCACTACCCCTCAACACGATATCCATGGCAACCAAACTCTCACAGCTACAGCTCCCGGCCAGCTGCGTATCATCAAGCGCAACGGCACTGTTGTACCTTTTGATGCAAGCAAAATCGCCATTGCTATGACCAAAGCCTTTTTGGCTGTTGAAGGTGGAACTGCAGCAGCGTCAACCCGCATCCACGAAACCGTAGATAACCTCACCAAACAAATTACTGCGACCTTTAAACGCCGCATGCCTTCTGGTGGCACCATCCATATCGAAGAAATTCAAGATCAAGTTGAATTGACACTGATGCGCTCTGGCGAACAAAAAGTTGCTCGCGACTACGTGCTTTACCGCGAACAGCACTCACGCATGCGCGCTGAAAAACGCAACGCGGAACAAGCGGCTGATGCAGAGTACCCAAGCATTAATGTGACTCTGGCCAACGGCACCCGCGCGCCTTTGGACATTGCACGTATGCGTACCATTGTTGCTGAAGCTTGCGCAAATTTGAAAGGAGTAGAGGAAAAAGCAATCCTCGATGAAGCCATGCGCAACCTTTACGATGGCGTAAACGAATCAGATGTAAATACTTCTCTCGTAATTACCGCGCGTACTCTGGTAGAAAAAGAACCAAATTATTCTTTCGTAACCGCACGTTTGTTGATGGATAAATTGCGCGCCGAAGCATTGGGTTTCCTCGGCATAGCTGAAGAAGCGACTCAATCAGATATGGAGCTTTACTACGCTCGCGCCCTGCCTGCTTATTTGAAAAAAGGTGTTGAGCTGGAATTGCTTTCACCGGAATTGTTGAAATTCGACCACGAAAAATTAGGCAAAGCTTTATTGGCCGACCGCGATTTGCAATTCACTTATTTAGGCTTGCAAACTTTGTACGACCGCTACTTCATTCACAGCAATGATGTGCGCATTGAATTGCCACAAATATTCTTCATGCGTGTTGCTATGGGTCTCGCAATTGAAGAAGAACAAAAAGAAGAACGCGCAATTGAATTCTATCGATTGTTGTCGTCTTTCGATTACATGAGCTCAACACCAACCTTGTTTAACTCGGGTACCTTGCGCCCACAATTATCTTCTTGCTACTTAACCACCGTACCAGATGATTTGCATGGCATTTACGGCGCAATGCAAGACAACGCCATGCTCAGCAAATTTGCCGGCGGCTTGGGTAACGATTGGACACCTGTTCGTGCACTCGGCGCTTACATCAAAGGCACCAACGGCAAATCACAAGGCGTTGTTCCTTTCTTGAAAGTGGCTAACGACACAGCCGTAGCAGTTAACCAAGGCGGCAAGCGCAAAGGCGCTGTGTGTGCTTACTTGGAAACTTGGCATATGGATGTTGAGGAGTTCTTAGAACTCCGCAAAAACACCGGTGACGATCGCCGCCGTACTCACGATATGAACACCGCAAACTGGGTGCCCGATGCATTCATGAAGCGCGTATTTGATGATAAAGAGTGGACTCTTTTCTCTCCAAACGATGTACCAGATTTGCACGACTTGTACGGCAAAGCATTCGAAGACCGCTACGAGCATTACGAAGCTCAAGCAGCTGCTGGTAAAATCAAAGTATTCAAAACCGTTCGCGCATTAGACTTGTGGCGCAAAATGCTCGGCATGTTGTTTGAAACTGGTCACCCATGGATCACCTTTAAAGATCCATGCAACTTGCGCAGCCCACAACAACATTGCGGTGTAGTGCATTCATCAAACTTGTGTACAGAAATTACCTTGAACACCAAAGCAAATGATGAAATTGCAGTATGTAATTTGGGTTCAATCAACCTTGCTCAACACATTGTGAATGGCAAACTTGATCAAGCAAAACTTGAGAGCACAGTACAAACCGCTATTCGCATGTTGGATAACGTAATTGATATTAACTACTACGCTGTTGCAACCTCTAAAGCGTCTAACTTGCGTCACCGTCCAATTGGTTTAGGCATTATGGGCTTCCAAGACGCACTTTATTTGCAACGCATTGCATACAGTTCCGATGAAGCAGTTGCATTCGCAGACACGTCAATGGAAGCCGTAAGTTACTACGCCATTAAAGCGTCAAGTGAATTGGCAAAAGAGCGCGGCAAGTATTCAACCTTTGAAGGTTCTTTGTGGAGCCAAGGCGTTTTGCCAATCGACTCGATTGAAAACCTCGCGAAAAACCGCGGCGACAATTACATTAAAGTCGATCGCAGCCAAACATTGGATTGGGCTGCATTGCGCGCACAAGTTAAATCACAAGGTATGCGTAACTCCAACGTGATGGCAATTGCACCAACGGCAACTATTTCTAACATCACTGGCGTTACTCAATCGATTGAACCGACTTACCAAAACCTCTACGTGAAATCTAACCTCTCAGGTGAATTCACTGTAGTAAACCCACACTTGGTACACGATTTAAAATCTCGTGGATTGTGGGATACCGTAATGGTTAACGATTTGAAATATTACGAAGGTTCAGTACAAAAAATTGATCGCATTCCAGCAGATTTGAAAGCGATTTATTCCACCGCATTTGAAGTTGAACCTAAGTGGATTGTTGAAGCCGCAAGCCGTCGCCAAAAGTGGATCGATCAAGCACAAAGCTTGAACCTTTACATCGCTGGCGCTAACGGTAAGAAGCTGGATATCACCTACCGCATGGCGTGGTACAGCGGCTTGAAAACCACTTACTACCTCCGCGCCTTGGCTGCAACGACCACTGAAAAATCCACCATTAATACAGGTGCATTGAATGCTGTATCTGCAACAGGTGCTGGTGGCGGTATTGCAGCAGCTCCAGCGGTTGCTGCTCCAGTGGTTTCTGAAATTGAACAGGCCAGCTTTGAAAAAGCAGCGCCAGTGCCACTTGCATGTTCAATTGACAATCCTGATTGCGAGGCATGCCAATAACCATTGGCCGCTCAGCTAATCCGATAAATAAGGCGACCTAAGGTCGCCTTATTTGTTTTAAATGATTAGCGTTGTGTTTAATCAATAAGTTCAACCTTGTGCTAAAACGGCTGAATGGCTTTTGCGTAGCACGCCTATGGTGCAAGACCTACATTAGATTTTAATAATCTAGGATTTATTTTTCTCATCCAGCTTCTATCAACACAGCACACCGCCACAATGTAACTACGAAATGACCCTATACATCACATCTTTGGCACCTATCCCCTTATCCCTCGGATCGAATATCACAAATTAAACCGCTGGTATTACAAAAACAGGAAATCTGGCGCAGCTATTGCAGCGCTTAACTCACAGCCATTCACGAATTTTGGTTATCAGACTTACGCCCATATTTCTGTAACAGCATGGGGCTACACTCATTTGAGCCATTAGCCAAAACTGCGAATGTGCTACTCAAATCTCTCATTTAGGTTTTGTTTTTTTACTGTCAAATTGGCCATTTCAAGGAGCTTTGCTATGAATCTTAATGAACAACGTGTCCGTGAATTTGCTTATCAAATTTGGGAAGCCGAAGGTCGTCCGTTCGGCCATTCAGAGCGCCACTGGGAAATGGCCAGTAAACTAGCGCTGGATGAAGTCCAACCCCCTGCGTCCAGCAAGCCTAAAAAGCCCCGCACCAAAGCAGTCGCTGAAGCAAAACCCGAAACCGAAGTCGTCGCCCCCGCGAAAAAATCACGTGCGAAAGCCGTTAAAGAACCAGAGGTAAGCGTAGAGGCATTATCCGCAGCAGCTACAACTCCAGACACCAAAACTGCTCCAGCCAAAAAACCCGCCAAGCCGCGAAAAGCCAAAACGCCTGAAAGCGAATCTGCCTAGCGCAGCCTCGCAAGGGTTCTAGCTATGTGAAGGAGAAACAATCATGACCCAGAAACAGGAAAGTCCCGAGATTAAGCAGTGCTCCAGGATTACCGAAGGTCATCCGTTTCCCTTAGGTGCCACTTGGGATGGGCAAGGCGTCAACTTCGCCATCTTTTCCGCGCATGCCACCAAGGTAGAGCTGTGCCTGTTTGATCGCGAAGGCAAAACCGAGCTTGAGCGCATTGAGCTGCCCGAGTACTCCGATGAAATTTGGCACGGCTACCTGCCCAATATGCAAGCAGGGCAAGTCTATGGCTACCGCGTCTACGGCCCTTACGAGCCCGAAGCAGGCCACCGCTTCAACCCCAACAAGCTATTAATTGACCCCTACGCCAAGCAATTGGTCGGTGATTTAATTTGGGATGAGGCTTTGTTCGGCTACACCATTGGCCACCCCGATGGCGATTTAAGTTTTGATGAACGCGATAGCGCACCCTTTGTTCCAAAAGCCAAGGTAATAGACCCGGCTTTTGAATGGCAGGGCAAGCAAGCTCATCGTGCGCCTTGGGACAACACCATCATTTATGAAGCTCATGTACGCGGCATCAGCATGCGCCACCCCGCAATTCCCGAGCATTTGCGCGGCACTTTCGCCGGTCTCACTACCCCAGAATTGCTCGAACATATCAAAAGCCTAGGCGTCTCCAGTATTGAGCTACTGCCCGTACACGCCTTTTTGCACGACAACCATCTGCTGGAAAAAGGCCTGCGCAATTACTGGGGCTATAACAGCATTGCCTTTTTTGCACCTCATGCGGAATACCTTGGTAGCGGTAATCTGAACGAATTCAAAGAGATGGCGGCCAGCCTTCACGATGCAGGATTGGAGCTAATTCTTGACGTGGTCTACAACCACACCGCCGAAGGCAGCGAACTCGGCCCAACTCTCTCCCTGCGCGGCATAGATAACGCCACCTACTATCGCCTGGTGCCAGGCAACAACCGCTATTACATCAACGATTCCGGCACCGGTAATACGCTCGATTTAACTCACCCCTGCGTACTGCGTTTAGTGACCGATTCATTGCGCTATTGGACAACCGAAATGGGCGTTGACGGTTTCCGTTTTGACTTGGGAACCATACTCGCACGCGACGAGCGCAACGGCTTTAACGAACGCCATGGATTCCACCTCGCCTGTCGTCAAGACCCTACCCTAAGCCAACTTAAACTTATTGCAGAGCCTTGGGATTGCGGCCTCGGCGGCTATCAAGTCGGCGCATTTCCGCCCGGCTGGTTTGAGTGGAATGACCGCTTCCGCGATACGGTGCGCGCCTTTTGGCGCGGCGATCACGGCAAATTGCCAGAGCTGGCGAGCCGGATTACTGCATCGGGCGACCTATTCAACTGGGGCGGGCGACGGCCTTTCGCCTCCGTTAATTTCGTCACCGCCCACGATGGCTTTACCCTTCACGATCTTGTCAGCTACAACCACAAACACAACCTCGCCAATGGTGACGACAACCGCGATGGCACCGACAACAACCTCTCTTACAACCACGGTACAGAAGGCCCAACCGACAACCCTGAAATCAACACACTGCGCTACCGGCAAATGCGCAATCTCTTAAGCACCCTACTCCTTTCTCAAGGCACGCCCATGCTGGTCGCAGGTGATGAATTTGGTCACAGCCAAGCAGGTAACAACAATGTCTATTGCCAAGACAGCGAACTAAGCTGGCTCAATTGGAATTTGACCAAGGAGGCAAGGGACCAACTAGCCTTTACCCGCAAGCTCATCCAACTGCGCCGCACCTACCCCATTCTGCGCCGCGGCCGTTTTTTCGTAGGCCGTTACAACGAAGAAATCGGTGTAAAAGACATTACTTGGCTTAACTCCAAGGGCGAAGAAATGACTAGCAAAGCTTGGCAAAAAGCCGATCTCGCATGCCTCGGCCTAATTTTGGATGGCCGCGCCCAACCGACCGGCATTCACAGACAAGGCAGCGATGCCACACTGCTGCTGATCCTAAACGCCCAACACAACACCCTAAACTTCAGGCTACCCGCAGTCGCACAGGGTACCAGTTGGCGCAAATTGCTGGACACCTACGCGCCAACTTCCGGCTGCGATAGGGTCTTCGGCTTTGGGGAGGACATTTATGTTGCCCAGCGCTCGCTCCTGTTATTTGAACTACAAAAAGGAACCACAACCTCCCAAATATCGCCGCCAACCCCCTCCCTAACAGGAAATTAGCCACCCACCTGTGGATAACCTGTGAAATACTGGTGCATATATCTAGTGCATCACAAAATATAAAACACTAGATATTGTGCCCCATTCAAGTCTCCCTTATAGTACGGGTTTAGTCCTGAGCAGAGCCATTTGCTGCCTCAGCACCAAATGTCCGCGCCCACGCGTTAGAACGCCGAATATAGAAACAAATAGACAGCCGAGCATATAAGAGAGGAAAGCCATGTTAAGTTGGGATGAATTCGACTCAGAAGAAGTTGTAAAAGAAGCCGCCAAAGAATCAGCGCGCCAAGAGGCACTGAATGCCGCGCCCGTAGCGCCCGCACCAGTGCAACAAATCGCGCAGAGCGAAGCGCCTTCTACAACTTTTACTGCGAGCGCTAACGAAGAAGGCATCAGCCCAGAGCTGGCCAAAGCCCGCGCTTCCCTCGCCCAACTCGACCCAGCACCCGGTATCGCCGAATTGGAAATGGGCGCAGCCCGTATTCAAGTAGACGAAAAGCGCATGATTAACTGCCGCGCCGACTTGAACCAACTCGTACCTTTCAAATATGACTGGGCATGGCAAAAATATTTGGACGGCTGCTCCAACCACTGGATGCCACAAGAAGTCAACATGACCGCCGACATCGCGTTGTGGAAAAGCAAAGACGGCCTCACTGAAGACGAACGCCGCGTAGTAATGCGCAGCCTCGGCTACTTCTCAACCGCCGACTCACTGGTAGCCAACAACCTCGTATTGGCGATTTACCGTTTAATCACCAACCCCGAATGCCGCCAATACATTTTGCGTCAATCATTCGAAGAAGCGATTCACACCCACGCCTACCAATATTGCATTGAATCTTTAGGCATGGATGAAGGCGAAATCTTCAACATGTACCGCGAGTTGCCATCGGTAGCTAACAAAGCAGCGTGGAGCTTGAAGCACACTCAATCACTGAGCGACCCAACCTTCACCACCGGCACACCAGAAACCGATCAAGAATTGTTGCGCAACCTCGTAGCATTCTACGTAGTAACTGAAGGCATTTTCTTCTACTGCGGATTCAGCCAAATTCTCTCCATGGGTCGCCGCAATAAAATGACTGGTGTTGCAGAACAGTTCCAATATATTTTGCGCGACGAATCCATGCATTTGAATTTTGGTATAGACGTAATCAACCAAATCAAATTGGAAAACCCACACTTGTGGACTGCAGAATTCCAACAAGAAGTGATCCAAATGATTTTGGAAGGCACCGAGTTAGAAATTCAATACGCTCGCGACTCAATGCCACGCGGCGTACTCGGCATGAACGCCGCCATGATGGAAGAATACCTCCACTTCATCGCCAACCGCCGTTGCGCACAAGTGGGCTTAAAAGAACAATTCCCCGGCGCACAAAATCCATTCCCTTGGATGAGCGAAATTATGGATTTGCGTAAGGAGAAGAATTTCTTTGAAACGCGCGTGATTGAGTATCAAACAGGTGGTGCGCTTTCTTGGGATTAATTTTTAAATAAAAAATTTAACCCAATAAAAGGAAAGCAAAAATGGAAATACACTTTGAGTGGGATCGCAACAAAGCGGACAGCAACTTACGTAAACATGGAGTTAGTTTTATAGAGGCTGCCGAAGTATTTAATGATCCATTAGCAATAAGACTCGCAGATACAGAACACAGTGAACACGAAGATCGCTGGATCACTATGGGACAAGTTCGAAATATGCGCATAGTGGTCACCGTTCACACATGGCAAGAAGATGATGAAAACATTTACGTGCGAATTATTTCCGCACGTAAAGCTACTACCCACGAGATCAAAGATTACGAAGGGTGATTTTTATGCGTGACGAATACGATTTCAGTAAAGGCGAACGCGGCGGCTTCTATCGGCCCAACGCGAAAGTACATCTACCTGTATATCTTGATGATGATGTACAAGCGACGCTGGTCAGCCTAGCGGCTGCAAAGGGTAAGGACTACTCGGTATTTGTAAATGACCTACTGAAAAAAGATATTGAGTTGATTCAGCTGGCTCAGTAAAGCTAATTTCTTCAACTTCGCACCGCGAAATAAAAAATGGACAAACATGTTCCGGAGTGAATAACCAAAACCGTTATTGAGTTGTATCAGATGTTTTCTGGTGGGGCTTAGTAGCGGTTTTTTTATTACAAATAATCAACACAAGTTTACGAGCCCAAAAAATGACCGAAGCCCAAACGTTTGAGGGAAATGGTTTAACTGTAAAAATAGCAGACATCAAAAATGTAACCCCTCAAGAATGTATAGAGATTGCAAAGTGCGGCGCACAAGCATGGAATTGTTGGCAAGAAAACAAACCTAATGAAATAATTTTCCCAGAAGATTTTTTGATTCCGGAAGATATTAGTTTTTCTGGCTTCAAATTTGAATCAGCAATTCGTTTTTCAGGAACAACATTCAAAAATTCGAATAACCAGTGCTTCGAAAATACTCATTTCAATTCGTTAATAGTGTTTAATAAATGTATATTTAAACATGCGATAGACCTAACAAATGTTGTGATAAACGGACAAATGTATTTTCATCATACAACGTTTGAAGATGATTTTAATGCTCAAAACAAAAACTGGGAGCGCTTCCCTGGCTTTACGGACTCGACTTTTCGAAAAAGAGCCAACTTCAACAACGCTACATTCCTCGCCGACTTTACAAATTGTAAGTTTAATGAATACGCATACTTCTCAAACTCCAACTTTAGAGCTGGCAACAACATATTTCACACTTGCATTTTTTCGGGGAACACTGACTTTTCAAATACTACATTTCAAGGACAGGCTATATTTGTTAGCTCAAAATTCAACGCACTCACAGATTTTTCAGAAACAATATTTTACGAAAATGTATATCTAAATAATACTGAATTTTTTGAAGAAGCTGTGTTTACCAACACAAAATTTGAAAAACTTACAAATTTTTCTAAAACAAAACTTAGTAAAAAATCGAGTTTTTCAGAAGCAATATTCAAAAACAACGCAAATTTTTCATATACGCAGTTCGGTGAAATCACCAAATTTAAAAACTCAACCTTTTTAGAGGCTGCGAATTTTAGAGCAGCGCAATTCACATCTGAAACACCTTTCCATTACGATGAAGATATTGCTATTGATTTTTCTGGATCTGCCTTTATGGGGGATGCAATATTTGACGCTGGGCAGTGGAACGGCTTGCGGTCGATATACTCTGCAGACTATGAGAATCGTAAAGAATGGGCCGACAAGGCAGCAGTTACTGCCGATAAGTTAGCATCCATAGATTTCAGTGGCACCAAATTTAACGGACACACATCATTTCAAGGGAGAAAATTTATAGGTATCACAAAATTTGGTCCATTAGAGGCCATCTCGAAAGATAACAAAGAAACAAAAAATACAATTTTTAAAAACCCACCCAACTTTCACGAATGTGAATTCCATCAAAACACTTCATTTTTTAAGGCCGAGTTCCCTCCACCCATAGGAAGTGATTCTGCAGCGAGAGCATATCGAACATTAAAGCTAGCCTTTTCAAAGAAATATGATCTACGCCAAGAGCAGATTTTCTTTAAACTTGAAATGCAAGAGGAATCAAAAATAGAAAAAAGTTTTTCGAAAAAAATATGCTTCAAAATTTTCGAAATATTGAGCGGATTTGGATTCAGCATTCTCCGACCTCTAGCTTTTATTGCCCTGACCACAGCACTATCGATGATTGCATTTGGACATTTAGCAAATTTAAGATTTTGCAAACCGTCTGAAGATAGATGCAATATGTTTGGATCATTAATACAATTCACCTTGTCTTCCATCCCCGGATTCGAAAAATTACCATCAGACGAGACGCTGAAAATATTCTTAGATATGAACGTATGGGTTACCACCGTCTCATTTTTATATAAAATATCAATGTTATTAGGGTTATTTTTTCTAGGCCTAGCATTAAGAAACCAATTTAAGATGAAATAATTCTGCCTGCCGCAGGCCTCACTTTTCTTTGCTTCGCCACAAAACTGCAGGAGCAGTTTTGCACAACATAGCTGTCCGAAGGGCGAATACCACGGATGGTATTCGTGAACGAAAGGAAGAAAAAGCAAGGCGCCCCAACGAATTTCTGATCTTGCACTTCTCAGGTGCTAACTGGTCGTATCACCTTGCGATGCTCAGGAAATTCGCATGAGATAAATTAAGAGCACCACCTTGACATGGTGGGGGTCAGAACCAATAAGACACGGAGATTTCTATGCATAACGTCACGGCTAATTTATACGAGTGCCTTCATTGTAAAGGCGAAGGAACTTGCCGCAATGCCGAAAATGGTACCTCATGCGCCAGTTGTATAAAAAGGAATGAATTAAAAGGCAAATGTTATACGGGGCTTATCTGCCAGTCCTGCGGAGGGATTGGAAAAGCCGATCCAATGACCGAACGCATTGATAAAAGAACAGGGCCAATTATGGCCATCGCTCTTGTGATCGGGCTATTAAGTTTAATCTTTATATCGATGCTAATGCAGTCTTCTTATTTCTCAGAAATCTTAGCGTTCTCAAGTGCAATACTTGGGTCGATAGTTGGTTTTTATTTTTCAAGTAAGCATATTAAAAACTAGCTACGTAAGCCGTGCTTTTGCTTTAACCATCCCTTATGAGTTCGCCGAGCACCGGAAGAAAATCACCAGAAAACCAACACAAAAACCAAACGGACGCTACACATGAAATTTTTTATCACCACCCTATTAGTTTGTTTTCTATCCCTACCAAGCTGGGCAAAAGTTTCAAAAGCAACCACACCCGAAAATACCGAAAGCACCAGTGACAACCTAATTTCTGTGCTATATGGTCGCTGGGAGGGGAAGTTAGACTACAGGTATTACGAAAGCACTGAACTCAAGAAAACCTATTCCAACGAATTTAGAATTGAGGTTGCACCTACTAGCATTAATTTTTACGACAAAAATGATAAAGGAGAATGGATAAAGGCAAGCCAAAAATTTGTTCGCAGCTTTAAGTTTTTGATGGAGAAAAATACTATCTCAGGCTATTTTTTAGATTCAGGTACTGACGAAGACGGACTTTGGGTTGAATCACAAAACATGTACATAACCTTACAGGATGAAAACACCATCCTTATTTACACCATGCGCGCAGTAAACAATACGGGGATAAAGGATTCAAAGCCCGGTACAAAATGGATGCAAATGAGTGTTGGCGAATTAAAGAAGCAATAACCTGTGGATTGGGGTAACCCAGAGTACCCCACCATAACATCATATAAAGATATTAAGAAAAAATAGAAATACAATAATTACACACAATTTATAAAAAATGATCACGGAACTTAACATGGAAAAAATATTTCAAATTGGCAGTTCGTACAGAACTACACTTATTTTTGTAATTTCATTCTTACTTGCTAGCTGCGCAGGCCAACCGAAAAAAAATATTCAAGGACCTGCATTTATTCCCCCCACCAAACCTATTCCAACTGGCTGCAAAACCCCAGAGTACCCTGAGACTGCACGCCGTTTCGGCATGGAAGGCAGCGTCATTCTTAATCTTTATGTAGATGAGCTGGGGCATGTAGCCGAAGTTACCCTGAAAGAGTCATCCGGCTTTCAGTTGCTGGATAATACAGCGGCAAGTGCGGCCTACAACTGCCAATTTACACCTGGAACAAGCAATGGAAAGCCCTATGCGATTTGGTATCCGATAAAATTTACGTGGCGCATGGCTGACTCGTTTGATATAGATTCAACCAAAGACGCAGCAAATCGTGGCGATGCTCAAGCTCAATTTTTACTTGGCCAATCTTATATGAAGGGTTGGTCTGGCCCGAAAGATGAAACCCTCGCCACCGAATGGTTAACTAAGGCTGCAGCACAAAACCATCCCGATGCCGAATATGCATTAGCCATTTTATATTTGAATAGCACCAGCGAAAATAAGAACATCACTAAAGCACTTTCATTATTGGAACAAGCGGCAAATCAAAATCATGTAAGTGCACAAAGTTCTTTGGGTGAACTTTACTACCGTGGTAAAAAAGTTAAGCAAAATTATAAAATTGCGTTTGATTGGTTAAGCAAAGCCGCTAAGAGTGGAAATGCTAATGCACAATTCCTACTGGGCTTTATGTATGACAAAGGCAACGGTATGCCTGCAAACTACGAAAAGGCTATGGAGCTTTACGAAATGGCCGCCAAGCAAGAACACAGAGAAGCCCAAGCACAACTCGGGTTTGCATATTTGGCAGGGCGCGTAACATCAATAGATCATAAGAAGGCGGCTTATTGGCTACAAAAAGCGGCCGATCACAATGTAGCTGATGCTCAATTTTATGTTGGCTATATGTATGAAATTGGAGATGTATTGCCGCAAAGCTATGCAAAAGCTTTTGAGATGTATACGAAATCCGCAAACCAAGGATATTCACTCGCATTTTCAAATCTTGGGTATTTATATCGCGATGGAAAAGGCGTTGATAAAAATTATTCCATGGCTTACGAATGGTTTATGAAGGGTGCATCACGAGGTGATGCTTCCGATCAAAACGATATAGGTCTTTGTTATTTAAATGGCAATGGTGCGACTCAAAACTACGAGACCGCGAAAGAATGGTTCTATAAAGCTGCAGCACAAAACTACCCTGCCGCCTTATATAACATTGGCTACATGTTTGAAAAAGGCCAAACCACAACGCCAAATATATCCGTAGCCTACGCCCTCTATAAAATGGCTGAAACAGCAGATCCCAATAATGACATACGGAAGAAAACGGTATCCACAACTTTTGAACGCATGACACCAGAGCAAATATCTAAAGGAAATTCAGTTTTTCAAGAGTTATCAAAATCCAAAAACTTGAGCAGCTCGCTAAAGCCTTACTGGTAACTCGAATTAGCCGAATGATTATCAGAACAGATGGGCTATTAAACTTCACGTTTAATAGCCCTAGTTTAATTAACAAATTTCCAATATTGAAAAGCCGAGTTACTCCGAGTATAGAAGCCAAATTCCAATAAAACGCAATAAGGATTTATATGCACACTGCAACGTTTAAAATCACATCTCACATGAGATCCATCATTTTATTTTTAGCAGCCTACATTGGCTCTATATTCGCAGGTAAAGATCTTTTTAAATTTTTTACCAAAGACCATACACCGCCCTCCTACGAATTACTGGCGACTATGGTAGCCCTAGTGATTATCGCGCTCTATATTAACTACCTTGTAGGAAAAATAAGACTCGTAGTGTCTGACAATGGTGTCGCGTTTACGTCTACGCACTTCCACAAAGCAGCGTGGGTACTCGCATGGAAAGATGTGAGCGAATGCGTTTTAGTTTGTGCCCCTATGGGGGCACATAAAATCTTGTTAAAAAATTCCACCAAAGAAAGAGTCATTAATCTTTCCATGTGGGAGCTAGATAAAACCACACTCAATATTCAAAAAGACGCTAGCCCATTTTTTAAATATAGCCGCAATAAACCACCAGAAGAATTTGCGTTGTATAAAGCTATAAAACACTTTCAGCCTGCCGTGCGGGAAGCTAGCTCACGCGAAGCAACGGAGCTTATTCAAAAGCAGTTAGATTTAGGAAAGGAAGCTGGCATTGCCTCTACCGCTGCAGTCTTGTTTGTTCTGCTAGGCCTGCTCGTTAACCTAGCAAATAAATCTAGGGCGCTGGATGCGGGCCACCTCAATATATTCTGTGGAATCATTGCGGTTATCATCGGCTGCTATGCATTTTATTATATGAGAAAAGGCCCACAGAAATTTGTAAATGGATTCATTAGTTTACTTGTCATAGGCTCTTCTTTTTGGGGCATTCATTCCACCATCAAAGCAGTTACATTTTACATAGGCGAAGAAAAAACACTCGAATACACTCTCGAAAAAGACACATTCGACCATCAAGAATGGACAACAACGGAAAGCCCCACATTAAAAATTGAGCTTTATTCAGATAAAGACAATCGTGTCTATTCGAATCTGCATGAGAGCAAAAGACTAACGATTCGCAAAGGTGTATTTGGAAACTACTGCATCAGCTATGAAACACTCGACACCTTTGTAAAAGACCCAACCAAACGCCGCGCGCGAAGATCTACTTCGAACTAACACGTTTCACTTATTCAAAGAAATGAAATTATTCTTATATAGGTTTAGGATAAAGCTGCAGCCTAACAAGGAGTCAGAGGTTAGCTTTATTGAATGGAAGCAGATAGCAAGATGCAAAACATTAACCACGACAGTTAATTTAAAGAGGATGTTTTATGGACACCGAAACTAAAGACGCTTTAATCGACGCTTACCAAGCTCAAGTAAAAGACATTTACAAAGTCTTTGCCAACAGCGTTATCACCGCCAAGGGCGACGCTAACCAAATCGCCGATGCACAAAGCAAATTTCAATCTGCTATAAAGCTCGCCGCCGATATAAAAGCAAAAGCCCTAAGCTTGGCTTAAAACAAATGGAATTCACACGGAAGTGAAACCAGCTTATTCACAGACTTCTAAAGATCAGAGGTAACTATGGCCAGCAAATTAGATGAAGACTCTTTACAGGCACTCAAAATAGCTTTTACTTACATGCCAAAAGCCATTGAAGTCAACAAATACGAATACGGTGACCGCTACCAAACTGTACTCGATCATATTCAAACAGTACGGGAAGTATTGTCAATCAACGATGTAGACCCGGAAGAAGTTTATGGCGATATAAATCCAGACACTACACCCAATTCATCTTATTAAACCTTCGTTAATCAAATAGCAAAATAGCTGCTGCCCCTAATGCTACTTTTTGAAAACGCCCACCATCTTGTACACTAGTGTTTGAAATTTTAAATTAGCTCGGTTAGCATGAGCCTGCGCTCAATTATTGCGCAGGCTGTTTGTCGCCATACATAACATCCAAGAACGGGATTCCCTATAAAAATAATAAGGGGACATGGGGCACTCAGGAAATATCAAAAAAGGCGAACGCTAAGCGTGCCTTCTTATCAGCTCTGTGAAGTTTCATTCAGTCTTTCCAAAGGATAGGACGGTATTTGCTCGGCTCTCGTTTACATCAATTTAATCGGCGAGATAACTATGAATAATTATCTGAAAAAGCAGTTGCTCAAGACGAGCAAAATTTTGAGTGTTGTATGTGTATTTTTAGGCTTGAGCCAAATGACCATGGCGCAAAGCGGCTATTACGCACTGACCTTTGACGATGGTCCAACATCCAACACTACAACGCTTTTAAATGTTTTAAATAATACCGGTGTCAAAGCGACTTTCTTTATTTGGGGAAATCGAGTTGCAAGCAACCCTGCAGCCATTCAAGCCATTGCTGCCGCGGGGCATAAAATTGCAAACCATAGCTATACACATCAGCACATGCTTACGTGGACTTATCAGCAGGTTTATAACGATCTACAACAAGCACAAGTGGCGATTCAAAATGCGGGCGGCGGAACACCTACGCTCTTTCGTCCGCCATATGGTGAAACCAACTCGACAATTATTTCTGCAGCGACAGCGCTGGGGCTAACGACCGTGACTTGGAACCTTGATACTCAGGACTGGAATGGTGCTAGTACTCCAGCAATCGTTTCCGCGGCAAACAATGCCCAGAACGGCACCATCTTTTTAATGCACGATGGATATACAACAACCAACCAAGCCGTTCCAACTATTGTCGCCAATCTTAAAAATAAAGGTTTAACGCCCGGCGCAATTAACAATAGCGGTCAGGTTGTTGCGTGGAGCGGAAGTGGTTCTGGCAGTTCAAGCTCTACATCGAGCGGAAATAAAACCATTGTGGTTCGTGCGCGTGGCGTTGTGGGTGGTGAAAGTATTTCGCTGAAAGTAAATAACACCACAGTGCAAACCTGGGCACTGACCACAACCATGAGCGATTACACGGCTACTACAGCTTTATCGGGCGGGACCATAGTGCAATACACCAATGATTCAGGCAGTCGCGATGTACAAATAGATTACATCAGCGTGAATGGTTCGGTTCGCCAAGCGGAAGCTCAATCAACTAACACGGGCGTTTATCGAAACGGTGCTTGTGGCGGCGGAAGCGGCGGCAGCGAGTGGCTGAACTGCAATGGCTACATTGGGTTTGGAAATATTTAAGGATAACTACAAAAGGGAAATCTCGATTCGATCGGGATTTCCCTTTCAGGGATGACCGACCACTGCAAAATCTTGTTAAAACGACCATGTTCTCAGCTCAATAAAAATTCCCTGCCTGTCACGGAAATGCAGAATTTAACCTGCAAACTCGTCGCCAGATCCAAAAAACACCAAAAATGATGCCAAAGAAAGAAATTTCCCCTCTTTTTGCTAGGGCACATCTGAATAAAATCCTGTATATTACGCGCCTATTTTCCAACCCAGCTTATAGAGAGTCCTATGACTGATTTATCACTTTACAGAAACATTGGTATCTTCGCCCACGTTGATGCCGGCAAAACCACCACTACCGAGCGTATTCTGAAGCTGACTGGTAAGATCCATAAAATCGGTGAAGTTCACGAAGGTGAATCTACTACCGACTTCATGGTACAGGAAGCTGAACGTGGTATTACCATTCAGTCGGCAGCTGTAACCTGCTTCTGGAAAGGTACTCGCTTCAACGTTATTGATACCCCCGGACACGTTGACTTCACCGTAGAAGTTTACCGTTCATTGAAAGTATTGGATGGCGGTATCGGCGTATTCTGTGGTTCTGGTGGTGTAGAACCTCAGTCAGAAACTAACTGGCGCTATGCGAACGACTCTAAAGTTTCTCGTTTGATTTTCGTAAACAAACTTGACCGTATCGGTGCCGACTTCTTGCGCGTTACCGAACAAGTTAAGAAAGTGTTGGGCGCTCAGCCATTAGTAATGACCCTCCCAATCGGTCGTGAAGATACCTTCGTAGGTGTTGTTGACCTCTTGAACCGTCAAGCTTACGTGTGGGATGACTCTGGTTTGCCAGAAAACTACAAAGTAACTGACATCCCAGCCGACATGGTTGACGACGTTGAGTTGTACCGTGGTCAATTGATTGAAACGGCTGTAGAGCAAGATGACGACCTGATGATGGCTTACATGGAAGGTGAAGAACCCTCTATTGAAGATATCAAGCGCTGCATCCGTAAAGGTACTCGCGACCTCGCATTCTTCCCAACATTCTGTGGTTCTGCCTTTAAAAACAAAGGTATGCAACTCCTGTTGGACGCAGTAGTTGACTACTTGCCAAGCCCAACTGAAGTTAACCCACAACCTTTGACTGACGAAGAAGGTAATGAAACTGGCCAATTCGCCATCGTTTCTGCTGATGAGCCATTCCGCGCATTGGCGTTCAAAATTATGGATGACCGTTTCGGTGCCCTCACCTTCTGCCGTATTTACTCAGGCGTGTTGAACAAGGGTGACACCATCCTTAACTCATTCACCGGCAAAACCGAGCGTATCGGTCGTATGGTGGAGATGAACGCTAACGACCGTACCGATTTGACCACTGCACAAGCGGGCGACATCGTTGCATTGGTAGGCTTGAAGAACGTTCAAACTGGTCACACCCTGTGTGATCCAAAGCACCCATGTACTCTTGAGCCAATGGTATTCCCAGAGCCAGTAATCTCTATCTCTGTAACACCAAAAGACAAGAGCATGATCGAGAAAATGGCAATTGCTATTGGTAAGTTGGTTTCTGAAGACCCAACTTTCCGCGTTGAAACCGATCCAGATTCAGGTGAAACCATCCTTAAAGGTATGGGTGAATTGCACTTGGATATTAAAGTAGACATCATGAAGCGTACTTATGGTGTTGAGTTGAACGTAGGTCAACCACAGGTTGCTTACCGCGAAACGATTACTCGCAATATCGAAGACAGCTATACCCACAAGAAACAATCTGGTGGTTCTGGTCAATACGGTAAGATTGACTACACCATCAAACCAGGCGAGCCAAACACTGGCTTCGTGTTCAAGACCTCTGTTGTTGGTGGTAGCGTTCCAAAAGAATTCTACCCAGCAATTGAAAAAGGTTTTGCATCTATGATGTCAACTGGCCCATTGGCTGGTTTCCCAGTGTTGGACGTAGAAATTGACTTGGTTGACGGTGCATTCCACGCCGTGGACTCGTCAGCAATCGCGTTTGAAATCGCCGCAAAAGGCGCTTTCCGTCAATCAATGCCAAAAGCTGGTCCACAATTACTTGAACCAATCATGAAAGTTGACGTGTACAGCCCAGAAGATCACGTAGGTGATGTAATTGGTGACTTGAACCGTCGTCGTGGCCAACTTTCTGGTCAAGAAGCTAACGTGACTGGCGTACGTATTAAAGCTGACGTTCCTCTGTCAGAAATGTTTGGTTACATTTCTACTCTGCGTACCATGACCTCTGGTCGCGGTCAGTTCTCTATGGAGTTCTCTCACTACTCTGCTTGCCCAAGCAACGTAGCTGAAGCAGTAATTGCAAAAGAGAAAGAAAAGAAAGCTGCTTTGGCTAAAAACTAAGTTTTAAGCAATCGCAATAAAAAGCCCCGCCAGTGAAAACTCGCGGGGCTTTTTATTGCAGTATTTTTTAGATCTGCGTAATGACTCGTTTTAAAAAAGCCCAGCACTTGCCAGGCATTTTTATATTTGCGTACAACTATTGTTTCAGTGCACCAAATACTTTGCTAATAATTTTAACACCGGACCCCACTGGATCCTGGCGAATTGCCTTCTCTTCTTCAGCAATGATTAGATACAAGCCATCGGTTGCACGTTTAGTCACATAGGCTTCTACAGTAGCGTTATCTTCTGAACCAACACCATATTGCTGAGCCTTTGCCATCACCGAATTGTAATTGGACGCAAGCTTCGTTTTGTCGGTTACTTTTTTAACAACTGGTAAAAATTGTGTATTCAGGGAATCGGATGTTTTCTCTCTAAAGAAATCTGTTACAGATGTATCACCACCCGATAGAATTTTTTTCGCATCACTCAGCGTCATAGACTTAATGGCATTCATTAATAATGGTTTCGCCATTGGCACTGCGGTTTCTGCCGCTCGATTCATGGATTCTTCCAACTCATCCAACTTTTTTGATTGCCCTGCCATTTTCAATAAGGAACGGGCTTTTTCAATTTTGCTGGGCAATTTGATTTTGACTTTGTCGTTGTTCATAAAGCCGCCTTCAACCCCCAACTTGGCAATAGCGGCTGACGAGCCCTGCTCCAAGGCTGCTTTCAAACCCGCACCCGCATCTTGGTTGCTAAGGTCACTCAAAGAAAGCGCCCATGCACCTACAGAAAAAGCAATACATGTTGAAGAAAGCAAAAGGGATACAACAAATTTGCGACGAGAGAGTGTGAACATAGTATTTTCCACAATAAAAAATGATGACACAGGATTAGCTACCGCCAATATAGCGATAGTTTAGCATTCCAATTTCACAATATGGTTTAATGACAAGCATATATATTCAGCGAATGTTTTGTTGTTGCGTTAAGCAAGACTCTTGCTTTATTCCATAGGTTTCCACCCTCCCAACATCAAGAGTCGCTATGTCTTCCACTGCTTTATACACTGATCTATCTGGCTATTATGATTTGATGTGCGCTGACATCAATTATTTAGAACAAAGCAAAGGTGTGCATCGGCTGCATCAAATTTTTGGCAATCAAGGAAAACACTATCTCGATTTAGCGTGCGGTACAGGGCCACATGTTCGCCACTTTATAGATTTCGGGTATCAAGCAAGCGGTCTAGATATTAATCAACCCATGCTGGATATTGCACAAGCCCGCTGCCCGGAAGCGCAGTTCTTGCAACAGGACATGAGTAACTTCACCATAACAGAGCCGCTGGATTTGATTAGCTGTTTTTTGTACTCCATTCATTACAACAGCACGCTGGACAAGCTGAAAGAATGTATTGCAAGTGTGCATGCAGCACTAAAGCCCGGCGGCGTTTTTTGTTTTAATGCAGTCGATAAAAATACCATCGACAATAGGGATGGCATCAAGCGTTCGCTTGAACTCAGGCAAAGTCATTTTATGTTTCAATCCAGTTGGGATTACTGTGGTCACGGCGATCGTCAATATTTGAAACTATCTATTGAAAAAACCACTCAAGGTATTACTGAAACCTGGCATGACCAGCACCCTATGGTTGCAGCCAGTGTTCAACAAATTCGCGATTTTTTGTCGCCCTATTTTGAAGTACATATTTTCGAGCATGACTTTGGAAAAATTATCCCTTGGGATAATTCATCAGGAAATGTAATTTTCATAGGCGTAAAAATATAAGATGCAACAACCAATGATTGCGCAACCCAAAATAAGATTGAGTTAAAAAATTTCATGCTGATTGCCAAAACCTATACAACCCAGCCTTCGCAAAATTTGCTGTGTGTTACCAACCCACAACTATAAATAAAAATTTGTCGCCTTAAGTAGCAACGCTCCTCTTCACCGCCATTTAAAACTATTTGAAATGGCAGGCTTGTCACAAATAAATAAAAAAAGGTTGATTGTAAGTTATAACTAACGTAGTGTTTGCCTGTCCTTTAGATCTGGTTGCAGAAACCAATCTGCTGAGAACATAAAATAAAAATAATTATTTCTATTTCAAGCTGTACCTCAAGTTGCAAATAATTCGGTCAGTCCCGTCCCTTTTAATAATTAAGACGAGATTGAAATTATGTTGAACATTCAAAAATCTAATAGAACCCAAAGCGGTATTGGTTTTACTTTAAAATCAATTGCCACTGCAGCAGCTTTGCTTGCAGGTAGCTCTACGTTTGCCGCAGCCACTGGCGGTTTTTCCACAACAGATGGCGGCAACGTAACAGGTGCCAAGTCATTCTCTGCGTCAACCTTCGAAGAAATTAACACCATTATTGCCAACGCCAAACTCGATGCCAATGGCAGTAAAGTGACTGGCGGTGCTTATCCACTCATTATTACTTACACGGGTAATGAAGATTCTTTAATCGCGACTATTGTTAAAGATCAAACTGTGGATGCCAATGGCAATTGCCCAAAACCACACTGGGATGACACTTACCGTTTCGTTGATGTTAAAGAATTTACCAAGGGTATTACTATTCTCGGTGCGAACGGTTCATCCGCAAACTTTGGTATTGTGGTGAACAAATCCAGCAACGTTATTATTCGCAATATGAAAATTGGTGCATTGGGCGGCGCTAATAATGATGCGGATATGATCCGCATCGACAGCGGCACCAACGTATGGGTTGATCACAACGAATTGTTTGCTGTAGACAACGAATGCAATGGCTCACCGGATGGCGATTTAACTTTCGAAAGTTCGATTGATATTAAAAAAGATTCACACAACATTACTGTCTCTTACAATTTTATTCACGACAGCAAAAAAGTTGGCTTGGATGGTTCAAGCAGCAGCGACATTGCCGGTGGTCGCGAAATTACCTATCACCACAACGTTTATAAAACGGTAAACGCGCGCTTGCCTCTGCAACGCGGTGGTTGGACGCACATGTACAACAACTTCTACGACAACATTACCAGCTCAGGTATTAACGTTCGCCAAGCGGGTTATTCGTTAATTGAAAGTAACTGGTTCCAAAACTCCTTGAACCCTGTGACCTGCCGTTACGACAGCAGCAACTGCGGTTTCTGGGATTTGCGCAACAACAACATCACCAGCCCAGCTGACTTTGCAACTTACAACATCACTTGGACTGACGGCGGTACCATCGACGCAACCAATTGGACTACCACTGCGCCATTCCCAATCAGCATTCCTTACAGCTACTCACCGGTTGCGCCAGCGTGTGTGAAAGACAAATTGTCTCAGTATGCAGGAGTAAGTAAAAACGCTGCACAATTAACTGCCTCTGCTTGCAGTGGTACTACATCATCAGCAGCGTCTAGCTCTAAGTCTTCTGTAACATCTAGTTCAGTTGCCTCTAGCTCTGTAAAATCGTCTGTTGCATCTAGCTCGGTTAAATCTTCATCCAGCTCGGCGAAGTCATCATCAAGCTCTGCAGCTTCTGGCCCAGTATTGACCGGTACCGGTGATTACCCAGATGGTTTCTCCAAGTGCGCTGATTTGGGGGAGACTTGCTCAGTTGACTCTGGCGATGGTTGGGTAGCATTTGGTCGTAAAGGTAAGTGGGTCACCAAGAAGGTAAGTGTAGGTGGTTCAATTGCTTGTACAGTTGCGGCTTTCGGTTCTGACCCTGCGGGCAACCCAAACAAGTGTTCTTATAAACACTAATTTTTTACAAACACTAATCTGTGTTAGATAAAGCGGCTTAGGCCGCTTTATCTTTTTTGCACAATCTATTTTTCCAATTTAAATCCGCAAAACCTGATCTAACTTTTCACACACCCGTGTAAAATAGTTATCGTCCGATAATCACCACTGCTAGCGCCTTTTATGACCTCTGATTTATCTTCTACTAACCCCTATGCGCTTCCTATTTTATATAGTTTCAGACGCTGCCCCTACGCCATGCGTGCACGCATGGCGATTTATGCTGCGAAAATTAAAGTTCAACACATTGAAGTCGCCTTGAAAAATAAGCCGCAAAGCCTATTAGATGTTTCACCAAAAGGAACAGTGCCTGTTGTAGTAAGCAATGGCAAAGTTATTGAACAAAGCCGCGACATTATGCTGTGGGCGCTAACACAAGCTGATCCCGACAATTGGTTATTCGCAGAAGATAAATCAATCCAGTATGAAATGGAAAATCTTGTAAATGAGTGTGATTTTGAATTCAAACCGCTATTAGATCGCTACAAATATTTTGATCGTTACCCTGAACACTCCCAACTTGAATATCGTCAACAGGCAGAAGTTTTCTTACAAAAATTAAATAGCCAACTTTCTCAACACACTTTTTTATTCGATAACAAAATGCGTTTCGCTGACGTAGCGATTTTTCCGTTTATCCGCCAATTCGCCGGTGTAGACGACGCATGGTTTGCAGAGAGCCCCTACCCCTATTTGCGAGCATGGCTTGAGCACTGCGTAAATACGCAAATGTTTCAAGCAATCATGACCAAGCAGTAAATCCTGAAAAGAAAATGCTCTCGGGTCTAACCGCCAGACTTTTGTATATTTCTGTAAATCTCATACGATTTGCCGGTTCGATATGATGTACTAAGCTGCGTTTAACGCTAAACAGAAAAACTATAACAATGACTTCCTGAACATTTTCGAAAAGGCAAACTCCATGAAAAAAAAATTTTTGCTTATATCAACACTTTCCTTGGCATTAGCAAGTTGCACTAACGCAACCAGCAGCGTCAAACCAAACACAGCAACTACCACAAACCATGCCGCAACTGCATCGCCTACTGCAGATTCATTTACAGGCACCAGCTCGCGCTTGATTGGCCGTTTTGATCGCAGCACCAAAGGACAAGCGAAATTTACTTGGCCAGGCTCAGCGATTGAGTTCCGCTTTGACGGTACCCAAGCGAGCATCAATGTGGCAAGCCAAGCCAAAACCCGTTTTTTGGTCAATGTTGATGGCAAAACCTCAGACTTATGGACTGATGCTGGAAATCATACTTATACCCTCGCTTCAAACCTCGAAAAAGGTGCTCATACACTACGCTTAACCCGCGTTAATGAATCCACCGCAGGTATCACCAACTTTACCGGTGATCCCAAAGTAGATGGTGCCTTACTGCCTCCACCTGCCGCACCACAAAGACGCTTACTGGTTATAGGTGATTCGATTACCGCCGGTTACGGCGTTGAAGGTGCAAACCAAAACTGCCATTACACGCTGGATACCAGCAGCCAGCAGCTCACCTACGCGGCCCTAGCGGCTAAAGCCCTAGGTGCAGACCTACATGCAATCGCTTGGTCAGGTATTGGAGCCTGGCGCTCCTATGGCGAAAAGACGCCAACCAATCCGACTATTCTGACTCGCTATTCTCGCACCCTCGCGGACGATGTCAGTAGCGTTTGGAATCCTGCGGAGTACGCACCCGATGCAATCCTCATCAATATTGGCACTAACGATTACTGGGAGGGTTCAGCCGGGGACGACTATCGTTTAGGCATGGCTAAGTTGATCGCCAAAGTACAAGGCGATTACAGCGGCAAGCCGATCTACCTAATCGCCAGCCCCATGCTGACCAACAAGGTTCACGATGCTCAAAAAGCTGTGTTGAATAGCTTGGCGACTGCAAATGTCCATGTACTTGACCTCGGCCAACTTGATGGCACCGAAGGCTTGGGTTGCGATTACCACCCAAACATAATTACCAATGTACGCTTGGGCAAAGTGCTAGAGAAAAATCTTAAAACTGATTTGAAATGGTAAGATGAGCCGAATCCTTACCCGGCTGTTTCGGCTGGGTAAGGAAACACGATCTCTAACCAACCAAATCCTTCCATGAATAAACTTTTCATTATCGGCCTGCCGCGAACAGGAACCACCAGCATCAGCGTGGCACTACTGGATTACGGATTTAAGGTTGCCCATACAGCCTATACAAAGCGTGCATTCGAATTAGCCGATGTAATCTCCGATGCACCTTGCTTCTGCGACTATCAACATTTAGATAAACTCTTCCCTAATTCAAAATTTGTATACTTAGAGCGAGCGCTGGAGAACTGGGTGCCATCCATGCAAATGCTATTGAATAAAATGTTGCCCGAATTGGATGCTAAAACAGGTTATCTTCACCCTGTACTGAAACGAAGCATTCGCCAGACTTTTGATTTATCTGCAGCAGATCCATTAAGCGAACAGCATTTAATAAATGCCTATATCAAGCATCAACAAACCATAGATGATTATTTTTCCAATAGAAATGATCTTGTGAAAATTGATGTTAGCCACGATGAAAGCCTACAAAAGCTGCTCAATTTTTTACATATCCCGACCTCGCGATCAGAAAAATTCCCTCACCTCAATGCAGGAAAATTGGTTGATAACTGGAAAGAACACAAACACCCCAACAAAGTAAATTCGCTAAGTGCAGGAAGAGAACATAGAAAGTTTTTTGATTATGCTAGCTGACCGTTAGACATAGACCGCTGAAAAAACCGCATAGTCAACCATGGGTTAACAACTGGCGAGACCTTAGATTTACTCTATGACTAATGCTCAAATAGGGATATTGCATACCAAAATACAATTTTGAAACTACACTTCAATAATAAGCGCACGGGCTTTTATAAATACCCCGAACATAGCGCCATGGTTCTCTATTAACGCTGGACACATAGCGCAACGACAACCGTGTAAAGCTTGCGTCGGTTAAAAAACAGTTAAATTTATATACTAGGAAACCTAATATCAAAAAGCTCCCAAAAGTTTTTGGGCGTTATGACTTTAATCCAACCAAATAATATTTTCTTACCTGCGCTGGAGGTGTTATGAATATCGCTCCCTCTGAAGTTGCTAGTCAGTTATTACTAGATGCAATTACCATGAGTGCAAATGGCTTAGCTGTATTAAATGCCGACAACACTATTCTGTTTCACAACACAACCTTTGCGGACATGTTCAAATTTGTTGAAAAGCCGATGGTTGGCCGACATTTCGATGAAGTAATGAGCTGGGCTTACGTCAATCGCAAAAGCTTAAACATCGAATTTAGTTCACTGCAAGAATGGCTCGATTATGTGCATAAAATGCAGCGTTCAAGTCAGTATAGACACTTTGAAGTTGACCTCACCGACGGTCGCTGGTTATTAATTTCAGAGCAAACCCACGCAAATGGTGCGCTAATTATTCTATGCACCGACATTACCAGACAAAAACAAACTGAACTAGCTTTACGCAACGCACAAGCCGAACTTCAGCAACTTGCATTAACTGATGAGTTAACAGGGCTGGCAAATCGTCGCCATTTTATGCAGCAACTAGAGCGCGAAATTAATCGTTCACGCCGTAACCATCATCCACTTTGCCTGGCGATTTTGGATATAGATTTTTTCAAAAAAATTAATGACACCTTCGGCCACCCTATTGGCGACAAAATACTCATACATTTCGCACAGTTTCTACAAACCCATTTTCGTACCAGTGACTTTGCAGGACGAATAGGTGGAGAGGAGTTTGCAATATTATTTCCTGAAACCCACATTGAAGATGCTGCCAAAGTTGTCACTAGAGCAATCAACTCACTCACGAATGAAGAGCTGAGCGATATCCAATACAGCTTTTCTGCCGGTATCGCCAGTTTTCCGAATGAGTTAACAATTGACAGCAATTGGCTATTAACACAAGCGGATAAGGCTCTCTACCTTGCCAAGTCAACCGGAAGGAGCAAAGCAGTTATTGCAGAAGGTACTCAAAATTAGATATGCGCAATCTCATGATGTATGTAAGCTAGGATTGAGTACAGTGGCACTTTTTAACTCAAGCGATAACAAACTTATAAATAATGAATCCAAACAACACTTAAACTACGTCTTATCCATAAGACCTATTCAAGAAGCGGCAATCCTTATGCTTACATTTATCTGTTGGTTACTCTTATTTCTATTCTGTTGGCCTCTTGCCATTTTAGCGCTAATACTGTGGCCCCTTGTGTGGCTTGTATCTCTTCCTTTTCGCATAGTGGGCATTACCTTTGAAGCAGCATTTGCACTTTTGCGAACAATCTTATTTTTGCCTGCACGTATCCTTGGATATAAGCCCTAAATACAAACAGCCCCTTCTGCAATCAAAGGAAGATTTGCCAAACACCAACTCAATTATTAGAATAAAAAATTAACCAATCTCATTCACAATGAGAGCACTTGGTCAAAAATAATTTACTCCCCAATTACTTTCATAAAAAATTTACCTTCACTCGCTCTATTTGATGGAACAAAAGATGAACCATTCTAAATTGCTATTCATATTAATTTTAGGTATCTGTTCAGCATCCCAAGCTCAAGTAATTGCGCCCAATAAACATCTTGCAGCTATTGCAGAGAGCTATTTTGAGGAGCATATAACATTAGATCCGCTTGAGGGTTCAGGTACCACAGGAGAAGAGCGTTTTGAAGATAAGCTTGAAATTACGATATCGCCCGCGTCTAGAGCCAAGAGCCACAAACTTACACAGCGCATTTTAAATGAGCTGCGCGGTGTTGATGAGAAAACATTGTCGCCCGCAGATCACATTACGTATCTAGTGTTGAAGCAGCAAATGCAAGATCAACTTGAAGGTGAAAAATTTCCTTGGTATCTATTGCCTATAGATCAATATGGCGGCCTACCCGTTTACCTTGCTCAATTTGGCACTGGGCAAGATATACAACCACTAAAGACAGTGCCCCAGCATGAGCACTATTTGAAACGCCTTAGCAAGCTACCACTTTGGATCGATCAAGCTATTAACAATATGCGCGAAGGCATAAAAATGGGTGTAGTTCAACCTACTCCACTAATTATTAGTGGCTTACCTTCAATGAAAGCGCTGACGGAAAAAAATATTGAAAAAAATCCGTTCTATCTTGCTATAACCCACATTCCTGACAATTTTAGCCCGCTGGAAAAGGCACGCCTGTCAGGCGCCTATAAAAAAATTATTCAAACCAAACTTATTCCGGCTAACGAAAAGCTAGTCACTTTTTTAGAGAAAGAGTACTTGCCAAACACACGCACAACATCAGGCTATGGTGCATTAACCAATGGAGATAATTGGTATAAATACCTCGTGAAATACCACACTTCAACAGACATGAATCCCAATGACATTCACGCATTAGGCTTAGCGGAAGTTGCCCGCATTCGTACTGAGATGACAAAAATTCAAGCGAGCTATAAATTTACCGGAACCCTTACCGAATTTTTAAAGTGGCAAGATCAAGATGCGCAATTTAAGCCATTTAAAACTGAACAAGATGTTTTGGACGCGTATGAACAATTAAATCAAAAAATTACCGCCAAATTGCCGCGCTTATTTAACAGGGCTCCGAAGGTTCCATTAATCATTCAACCTGAACCTGAACTCACTCGAGCAACAGCTTCAGACCATTACAACCCACCCGCCCCTGACGGCTCCAGACCCGGCACCTTCTATGCTGTTATCGAAAATCCAAATGAATATCGCAACACAAAAATGACATCGCTATTTTTACATGAAGGACAGCCTGGGCATCATTTCCACATCGCCTTACAACAAGAATTATCGCTGCCCAAATTTCGAAAATTCGGCTGGTTAACAGCTTATGGCGAAGGCTGGGCACTTTATGCGGAAACACTCGGCAAGGAGATGGGTCTATATGAAGACCCCAACCAATATCTCGGCCATTTAAAAATGGAATTAATCCGCGCAGTGCGATTGGTAACCGATACAGGTTTGCATGCAAAAGGCTGGACTCGCGAACAAACAATACAATATATGATGGATACCGAAGGGAGCAGCGAGGCAGATGCAACTCGTGCGGCACAACGCTATATGGCATGGCCTGGTCAAGCGTTGGCATACAAAATTGGTGCATTGAAAATTCAAGAACTACGCGCCCGCGCGCAACAAAAACTTGGTACTAAATTTTCATTATCTAATTATCACGATTTAGTATTAAGTGATGGCGTATTACCGCTCACCATTCTGGATGAAAAAGTAAATAATTGGATTACAGCGCAACAATAACGAAACATAAAAAAGGGGCGATAATTACTGCCCCTTTTTTATTCCATATGATTTTAATTTTTTAACGATGCCTACGCAGTAGCCACCAAATGCAAAGGTGTTGTCTCTGGCTGTAGAGTACGCAAAATATCCATAGTAGTAATTACCCCCAAGGCAATTTTATTGTGGGTCACCACTACTCGGTGCACATCATTTCTAACCATAACTGCAGCAATTTGCTCAATAGAGAATTCTTTTTCTACTGAAATAATTTCTTTCTTCATAATTTGATGAACCGTACAGTTTTTTTCTGCATGCGTACTCCATTCGCGCAAACTGGCGTCATCCAAATCTATTTCACAAGCCTCACGATAGTAATTGCGTAAAGCTTCGCGGCGATTACGCTCTTCCATATTACTGAATTTAAAAATATCTGAGACGGTTACAACTCCGACTAATTCATGATCCGATGCAATAACAGGAGCGCCCGAAATATTGTGCTTAATAAAAAATTCGGCCAAACGATGAATTGTCCATCCCTCATAAGCACTTAGCAAAGTACGGCTCATGATTGACTCTGCAGTTAGGCCATTATTATGAATCAGAGACATATTTTTAACCTCATTGTGTGGGTTCGTTGTTAAGTATTGACGCAAAAACATACTTAGATAACAAATATTGTTCATCTCTTTATATTCTTTGCTCATGAAGATGTAGGTTATAGCTACTTAAGGATTTGAAAAGAAACGCAACTCACTAAAAGCTAATCAAGATAAAACGTGTTTTATTGCCGATTTCTTTTTGCTGTATAGGACGTCACTTTTGCAATCAACCGCTAAAGTAATTCCATGCGCACCGTTTATTTTGATGACAAATTTGTCGAACATTTTTCCATATTTTTACATTCCAATATTAAAAATTAATTCAACCCTCTAATTTTTATAGAGTTTCATATTTTGGTACTGCTATTGCAGTTATGGGGTGCGGCTTGCAGGCAATGCAAGTATTGCTTGGCAAGGTATGCATACACTTAATTTCAACAGGAGATGAAATCATGCGTAAACTTCTTTCCACCCTAGGTTTAATATTCATTGCAAGTCAGGCGTCAGCAACCACATGGATGATTGGTGACGATGATGGCTACGGAATGGGTATTCCCGATAATACAAACCATCCCTTCGATGGCTCTTCTGCAAACTATGATGGTCGTAGCGCCGCAGAAAAAGTTGCTACAGATGGGGCTCAATATACCGACACCTATAGTACCACTCACCCCGGCTACGGCCCTCAGCCTGGCACAGTAGCAACCTTCACTTTTTCTGGCTTAGGAAGTGGATGGACAGAGGGAAGTATGTGGTTTGATATGGCAGACTTCCAAGCCAGCACCTTTGGTGCGGTGAGCGTTACCTATAATGGTATTGCGCAAAACTGGGCTTTTAATGATGGATTTCCAACAACCAAAGTTAGGTTCTTCGATTTAACGTCAGATGTTGTTGACTCTATCAACCTGACCGGTGCGTTGATTGTATCTATCGATAGAAATAACTCTGGGGATTTTTATGGTTTCGATTATGCGCTCCTATCCGACAAAACGGGGGATCACACGCGCGTTCCTGAACCCAGTGCCATTTTTCTATTCGGCCTTGGCCTCATAGGTTTATATGTTAGTCGTCGTGTTGCTAGTTCCCGCAATCCATAAAATCTAAGGTTGCAAATCCCAGTATCGGGATTTGCAACCTCTCTGCTCTATTCGCTGTTTCCATCCAAGTCATATCTACCAAACTGCTTACCAAACTCATCAATTCATTCTGCCGATTAGCACAGCCAACTCAGTAGTTTTTTCTGAAGGCTGCGAGTAGACTGCCATAGCTGTTATTAACGACAGGAACCTATATCAAAGAGGATCTGACAATGAAAGCAACGCAACTGTTAGCACTACTTGCCGCTTTTACGATTTCATCCGGGTCATTCGCCGCTGACAAACCAACAGAACCAAAAGCAAAAGTGTTTATCATTGAACCCACCAATGGTGCGACTGTATCAACAACATTCACGGTAAAGTTTGGTGCAACTGGTGTTGAAATTCTACCGGCAGGAACGGATAAGCCCAATTCAGGACATCATCATTTATTAATTGATACTGAAACACTACCTGACTTTCATGCGCCATTACCAGCCTCGCCTACTTTAATTCATTTTGGAAAAGCTCAAACTGAAACCCAAATAACCTTGTCACCCGGAAAACACACCCTGCAATTAATTTTGGGCGATTACATTCATGTACCCGGTAACAACCCACTCATTTCTGAAAAAATTACAGTAACTGTTAAATAGCGAACATGGTCTTTTAATGCATTTAAAAGACCATACACTTACAACTTTTCTTGCGACTTAAAACTCAATGACGAATGCACAAGAACATGCAGAGATTATTGCATCACTTACTCAAAAAACTGTTTCCGCACTCAAAAAAGCCGAAGGCGATAATGACGCGCTTTACACAGCAATAAAGCAATTTTTTAATGATGCATCTGCGGCCAATATCGAATTGGAAGAAATTGAAAATATTCTTGGCGTTAATGAACCCAGCATTATGGACTTGGCAGAACTCTCTGAAGATGATGAAGAAATTGTCATCGACGCCTTCGAACAAATCACCAATGAGCTATAAAAATACCATCTTTTTTTTTGCAGCAATTCACGTTTGACTAGGAATATCCATGGAACAACAAAACAAACATAACCCAGACGAACCCATGTTAACGACCATTGAGGCGCGTGTGCTGGGGTCGCTTATGGAAAAGCAATTAACTACACCCGACACCTATCCACTCACGTTAAATAGCTTGTTACTTGCATGCAACCAAAAAACCAGCCGCGAACCTGTGAGCAATTATGATTCGGGTGAAATTCAACGCTGTGCTAGCCAATTGCAAGATAAAAATTGGATAGCGGTTGACTACAGTGCGCGAGCTGCTCGCTATGACCAACGCTTAACTCGCATACTAAGTTTGGATAAGGCGACTCAAGCTTTACTCAATGTGATGCTACTGCGCGGCCCACAGACGCTTGCAGAATTATTAACACGCACTCAGCGTATGTTTGAATTTGAAGGAATAGACGCTATTGAGGAAAAACTTACTCATTTATGCGCGAAAACGACCCCGCACTTCGTACGCATCCCTCGTGCACCAGGGCAGAGAGAAGATCGCTACATGCACTTGCTATGTGGAAAGCCTGACTTAGCAGCTGTTGCGAGTATGGCGAGCTCAAGTAAGATCGCAAGCCATACTGATGATGAGCGAATTGCAGGACTTGAAAGCAGAATTGATGAACTGGAAAAAGTTATTTTGGGATTGCAAAGACAAGTAGCTCTGTTGATGAACACGAATGGAATTAGCGAAGAGGATGCAAGCTAAAGTTAGTTACATCTCTTGCAACAATAATTTAGAACAACTCTACATTTGTTTCTGTCTCAGCTAGCTCCGCTGTCTCATCTGTTTCAAGTAGTTTTGCGGCTTGATCAAGCTGCAAAACCAAACTACGAAAATGCACTTCAACCGCATCCGTTGCTTCATGTAAAGATTCGAGTGATGCCAATGCTTTTTCTGATAACTTAAGCATTGCAGTTTCCTGCTCCAGCGTAAGATCCAAACCCATCGCCAGCTCACGCAAGGCTATGGATAGGTTGGTCATAATATTTCTCACAGAATTGCGATTATCGCGCGACGCCATTTCTAACAACATCATAACCATGCGAGTATTATCTTGTTGCTCTTTTAAAAGTTTATTCGCCTTGACAGTTTTTGCACGTGCTTCTGCAATAGAAGCAATATGCGCAATTACATCACGCAAGCGTCCACATTTATCAGGATCTTCTACCGGTGCATCAGTAATTAAAATTTGAGCATTCTCAAAATTAAAAATAAGAAAGCGACCGTGAGATACAATCCTATGCGTTGAGGTTCGCGTCCACTCCAGTAAATCTTTATAGTTTTTAGAAATGTCGCGCGGATAAATATCCACACCATCATCAAATGAAAATTGAATAAACCCGGTAACAGACAAGTCACTCAAACTGCGTAATGTCTGTGATGCCAAGCGATCCATGTCGGCAATGTTTTGCACTGATTGGGCGTAGCACGCAACAACGCCCATTTCTGACGCGGATGACATAGCCGTGAATGCTATGCTGGAATAATTTTTAAGTTCATCTTGGAGGCTAATTAACGAATCTTTATCGTCAAACGATTTTTGCAATGCAGCATTAATGGCGCCGTCGTCAAATGGACTTACCACATAAGAATCAAATGCCAACTTGTCCAACTGTTCCCGCGCGGGCGCAGGAGTTCCTGATTTAATCAAAGCGACGCGCGGCAAATTGCTAGGAATTGCCGCCAAGTAATCTGTTGGAAATTCGTTTGCACTTGAAACTAAAATAATTTGATCAGAACGGTCACAAAAAGTCGCAAACTCGTTAGCATCTTTCAGCTCCACCTCAAACTCAGCCAACCCAGTTTTAGGTACTCCCGTTTCGTCCACGATTGAATCTTCACTCGGCACCCAGAAAATTTGCCTTGTTTCCGAAAAGAACCACAATTTATCCATAAGGCCTCCAATGACTTAGCACAAGCGACTCACTTAGCTCCAAACACTTTTGAGTATAGGCTTGGCCAATGCTTTTGCACGTCAAATAGAAAGTGCTTTTATACTTATTCGAGGCAAATCAATAAAAATACACTTTCGCCTTAGTTTTTATCCATTTTTGCAATATAAATGCCTTTATAATCACCGTTTGCATTCAACAGCCCCTTCGCAAAAGGGTCATGACCAATCAAAACTCAATTTTCATTAAGCTTACAGATACTTTTCTGGTTTATGATTAGATCTATCGCACTCATTTACAGGAACGCTTATTCGCTATGCGCAGTTTAATAAAAGCTACTTTTTTAGCCGCTCTTATCGCCCTTTCCGCTTGCAGCAGCGCACTCAACATCCCCTACAAAGGCCCTGAACTTAATAGCCTTGAACAAGCCGCAAACTATTTTCAGGCGCGCAATGTTAGTAAGAAAATCATAGGATTGAAAATCCGTATTGAGGAAAAGCCCTTCCTATTAGGGGCCTATGATGTACGAGATGGAATCCCAACTCGCGTACCAGAAGATTGTTACAGCGAGCTTTTAGATGCGCTACAAAAAAATGCCTCTCCACTCACCAGTGCTCCTGCGCTTACAGAAGATACCGAATCACCCGATGGTTTACGTACCGCCCAAGAACGCGCAAGCTATTTAACGGCGCGTGCAATTGCAAAGAGCTTTGGTAAAAATGGTATTCCGGTAATGCCGGCGAGTATGGTTATTGGGTTAGCTGACGCACAAGCAAACGACACATCCCCTAAATTCTCAGCTAAAGAAGAAAAGCTTTTACTCGCGGCCATCAAGGAAAAAATCGCCGTTAAAGACAACGATTGGGCAGAAAACCGCAAACAATTTTTCATATCAGAAGAGAAGGCATTTTTTGCCGATAACATCACCAAACCCGGCGTAACAACGCTCGACTCGGGCGTACAATATAGAATTGTGAAAAATGGGGCTGGGAAACAGCCCAAAATTAAAGACACTGTCACCGTAAATTATCGCGGTACATTATTGGACGGCACCGAATTTGATAGCAGTTACAAACGCGGAAAAACCGATAGCTTCAAACTAAGCAGCATGATTGCTGGCTTTGGACAAGCTATGACGCAAGTTCCTGATGGCTCCAAGGTTATTATTTATATACCTGCCCGCCTTGCCTACGCCGAAAAGGGTACAGAAGGAATACCTCCTCATGCAGCCGTTATTTTTGAAGTTGAGTTGCAAGGCATTAAAAGCGGCTTCTTTTAATCCAAACGTCGTTAACATTTACAGTTAGGAGCAAAAAAATGAAATTTTTAGCAATCTGCGGCAGCCTACGTAAAAAATCTACCAACATGGGGCTATTGCGTTATGCCCAAACCCACGCCCCCGAAGGTGTTGAATTTACTATTGCCGACATTTCCAACATCCCCTTTTATAACGCCGATATCACCGAAAAACCTGCCGCAGTATTGGCTCTGATTGAGCAGATTGCAGCCGCTGATGCATTGGTATTTGGATGCCCTGAATACAATTATTCAGTAGCTCCAGCCCTTAAAAATGCACTTGATTGGGCATCACGCGAGCTAGGTAACGCTGCTCTCAAAGGTAAGCCAGCGGCAATTATGGGAGCTGGGGGCGGCATGGGTACGTCACGCGCGCAATATCATCTGCGCCAAATCTGTGTTTACCTTGACCTGCATCCTTTAAACCAGCCCGAAGTTTTTGCCAATGCGTTCTCTGCTAGCTTTGATGCCGATAGCAACTTGATTGATAACAAAATACAGGAAAACATTGTGAGCCAGCTGGTAGCCCTCGCAAATTGGACTAAACAATTACAGAAATAAAATTTTGGTTATAACACAGGAGCTCGGCTCCTGTGCATCTTAAGTAAAGTCATAAAATTACTTCATTACCATTTCCTTTCGCAATTATTCGACTAAGCTCAAGGGGACGCTATCAATAATAATCAGCGATGAGGGAACTTAGGCGGTATGAGTAATAACGAAAGCCATAACTATTGTAAAAACCTGATGGAAGTTAACAAGTCACACCAAGTAGTGGCTAAACAGGCAATTTACAATGAACAAGGCGTTTTGCTATTAACCGCGGGTTCTGAAATCAGCGAAAAACGCGCAACTGTTCTCTTACAACACAAATTACTAAAGCCACTTGAACAAAGCATTGGGATTGCGAGCAGCTTTACAGCCAAGCAGCTGTACGATTACATCAATAAATTTTCAGCCAATATTAGTGGATTAGTAGCCGTTACGGACAATGAAAACTATCAAAAAATATTGCGTCAAATGTGCTTGTTTTATGAAAAATTTCCTCTTCTTCAGCAAAACTTAACTGTACTCGCGCTGCGCGCTCATAGAATTTATTATCATGGGTTATTCAGTGCTGCCGCTGGACTTGCTATTGCAATCCAATTAAATCTCTCACAACGAGAGTTACAAACTGTCTTTATCGCCGGCTTATTTCACGATATTGGTTTTTTATATCTAGCACCAGAACTCAGCCAGAAAACGCAAGACTTTACCAACGAAGAATGGAAGGCATTGCAAGCCCACCCTATTATCGCTCAACGCTTTTTATCCTTAGTGCCAGACATTCCCAAAGAGATTGGAGAAGCAATTGGCAACCATCATGAACGTATTGATGGTACAGGTTATCCATACCATATTTTTGGCGATAAATTACCGCTTGTAAGCCAAATAATTGCGGCAACTGACAATATTATTTTTAATCATTCACGCTATCAGGATTACGGAGTACACGCCCACTCCATGCTGTTAACAGCGCTTAAATTGAGCGACAACATTTATTTTGAATCTGTTTATGATGCTGCCATGGTGTTGTTTAAACACGCCCCCACACCGTCCGACACCATTATCGATGCCCCTTCTGTAGAAGAGTTGTTGGTGCGTCAGCAAATGTTGCAACGCCAATTTCAACACGCAAAATTTTTATCACAAAAATTAATGGCATTTCCCGCCGGCCCCATGATCCGTTCCGTATCAGCAGTCATGGGACGCCTGGCAATTTCTGTCGTCCGAAGCGGCATACTTCAACCTGAGCACGAAGAATGGCTTAGCAAAGCAACCCATGAGCAAGTATCTGACGGAGTATCACTGGTAGAATTTAGCGTTATGCTAGATCAGATTTATGATCAGCTTTTGCATCTAAAAAACATTATGGAACGCGTAGTGGAAGCCATCCCTCCACACGACTCTCCCTTGAAGAAACTTGCAACAGAAGCTCTTAACAAAATTGATTTAAACGAAGCATTTGCCACCTAACCGACTTCTTGGCAACAAATCAACACCCCATCAACTATGTTGCTAGCCAATGCTGCTAAATAGACGTTAAAATAACCGTTCACCAACTCCCATCCAATCAGGGTCAGCAGTCGCCATATGAGCCGCAATGACGCGATCTCAGTAGGACAAGCAAAAATGTGCCTAGACTATCTGCTGCCCGAACTCTTTCACATCCAAACCAGTTTGCGATACATATATGCTCAATTGGAACACTCGACATATCGATAACCGCGTTATCCATGAAGTTTTCGTTGCTGAGACGTCAGAGAAATCCCTACGTCAAAGTATTGAGGCCTGCACCGACAAGGCGATTGCTTCACTTAAGACAAACATTCAAGACGACTCGCTGTATTTGTTGTTTGAGTGGAATCAAAACCTAGCAACATTAAATATCTTTGTAACTGACTCATCAAAAACCAAAGACTCTTTGGAATCAGTTTGCTGTAACTTTTCAAGTCTAGCGATTGAACTCGCGCGTGAAAATGAAGATCAACGCAACAATTACACTGACACAATAAAATTTTGGTTACACGATTACCTAAGCACTTGTACCGCATTTTTTAGTTATTCACTAGTTGCCATTTTTCACAGCAGCACGCGCCAAAACACCGAACTCTTATAGAAAATTTGCAATTAACCAAGCTAAATTGTGAGGCAAGATATGAATCAGTTCAGCACCAGTTTAATTTTGATAGGAATGCCCGGCGCAGGAAAAAGCACACTTGGTGTCATCTTAGCCAAAGCCTTAGCAAAGGATTTTATTGATACTGATGTTTTGATTCAGCTACATCATAATAAAACGTTGCAAGATATAGTCGATACTGAAGGCTATTTACGATTGCGTGAAATTGAAGAGCAAGTATTATTAAAAGCCAATTATCCGAACCATATTATCGCGACGGGAGGCAGTGCAGTTTATAGTGATAAAGCTATGCATCACTTACGGCATTTTGGTCAAATTGTATTTTTGGATACGCCTTTAGCTGAATTAACAGCACGCATAAAGGATTTTGACACCCGCGGATTAGCGCGTAAACCCAACCAAAGTTTGGCAGAGCTTTACAACGAACGGCGCGCACTTTATCAAGAATACGCCAACATCACTATTGAGTGCGGTGGCAAAACACAAGACGAAATCCTAGCCGATATCATTTACGAGGAAGCAGAAGCCTATACTGAAAGAGATGCCTAACAAGAATTCATTCATAAAAAATAAGGCTGCCCATTGGCAGCCTTATTTTTTTTAGCGTGCAGTAGGTTCTGTAGTTCGTTGTGGTGGTTCACCTTCCGGTTTGGTTCCTGTGCCGCGCAAACGCACTAACATTTTTAATATATCAAACCAAAAGGGCGCACCAAATAAAGAGGCCGATGCCGTCACAAACCACCCCACAATTGAAGAGGGCACTAAGAGCATGCACCATTGAAAATTGCCATTCCATCCCACTGGCAATGTTTGCAATTGCTCATAGGCTTGTGTTGCCAGAGCCGCGTTAGCATCCGTAAGACTCAGCTGAGCGATTGACGCTGGGTGCAGCCACAGGGTTTTGAATAAATGCACACTATCGATATTAAACCCAACAGCAATTACCAGCGCGATTACGAAACACCAAATTTGTGATTGCTTTTTATAAGCACCTGAAACACGCCCCATGCCTGCATCAAACCAAGTTGCTATTTCGTGTTGAAACAAATGGAAATTGCCTTCTGTTTTGCGATAGAAGTTTTGAAGCAGCGCGCGCAGCTGTTCATCCTTCACCGCGCTTATGCCGGCCTCTAAGTCATCCAGTTTCCCAGGAGCATCTTGCAGCGAATGAATTAGCGCCAATGCAAAACTTTTGGAGGGAATGTAAGCGGGCTTATTTTTAATATCTTTTAGACTCTCGGCAATTCCATTCCCCGCAGGATGGGCAACAGCATCGTTATAAATAGTCAACAACAAGTCGCGACCGTTATCTGTTTTTGCATTTAACAATTCAGTTAAACCACAGAGTAAGGTTTTCGAGCGAAGATTTAACCAAGACGCAAATGCTTCATAAATTGAACTGGCTATTAATGCCACAGACGCAAAACAAAAAATAAGCCCTATTGCGACTTCCAATACGGTACTGTTAAACATACACAACCTCCTATTATCCTATTAACTATTGCATTGAGCGTTTCGATAAGCGTTGTCGGCTATCGTTTCCTTCGTTGTACAATTTTTTATTTACAACAGTCTCTAATCTTACTGCAAGACACCACTGTGAAAGCGAAACTCTGTATCTGCACTTTCAATTAAGCTTTTCTCCAACGTCAAAAATACATTCAAGCGTTCACTAATATCCTCACCACCGGCCACCTTTTTTGCGAGATGCAAATAGTCTTCATAATGGCGCGCCTCAGACTTTAGCAGAGACAAATAAAAGGTTTTTAACTCCTCATCCAAATGTGGAGCTAACTTAGCAAAACGTTCGCACGAACGCGCCTCAATAATCGCACCCACAATAAGCGTGTCGATAAAACGAGCTGGCTCATGTGTGCGTACTGGCTTGCGTAACTCACCCGCATAACGACAAGGCGTAATTTGTTCGTAAGCAATACCACGCTTCTGCATGATTTGCATAACTTGCTCGTAATGACGCAACTCTTCGCGAGCCAAGCGCGACATCTTGTGCATCATTTCAAAATCACCCACGTAGCGATACATTAAATTAACAGCAGTCGATGCTGCTTTCTTTTCGCAGTTAGCATGATCTAACAACAACAAAGCTTGATTGTCGGGCTGCTTCGCAGTTTCTACCCAGACATCCGGTGTTTCGCAGTGTAAAAAATTTTGGATTCTAACCAAGGCCGTTGCCACAGCAGCAGGCAAAGAAGTTGAATCAGCAGGCAATGAATTCATAATCATCAAACATTATTCAGTAAAGTGTGGAATCACATAGCGCTCGTAGTAAGCACAAGATAACGCGTAAAAATCCCTATCAATATTATCGCGAATTTCCGTTAAAGGAGTGTCACGCCATTTTAATTGCAGGCGCAAGCCATACACTTTTAAATCAGTAATTTGGCTTGCGCCTGAACGTAATAAATCGAACACCCAGCAGTAGGGATTTTGTTCTTCTTTAAACAAAATTTGCTGATGTTTAATTTGTTGCAATAGAGCATGTTGATCGACTATCTCAATCATATTCTGCACAACTTGCGACAAATAACTTTCCAGCCGCTGGGCAATAATAAGGCGCTGCTCATGAGTGTACGCATTCCAATCAATGACCTCATGTGCAAAACGCTTGCAACCTCTGCAAACGCTATCGCCTATGCCTGTGGAGCAAATACCAACACAGGGGGTTCTGACAGGTTTATATAAAAGCATAAAAATTCAGCTAACGTTTAATAAGGTAAACCAGTTACATCTAATTTCACTTTCCACAACGCACCCGCTCCCGTAAGAAAAAGTGTTTTGCCATCCATGCCACCAAACGCGGCGTTGGTAATATTGGCATCTACGGTAATAGTCGCTATATGTTTAGCTTGCGGCGTAAATACACGCACGCGATGAGCTGAATGTTCTGCAACGTATAAATTTCCGTGACAATCAAGCGTCATACCATCTGGACCTGCAAGACCCGTAATAAAATCCTTTCCTGCTTGAGGAACGCCATCCACAATTGAGTAGGAACGCACTATGCCCTTCCCTTCACCACCGGCAACATATAAGGTTTTTTCATCAAGCGATAAAGCGATACCATTGGGATTAAAAATACTGTCATCAACTACTGTGACTTTTCTATCTGTACCCACACGATATACGCGCGTTTTTTCCTGGCCACCGGGTGCAGCTGCCCGCTGGTAAGCGGGATCTGTAAAATAAATGGTACCGTCTTTTGCAATAGTTAAATCATTGGGAGAATTAAAAGCATTTCCCTCAAATTGATCAACCACATTGGCGCGTTCGCCCGTCAAACTATAACGAGAAATACTTTTAAACCTGTGCGTTGCTGCAACTATATTGCCCTGCGCATCCACCGCTAAACCATTGCTGCCACTGTCATCGATTAAAGTTGTTACAACACCATTAGCATCTAATTTTTGTATGCGCGAAGGGAACGCACCTGAGTGAATAAAATCAGAAAAATAAAGCGCATCTTTTATCCATACAGGCCCTTCATAAAGACTAGGCTCTGTACGCTTTGTATTAGCACTTAGTATGCGCTCAGCAGCTAATTCCCCAAAAGGAGCCACACCGCAGGCCGCTGTTGATACAACCGCTACTGATGTTGCTTTTGCTTTAATAGGCGCTTCAGCTTTCATTTGCCCACAGCCGGCCAAATTAATTACCGCCAAACTGGACGCACATAAAAGCGCAAATGAATACTTCCGAATAGTCATAGGACTGCCTACCTTAAAATACGAAGCGGGAATTTATAATTTGACTAGAGATTGCAGCGGAAAAACCAAACGGGCTTGGATTTTTAGCAACGCATTTTTGCAAGGACGCAAACATACCACATAGCCCCATCAAAAGCCTGAATTTGCCAATCAAAAAACTGGAGGCGCATGAAATTTGTGCTATTAAATACTATCCACAGCGCGCGTTAAAAGTGCCGCAATTACTGCAACCGTGTTAACAGCGCCCTGTTCATCATGTATACTTCACGCCCGATTAAACGCTCTTGCCAGAGCAATTAATTTCATCCGTGAAGGTCACGGATAGCCTCTTGCCGCAGAGATCCTGCATGCGAGAGTAACCATCACCCAATGAGGATAAAACTGTGCTTGAAGCCTATCGCAAACACGTCGCTGAACGCGCCGCTGAAGGTGTTCCACCAAAACCACTTAACGCTGAACAAGTTGCTGGATTGGTTGAATTACTAAAGAACCCACCTGCTGGTGAAAATGAAGTTCTGTTAGACCTGATCACAAATCGCGTTCCCCCAGGCGTTGACGAAGCCGCCTATGTTAAAGCCGCTTTCCTAAGCGCAGTCGCCAAAGGCGAAGCAACTTCTCCTCTAATTGATAAACCTCTTGCTGTAAAGCTTCTGGGCATGATGCTCGGCGGTTACAACATCGAAACTCTCGTAGGCCTGTTAGACGATGCTCAATTGGGCAAAGCGGCAGCGCAAGAATTGAAACACACATTGCTGATGTTTGACGCTTTCCACGATGTGGAAGAAAAAGCCAAAGCCGGCAATGCCAATGCGAAAGAATTGATCCAAAGCTGGGCCGATGGCGAGTGGTTCACCAGCAAGCCAAAAGTAGCAGAAAGCACTAAGCTCACCGTATTTAAAGTGACTGGCGAAACCAACACTGACGATCTCTCTCCTGCTCCAGATGCATGGTCGCGTCCTGACATTCCATTGCACTCATTGGCCATGTTCAAAATGGCACGTGACGGCATCACCCCAGACCAGCCTGGTTCTGTTGGTCCTATCAAGCAAATCGAAGCCCTGAAAACCAAAGGTTATCCTTTGGCATTCGTGGGCGACGTTGTTGGTACTGGCTCTTCACGTAAGTCTGCAACCAACTCAGTATTGTGGTTTATCGGTGAAGACATTCCCGGCGTACCTAACAAGCGTACTGGTGGTGTGTGCATCGGCGGCAAAGTGGCTCCGATTTTCTACAACACCATGGAAGACGCCGGCGCCTTGGTGTTCGAAGCTCCTGTTGACCTGCTGAATACTGGTGATGTGATTGAGATTCGCCCATACGAAGGCAAAATCCTGAACGGCGAAACCGGTGCTGTGATTTCTGAGTTCAGCCTCAAGTCCGATGTATTGCTTGACGAAGTACAGGCTGGCGGCCGTATTCCCCTGATCGTTGGCCGTGGTTTGACCACTAAAGCTCGCGCATCATTAGGCTTGTCACCAAGCACTCTGTTCCGTTTGCCACAAGCTCCGGCTGACACTGGCAAAGGCTACACCTTAGCTCAAAAAATGGTTGGTAAAGCCTGCGGCGTGACTGGTATTCGTCCAGGCACTTACTGCGAACCTTACATGACCACCGTAGGTTCGCAAGATACTACCGGCCCAATGACTCGTGACGAGTTGAAAGATTTGGCGTGTTTAGGCTTCTCTGCTGACTTGACCATGCAGTCTTTCTGTCACACGGCGGCTTATCCAAAGCCAGTCGATATCGAAACCCAACACACATTGCCTGATTTCATCATGACCCGCGGTGGTGTTTCATTGCGTCCAGGCGACGGTATTATCCACTCTTGGTTGAACCGTATGTTGTTGCCAGACACAGTGGGTACTGGTGGCGACTCGCACACCCGCTTCCCAATTGGTATTTCCTTCCCCGCGGGTTCAGGCCTCGTAGCTTTCGCTGCTGCGACCGGCGTTATGCCGTTGGATATGCCTGAGTCTGTATTGGTTCGTTTTAAAGGCGACTTGCAACCAGGCGTGACTTTACGCGATTTGGTAAACGCGATTCCGCTTTACGCGATCAAAGCTGGTTTGCTGACTGTTGAGAAGAAGGGCAAGAAGAACATTTTCTCTGGCCGCATCCTTGAAGTGGAAGGTTTGCCAAACCTGAAAGTAGAACAAGCGTTTGAAATTTCTGACGCATCTGCTGAGCGTTCTGCAGCTGGTTGTACTATCAAACTGGATAAAGCACCAATCATCGAATACATGACCTCTAACATCACCATGCTGCGCTGGATGATTGAACAAGGTTACGGCGATGTACGTACCCTTGAGCGTCGCGCACGCAAAATGGAAGAGTGGATTGCTAATCCAGAGTTGATGGAAGCCGATAAAGACGCAGAATACGCGGCGATTATCGACATCGACTTGGCTGACATCAAAGAACCAATCCTCGCCTGCCCTAACGATCCGGACGATGTAAAAGTATTGTCAGACGTACAAGGCGCGAAAATTGACGAAGTGTTTATCGGTTCGTGCATGACCAACATCGGCCACTTCCGTGCGGCTGGTAAGTTGTTGAATGCCACTAAAGATGCCTTGTCTACCCGCTTGTGGATCGCCCCTCCAACCAAGATGGATCAACACCAATTGGTTGAAGAAGGCTACTACAGCATTTTCGGCACCAAAGGCGCTCGTACCGAGATGCCAGGCTGCTCCCTCTGCATGGGTAACCAAGCGCGCGTAGCGAAAAACTCTACGGTAGTTTCAACCTCTACCCGTAACTTCCCTAACCGCCTGGGTGAAGGTGCAGATGTGTATTTGGCATCCGCGGAATTGGCAGCTGTTGCCGCTATCCTCGGCAAATTGCCAACACCAGAAGAGTACTTGAGCTACGCCAACAAGTTGAACAGTATGAGCAGCGATATTTATCGCTACCTCAATTTCAACGAAATCCAAAGCTACCAAGAAGCAGCGGATGAAGGTAAGCGCATTGCCGCCGTGGAAATCCAAACCGTAGCGATTTAACTCGTAATCGGCTTGAACAAAAACCCGCTTCGGCGGGTTTTTTATTGGGCGCGCAATTCAAATCCAATTTCACATAAGAGAAAAGTATTTATAACAAATAATGGCGTAACCCCTAATTCGACCTATACTTTTTGGCATAGAGCATGCAAACCCACAAGCAACACCTCTTTTTGTCAAAATCTTGTCGGCGACTAATTTATGGAAACTATTGAGCAACTTCTCAAGCAAGCTGAAGCCCAGCACAAAATTATTGAGCTGAATACAATGTTTGCCCGCAATATGGCATTTTTTCAACAGGCGTTACCAGCCATTTATGAGCGATTCAAAAGCTACTCACCAACGGATATCCAACTAACACTTACCAATGACGGCTGGCTTGATATGGTAAATCTCAAGCTAGACAACAAACCAGTGTATGGGCGCGACCCTCTTGAGTTTGCGCAAGAAACAGTCGCAGGATTCATTCAAAATCCGTCATTTCAAAAACTCTGCCCCGAGGAAACAATTACTTTAGATATAGAAAACGAAGCTCATACAGCAAATACAAACGCTGTTATTAGAAAAATAAACGAAGCAGACTTAGACACAACAAGATCACCGCTTGAAGATCAAATAGAGTTTTTGTTTATGCTTGGCGTTGGTTTAGGTTACCAAATTACAGAGCTACTTAAGCACACGCGTATTCGACACCTAATAATTGCCGAAACGAACATAGATATATTTTTTGCATCCTTACACACCTTAGACTGGGAAAAACTAAGCAACCAATTCGACGGTCACAACAAAAGCATTAATTTAATATTGGGACAAACGCCTGAAATGTTTGCCCAAATGGTATCGCACCATGTTCAACAGATAGGTATCTACAACATTGCGAAACCCTATATATTTTGCCACTTAAGCAGTGAAGAGTTAACAAAAGCAACATTTTCTTTTCTACAAAACGTTCCCGTAATTGCCGGTGCCCTCGGATATTTTGATGATGAAAAAGTGGGACTCACACATTCAATTAATAATTTTAAAAACAAAATCCCCTTCATGCGTAGCCATGGATTTTTAACAAAACAGTTCGAAAACAAGCCAGTATTCCTAATGGGCAACGGCCCCTCTCTAGACCAAGCAAAAGAATTCATTTCCAAGCATCAAGACAAAGCTATTCTCGTATCCTGCGGAAGTGCTTTAAGCTCACTATTTAAACTTGGGATAAAACCAGATTTTCATGTTGAACTAGAACGCACTTACCCTATAAAAGAATGGATTGAAACCACTACAACTCCGGAATATCGCAAAGGCATTAAATTGCTTGCTGTAAACACAGTGCATCCAGATCTACCAAAGCTATTTCAAACAACTGGTATGGCGCTAAAATATAACGATTTGGGATCTACTTATCTGGAACGCTATATCTCAGATACAGAATTGTCTGTGACACTGGGCTCTTGCAACCCAACAGTGACCAACTGCGGCCTTTCCTTCTGTGCAGCCCTAGGATTTGTCAACATCTATATGTTCGGTATTGATCTAGGATTTCCAGGTGGCAAGCATCACTCATCTCACAGCTTTCACTACGATATCAAAGAAGAAGAAATAGATGCGCTTATGTTGTCAGATCATGATGATGAGTCCAACATTATTTTACCGGGGAACTTTGGCGGCGAAATAATCTCAAACCAATTGTTCCTCAGATCAAAATTCGCCTTAGAAGCAATTTTAAAAGATTGCAAAGATATAAAATGCTACAACTCTAGTAATGGTGTAGCTATAGAGAAGACCACACCCATTGAAGTAAAAAATATTGACACTCAAAACTGGGAAATTTTCAACAAAGAGAAATACACCAAAACTCTTTTTAAAAAATACTTCACAAATAAAAATCTCCTCGTACCACCTACCAATGAGGAAATTGCAAAATCATTTTTACCAACCTTAGACGTTTTAGAAA
>JAGKXD010000086.1 GCA_021151525.1 Cellvibrionaceae bacterium | reverse complement strand
CTATATAGATGATTCTTAAAGGTATGTTATGACAAAACTCCCCGGTCCTATTTATATCAAAAAGCCCAATAGAAGCACGGAGGTTTTAACCTTTGGAAAACCAGAAGAATTGTACGAGAGAGATTTGAAAGACGGCATATCAAGATTTGGTGGATTTTTGCGGGGACCCAATTATTCTCAAGCATATTTAAAGTCGGCTGAAATAGTCCTCAATAAAGCAATGGAATCGTGTGAATTGGATGAGCTAGGCTTACCGATATTTTATTTTATAAGGCATGCAGTAGAACTAGAAATTAAATCAATATTAGAGATGGCTTACGAAGTTTTAAAAACTGGTGTGGAATGCTGTCCAGAAGCCTACTCTATAGGCATGCTACCCTCAGGTAGGCAGCTACGCAGGCTCAGCAAGAGTCACGATCTCGACGACCTTTTCAGAGATTTAAAAAGCACATGTGCCTCGTTGAGGCTGGAAGTTCCTGAGGAATATTTCATATCAGTTATAAACCTTATAACAACGTATGAAAGCAATCCCACATGGTCTCGATATTCTAAATCAGAGTTCGGATCTCATGTCGATGTCGAGGTACTACTGCCAATTTCAGGGCTACTTTCCCGTACAAAAGAATTATTTGCGGTACTATCTTTTGATCAAGAGAATAATGCTAGTTCTTTGGTGATGGATTTGTATCATATGATCAATTCTCACATTTCTGCATTGGATCGAATGAAATGATTCAGGATGGAATAACAGGGCAAGAAAGGTTCAATGAATGTGTAGCATCGACCGTTTGAATCCGCAACCCAAAAGCAGAAGGCAGTTTAAGGCCCGACCAATCCCTGCTTTTTTGTAAGAAGACCGCGGTTTACTTCGCATATAAATAGTTCTGCCCACTGATCAGGTAGTCCAATGAATCCATAACCCTTTAGCTTGCGGCTGAACCATTTGACTGAATGGTCTCTGCTCCTTTCCAATTTCAGTGTCCATCACAATATGATCATCGAACAAGACTTGTCCCGATGGGGAGCTAATCACAGGATGATCTCCTTCCTCGATAATGAATAGATCGTCGTAACCAGCAGCCCCTTCTAGTTCAAGAGCCCAGACCATTCCCTCAAGGCCAGTTTCAAACCAACCGAACAATTTGCCCTCAACTTGCATACTGAGTCTCCAGGGCGGATCAAAACTTGCCAGCAATGTGAACATTACTCATCTTCGAAAATGTAGAGAGCAATAAATGTATGGTTCATTGATTGAGTTGCCAGAGCGTACATTAGTCAAAAGCACCCAAAGCCTTATAAAATCAAGTTTTCCAACCTAACTCGTAAAGAATCCACATTTCGGTTGGAAAACTAATGGCGACACAGCTTTGCCCACTAACAATTACTTAAAACTGCAAATAGATTATTCGTGACCAGTGAAGCCTTTGTAGTGATACGCCAAGGTACTGAGCTTGTAATCTTCTCGATCCATACCAGCCAATGTATGGCCAACGTCACGCATAAATAACTCCAGATCAGTATTTAACAGCAGGAAAGTTTCTCGATCCATGCCTTTTCTTACGATGTAGTAGTCCATATTAACCATCACCATCACTTCGTCTATATTGAAATTATCCTGCTGCTGCGGATATTGACGATATTCATTTAAGAAAAATACGGTGGCGATAAATATGCGTTGGTCAGGTAATGGATGAGTGGCCTCCTTGTCACGATTGCGAGGACTTATAGTTTCAAAAGCTTCAAACAACAAAATGAGTCCTATCAATGTATCGTAAGCTACTCGTTTTCTTCTGAACAAATCACCATATAACTCTTCAGACATTATACGCCATGAAAAATAGTGAAATGTGGTGAGAAATTTGATAGCAAATGCGTCGGCCTCTGCCTCCAGGCAAATACGCTGTGCATTGGTAAGTTTTGATGTGGCAGGAATATCGAGGGTCGGAATTTCTAACCATAGGGTTTTATCAAGCGAAAATTTATGATGTCCACAAATGATATGTGACCATTCATGCAGAACAATAAAATTCATCCATAACCTGAATAAAACGGCAGCTGCTTTATCAAGCTCGACGTCATTTGCTCGATCAATATCATAAAAAATGAGAGGGCAATCATGAATGATGGTTTTGCTCAGATCGAACAGCCAAGCAACTAATCCTGCATCCAGGATAATTTTATAACTGCTGTCAGAAACAATACGTGCTCTGGCGTTTTTTTCATGTCTTAAATTATCAACTTCTATACTAACCGTGATATTGGGGTTTTTATAGGTTGCGAGCGCGGCAGGCGAAAGAATGATACTTTCTGCCTCTTGAATCACTTCATCAAATAGTGCTTGCCAATCTTCATGTGTAGTCATGAGCAGTGAATTTCCTGACGTAGTCTACGAGCCTATAACATGCATATAGCGGACATTACTATCAGTCGGAATTAAATGAGCGAGAGGTAGTTTTTGTATTGCTGAAAATGATTAATGCTCAAGAAAAAAATGACATAGAACAATATCGCCAAGCTCACCATAATTGGTGCGCGAGTGAACCGTGTCAAAATTGACGCACTCGACGAATCGTTCCGAAGGTTTTCTGACATAACCAGCGTCAGAATTGGGAAGAATATGCAGCACGCTACGGGTGTCGGGTCTTTTCAACCGGTTTTCCAATGCGGAAACCGTCGCATCAGGATTGTTGTTAATGAGTCCAACCATAAAGGCCAGATGTTCGGCATGCTCAGCATAATTTCCCTTAATGAAACGTAGCATGCCATCCTCGCCCACGTAAGCACTCCTGCTATCCCCGTTGTCCTTTAATTTTTTGAATTCAAAGATAACGTATAGCCGCTTACCGGATGGGAGACGAACATGGCTGTCATGATAGGTAATATCGGTGCGAAGTTTCCTTACGCGCTTGCCCGAAGTCGGATCAGTAGCGGATCGCGGTGCTTCGTAAATAAAGATACCGGAGAGCGGGCTAATTTGCCCATGAATGATCAGATGCTCTCCTAATGTCTGCGTAATTTCCGGTTCCCTATTCGCAGGAGCAATGGCCTCCGGAAAGTCTTTCAGCAATTGCTGCCATATGGATTGCATAAATGAAACGGCGGCACTCACATCGGTTTGAGGGAATACCGCTTCCCAATCATTGGACAGATAAGCATATTTCTTATTGTTCATGGACAGCACCCTTGCTGTGCTGCCGGGTCGCCTTGAGGATACGTAATGCATCTCGTTGTGCTTGTCCGTGCAGCCAAAAACGCGCAATTAATGGTTTGATTAAATAAATTTCATTGCGATAAAAGAACAGGAAATCCGAGGTCAAACTAAAACTTTCGCCTACCGGTACTGGCAGCAGCTCTTGACGACGCAACCACGCAATAGCCAGCTCCACTTTATTGAAACCATTTTTGCTGCTTGCGGTAGATGAACCCAGTGATATACGGCATATACCCACAGCACCAAAACCACCGGTGGTTTCAGCAAGTGTACTCACATGGATATCAGCGGTTCCGCCAGCGGATCGGCTCAATGCCTGAAGCTCTCCTGTTAACACGTCAACATACGTCGATAAATCCTTATCACTCAGTGTAGACAGCAGCGGTGTTTTGCCCAGGTTTTTCCAGCTCGGCTGGATGCTGGGAATCAAAATGTCGGCAGCCTCATTGACGACCTGAATTTCTTTATCGGTCAAACCAAAGTAATCCGATACCAAATTATCAAATGATGATTTGATGCTGGCGTACTTATTAAAAGCGGTAATATCGTCCAGCTTTTCAAGCGCGCGAGACTTGGTGGCAATCTCGCGAATGATGCGCGCTGCTTTTTTAGGGTCGGGATGTTTTTCGGGCAAAATAAACGGCAAGCTTTTCAGCTCGGCCATGGAAATACGTTGGCGCTCTACGGTCAATGCATAGGAACTCATGAGCATTAAATAGCGAGCCAAGGACGACCGTAAATACACTGCCAGAAACCGAAAAAGGTCTTCGTCTTCATCAGGGCCTGCAAATGCACCAATGGAGCTTTTGAAAGAAAATGGAATGTTGGAAAATACAGCTTTCGCCTCAAAGGTTTCGCAATCAACGCCATCATTCAATACAACGCGCGGCCCGCTAAACAAATTGCCGTTATGGGCACCATAGGAGGCAACGTCTTTATATTCAGCGGGAAATTTGGTCAATAGCGCTACCGGCATTACCGGAATTGGCGGTGTAGACCGGGCGTCCAGATGCAGCATTTTTTTCAGGAAGCCAGGCTTTTTGGATTCAACATGACTGTCTTTTAAATGGAAACCTTTGCCATCGATCCAGCGAGGCTCGGATTCACCCGCTTGACGGGTAACCATTGTTTTCAAGCTGCCAAACCGGCTTAATCGAAGCATCAATGCCTGATCATGAGCGCCGCCCCATAGATACGTTCGCAATGCCTGATTATTTCGCGCAACCAATCCCAATGGGAGTTGATGGCGATCTGTGCCGTGAATATTCAATCTGCCGTAGGCAATACTGACATCCGCTTTGGGAACCCAATAATCAAATAGTGGTTGCTCGGGAGTGGCGTCGTCAGCAATTTTTTCTGCAAGCACAACCACGCACGGATGGATCGCTTCCGGAAATAGCACCAGGCGCACATCCGCAAAGCAAACAATACGCTTTAACTGGCAGCGCTGGATGAATTGCTCGACAAAGTCCTGACTGGTTGTCGATAGAAATAATTTAGCGGGGAGAATAAGACAAGTCCTTCCTCCCACCGGAAGAACATCTAGCGCACGATGGGTGAATGCGGCAGCAATCTGGCGATGCGGAAGATGCCAGTTACGCTCGGGGTGTGCAGCCCACGCTTCATAAGTTAATCCTTTTTCCGCACTCTTGGGTTCACGCCAGGGTGGGTTGGAAATAAATACGGTGGCATTGACTGCTTTATTTGCCATTAATTTCTTCGAGAAGAAATCACCTTCGGATTCGCCTGACCACAAAATAACGTCCAATAACTTCGGCAGCTTCGCTTTATGGTCATCACCACCAATCAATGTCAGATCCGAAGGGCGCAGGTTTTCAAGTAACGACAAATACAAACTGAATGCCGTGACCATGCAGGCCGCTTTATTAATATCACTACCGCGAATATGCCCTACAAGTAATTCACAGCGCTCAATAAAGGATAGCGGTTCTCCGGTCAGGGCTTCCGCTGCATTTAACATGCGCCGAAACGCGGTGACCAACAAAATGCCCGAACCACAGGCACCGTCATAAACGATTTCATCGGCAATGTTAGTGCTGTGCTCAAATGCCTGATCAACGGTGAATGCCGCGAGGTTGCGCGGCGTGTAGTAGGCACCCACTAAGTTCTTGTCTTCCGACAAAAATGTTTCGTAAATACCGGAAATCAATTCGACGGGAATGAATCGAAAATCGTAGGCCCACAATGATTGCTGCCCACTGGCTAGATCCGTGTGGGAAAGAAAATCTGAAATGATATGCAGGCATTCATTATCTAATTCTGCCCATCCAGCAAGGCCAACAATCTCAGGCGCTAAAAAGTCACCATTGAAACTTTTTTTCAGGCACTGAATGTAGTGAGTTAGTCCCGTGAGATTACAAGTGCGCACAAGATCGTGTAAAGATTTAACGCGATGCTTGGCCTGATACTCACTGCCTACGATACCCCGATGCTCAAGGTAGGAAATAAACAGGCTTTGCCCAAGCAGGTATTGGGCGCGCAATTTTTCCACACCAGAAGCGGCAAGTAATTTGACTGACTGGTCGAGATTACGCAGCAATTTTCTGTCAACGCGATTCTTTCGGTCAAACCATTCCGGATGCAACTCCAGTAAAGCGCCCGAGGCCATTTCACGATAGAAATACGGCTTTGCCTTGGCAATGTGCTTTCGCTGGATGGGAGACGGGGACGGTAAATCAGGTATAGCAGAGTACGGATAAAGATAGTGATCCGAAACCACCAAAATCAGCGAAACCAGGTTTTGGTTCCAGACGGCGCGCCGGATAGCGGCAATGCGCTCTTCACTCCCCGGCACGTCCGGGTCAATGCTGACAAAGCATACGGCGGGCGACTGATCGACCAGCGCCACCGCTGCAATAGCCGAATCCACACTGCCATCCAATAGCAGCTTTAACTCTGGTGCGTAGCAATTATTAGCGGGGATCGATTCTTCAGAAGTGATGAGGTCTGCCCCGATCTCGGAATACCCGAGCGGGTTAAGCCATTGCGCAAGATCCTGATCGTTATGGTTTTTCATCATTTTTTAATTATTACACACGCGAAAGAATTACGTCAATTATTTAGATTGTCCTATTGATAAAGCGTAGATCAATGTTATAAATTGACCTAATCATATTATGTAGTACTAAACCCATGTTGAATGAAGTGTCATTTGCCCAGCGCCAGCGCCTGCAATTCATTGAGTCCATCGTGTTTTGGGAAGGGTCTATCGACCGCCCGCGCGTGGCAAAGGTGTTTGGCGTGACGGAGAATCACGTCACCAAAGATTTCAGCTTTTATCGGGAAAAGTATCCGGAGAATCTGGACTACGATTTGTCGGGACGGTCATACAAGCCGGGTAAAAAGTTCAAGCAACAATTCAGCTCTGGATTAGCGGAAGAGTATTTGTCGCTGCTAAGGGTTTCCCAGGAAGGTGTTGGTGTGGGCTTTACTCCTTCCATCAGCGAAGGAATTAATGCAGAGATTCTCCCCAGTCCATCTGGAAAAATTGACTCATCCATTTTAAAAGAAGTGACCCGTGCACTGCACAATGGATCAGGACTCAAAATCAGTTACCAGTCTTTAAAAACTGCTGACAAAACAGAGCGGGAGATTTGGCCGCACGCTCTGGTGTATGCGGGCAACCGGTGGCATATCCGCGCCTTTGATAGCAAATACGCGAATTTTATCGACTTGGTGTTGCAGCGGATTTTAAGTGTGAAAGCTACGCGTAATGCTGCGCCCAAAAAGGTTGACCAGGATGTACTGTGGAATAATCGCATAACTGTTACGTTGGCTCCGCGATCAGAGCTACCGGAACCGCAACAAAATGTTATTGCCCGCGAATTCGGCATGGAGAAAATCGATAATCAATGGATGTGGCGCAACGACATAAGAGAATGTCTGGTTTCTTATTTTTTGGATTCCATGTCGCTTACCAAAGCCATTGCCCATTTACATCCCAAATTGCGCCTCATCGAGACCAATCTATTGGACACACATTGTTTCTCAGTTCTCATGGGGGATTCGCAGTAGGTCTTCCATTTTATAGGGTTTTTCAGCAAGGCCAATTCGCATTGCCGGTGTTTTTTTGTCGTCACCGATGAGGACAAAATTGTGTACTATCCGAAACAAGTTTATGACTTTTTGGGCAACCGCCGGATTGTAGGCCGAATACCCGTGCCAGGTGCGCATCGCACTAGCCGAAATGCGTGGACGCTCCAACAAACTCACTCGCCGCCTTACTTGCATAAAAAACTTATCGATGGAGTGCAGGCTTGCTTTACGATAGAGCGCCGCCAAATGACCGATATCGTAATCACCGTAATTAGTAAGATGGCACACGGCTTTTTCAGGTTCGCTCATATCGGGAAAGGGGTGAAAGAGCCATTGATCCCCTTCATTTCCAGCCTTCATCATTGACTCAAGCCTATCTACCATGACGGCTTGAATAGCCTCTTTTCGATCTTTGATTCCCAACTCTTCCTGCTTTTGGCGTAGCGTATGTTCCGCGCCAGATTTCATCGTTTTCTTTTGTGTGGTGGTAAGATCCTTATTTATTTTTACGAAAAAAGCTTCCAGCGTTTGGTCCTTTATCCGCGAGGAAAATGCACCAAGACACGCGTTGCGCATGCCCGTATCCTGATCCATAAATATTCGCACTTTCTCAACACGTGCCAAAAGTTTTGCGAGAAACCAGAAGTGCGCATACAGCGTATATTCCGAGTGAACCTGCATTCCTTGAGATGGAAGTTTGATATCCTCATTATCCGGTTTTTCTTCCCCCTCCCCGGTATACCCATCTATTATTTCGCTCTTCAGAGACTTTCCTTTTACTCGTTTTTTTTCGCGAGTGAGCGTGTGATAGTCGTCATTGTATTCACGCTGAAGCCATACGCGAGCGTATTTGCGGAAGTGATACGGTTTTTCATAATCACCCGATAACACTGCATCCCGCTCGATGAGTTCTGGTTCCATATCTGCATCGAAATTCATGTGTGTGGCGAAGACGTAACCCGTCGCATTATCGGCAGATGCAACAACCTGTAATAGCGCGTTTCGGCGATCAAAACTCGACCCCCAATTAAAAACATGATCCTGGCGATCTACCGCAAGATATACGCGACGTAAACGCAGCGTTTTTATCAGTCCCTCTTCGGCGCGTGCTGCGAAGGCTTCTGCAAGATCGTGGCATCGGGTGATTTGGTTATACAACACAGACGGGCTAACTCCTGCTGTTTCGCAGATCCGCCGCATGGGCATTTTGTTCACCAGCAATGTTGCGATTTGGCTATCGAGGCCCTCGCGTTGAAGCTTCCGAGGGATGCGTCCGGTGCGGCTAAATGTAGTGCCGCACGAATTGCATTTATAGCGAGGCTGACCGGCTCTGGTTGACCCAAATGCGGCGAATAAAACTCGCTTGCGGCTTGAGCGGGGTATCGTTCTTTCGCAAGCAGCGTTCGGACAAGTCAATTTCAAATTAGTGAATGGTCGCCAGCAGCGTTCGACTTCCTCGCTCAGGGCAGCATTGCTTTTCACGGGGAATGACCGGTTACATAACTTGCAGATCAACACTACAGCGGAGGACTTACCACCAGATAACCTATAGACGCCCATCCCGGTAGCATGTCTCCACTTTTCGGTGTCCCTTGGATATTGAGCATAGTTTCGGCAATGGATATTACGGCAGAAATGGAATTCGATCTGCTTGTGCGCGGGAGGTAAACGTGGTTCGTCGGCCATTCTCAGTGCACTCCATGAACGTCGCCAGCGAGGATAGTGTAAGCCTATCAACAGAAGGAGCAATTGGGAATGCGAGAGGAGAGCACTAGCACCGAAGAGGTGCGGATTGACAGGTCAAGTGTCGGAGGGGTTGTAACCAATTACCGTGGCTCGAAAACAAAAAACCGCCTATTAATAAGCGGTTATCGACAGTGCAGTGGTTAGTTGTTATGCCGTCGAGCAGAATACTTTAACCCGTTTCTAGATCATATAAATCATTACATTGCGACGTAAACGCGTTAATACTCGAACTAACACCCACTAAGATAAGCAAAGTAAAAGCCGCCCGAAGGCGGCTTCATACAATCCATATTCCGGCGCCCATAAACAACACCTTAGTGGAACGCCTCGCCCTTGCAGAGTGGCTTTTTTATTGGAGCTGGCGATTGATTTATTCTGGTAATGTCCAGCGCATTGGTACGGTAAACTCAAAGCGCGCACCGCTGATTGCATCAGGCAAGGTAGGAAATGGGGCAGACCGTTTTACGGCATCTAGCGCTTCCTTATTAAGCATTTCATAAACGCTCTTTTCGAGAATATTTGTATTCAAAATATTTCCATTGCGATCAATCACTACAGCCACACGTACACTTCCTGCCTGGCCTCTATCCAGCGCGCGTGGAGGATACTTGGTTTTGCTGCGGATTTTTTTGATCGCATCGGAAACATAGAATTGACGCGCCAACAGCGTTTGTGCAGTCAATGCCGGCCCATCCTCCTCTTCCTCTTCCACTTTTGTTGGTGCAGGTTGGGCTACCGCGACAGGTTTGGTTGCTGCAGATGATGTAGCCGCAGAGGCAGCGACTTGAGCTGCTGGTGCAGGAACATCCAGCTTTGGTTTTTCAATTTCTACCGCAGGTAATTTAACCTCTGGACGTTCGGCAATCAGCTCGTCTTTCGCGCGCGTACTGGATTTGGCGGCCACTGATTTAGCGGGGATAGATGATTTTGTATTTTGTGCAATAAGCTCACCACCCTGATCCCACGCACGTACCTCTGCAACTCTGGTCGCGGATGGTGTAATTGCTGAAAAGCGGGTACGCAAATCGGTGTTGACGTCACCGACCTTTAACAGGCTGTCGCGGTAGTCAGATGATAAGGGCACGCTGCCAATCCAGGTGGCCAATAGCATAGAAAAGAACGTTTCGTCTTTAATGGTTCCCAACACCACTTCATTAAGGGTTACGCTTACTCCTTTGCCTGGTGCGTGACTAATTTTTACATGGTCGTTTGGCACGAGACGGCCTTTGAACATAGCATCAAAAGCGACAGTGTTATCTGCTTGTGCCATCAAGGCGTCAGCCTTACTGTTAACTGCCAGGCCTTCAATCCACAGCCGGCTGAAGCGACGTGCGGTAATCCCTTCCGGGCTCACAATTTTCAGCTCCATCCGCATGGGTTGCTGGTTACGTAGCAGTGTTCCTGGGTCGTTGCTCAATGATTCGGAAAAGAGTGCACCAATAAAGATCTCTCTTCCCAGCTCCTGATGAACTCCAATACCATTCAGCATTGGTTCGGCGCGCGATGTGTGGGAAAAAATCAGTAGTGCAATACAGATGAGTACTCGGAATAGATGGTTGAAGCGCATAGTCTTGCTACTCTCTATTATTAGGGACATTGTTGTCCTGTGTTGTAGTCCTGTGGGGCATACAGCGATTTGTACTTAGCCCCGTAGGTATAATATAGAAAAAACAGCAGTGAGCGTACTTTGTCTGTAATTTAGCTATAGTTGTTCTATAGATTTTCAGTAGTATCATACGTGCAGGGAGTGTTAGTGTTGGGATTGCTTATTATCTGGTGTATGAGTTGATTAATTTTTAATAAAAATAGTATTACGGGTAGATGATGGAAACGAAACCGCTGCATAAAATCCCCAAAGATACCCTGGAGCACTTACTCTCCGGCATCCCGTTTTTTAAAGTTGTTAAGCAGCAAGATGTAAAGCAACTGGAAATACTCTTACAAGCTTCCCGAATTTTGTCGTTTGTTCCGGGTGAAGTTGTATTGCAAAAAGGTGACACTGGAAACTGGCTGTATTTTTTACTCAAGGGAAAGTTGGCGGTTTATGTAGACCAGGCGCTCAAAGGGGATTTGGTCAACTACGTAACACCGGGGGAAGTGTTTGGGGATTTGGCTCAGCTGGTTGGTCAGGCACGTACGGCTACAATTATTTCAGATGTGTCGGCCAAAGAATCAATGGTATTAGCCCTGGATTTTAATGTTTTTGGCCCGCTTAATTCAGTAAATCCAATCTCATTGCAAACCAAGTTAGCTTACTACCGCAATACGGCACATAATCTGCGCTGGAAACTCGAAGTGTATCGCTCCCAACATTTGCAGCATGAGTTGGCCAATAAGCATCGGCAAATCAAACTCTATCACGGTCCAAAAGACAGTTATGACGAACTGGTTTCTCTTTATGAGCAGTCACAGGCCCTGGCCTTATTGTTGATGGAATGGAACAAAGAGTTCGGTGTCTTGGCTGCCGAATCCACGGGATAGCCATTTCATAACTATTTTGAGTTCTCGTCGAAGGTGGCTCTTCGATGCCTTAAGGCACAATTGCCCACAACTGCTACACTGCTGAACATAACATCAATAATTTTCAGTGAAGCACCATGAAATTCGAAGAATTGAAACTGGCTTATGGTTATCCCTTGCAACTGCAGACAAGCAGCCTTGCGGGCCAACCTGAACGTTTTTCATGTCGGCTTATTGGGTGTTTACCAGGGCGAGCCCTTTTATTATCTGTACCTAAACAAGCCGGTAAATTAGTTAAGTTCAGGGCGGGTCAAAAAATTGTTGTGCGATTGATGATCGATAACGGTATAGGAATATTTGCGGGCATAGTAGAAGGTCAAACCCTCGATCCCTATCCGATTCTTCATTTGAGTTACCCCGATTCAGTGACCTTTAAAGGTATTCGCGGTGCAACCCGAGTGGCAGTCTATGAAAAAGTCGATGTCTTCAATATCGATCTGGAATCCCGGCCCTCGACCACCGGCATAATGCTAGATATCAGTATTTCTGGAGCGCGTATTGAGCTGGTTGATGAAATTGCGGAAATTGGCGATTCGTTGGAAATCAGAGCGCAAGTTGAGATTCGCGAGATAAAGCGGGAACTGGTACTAACGGGTAGAGTGCGTTCACGTGTGGATCCCACTGATGGGCAATCACAAACGATGTTGGTGAATTATGGTTTAGAGTTTGTAGAACAAACAGAAGAGCAACGCTTGTTGATGTATGTCTATGTATTCAATCAAATGGCGATTCAGGAGCATTCATCTAATTAAGTGGCAGAGTTGTTTCAATGAGATTAGATAAAAAAGGCACCCGAAGGTGCCTTTTTTATTGTGAGTAAAATCACTAGTTACGCAGCAGGTGCAGCAGCCTTTGGCTTGCGGCCGCGTTTTGCAGGTGCGGCGCCTGCAGGCTTTTTAGCTACTGCTTTTTTAGCAGCTGGAGCCTTTTTAGCAGCTGGAGCTTTTTTAGCTACTGCTTTTTTAGCAGCTGGGGCTTTTTTAGCTACTGCTTTTTTAGCAGCCGGAGCTTTTTTAGCTACTGTTTTTTTAGCAACTGGGGCTTTTTTAGCTTTAGCGGCAGTTTTTTTGGCTGCTGCTTTAGCTTTAGCGGCAATTTTCTTGGCGGTTGCTTTAGCTTTAGCGGCCGCTTTCTTAGCTGCTGCTTTAGCTTTAACTGCTGCTTTCTTATCTGCAACTTTTTTCTTCAGCGCAGCCTTTTTAGCAGCTGCCTTAGCTTTTACTGCTTGCTTTTTAGCAGCAGCTTTGGCTTTAGCGGCAGCTTTTTTAGCAGCTACTTTAGCTTTGGCAGCAGCTTTTTTCTCAGCAGCTTTGGTTTTTACAGCAGCTTTCTTCGCAGAAGCCTTCAGGCGTTTTGCAACAGCACTTTCAGCTTTGGCAACTGCTTTATCGTGCGCAGCAGCCAATTTAGCAGCAGCTTTAGCAGCAGCAGCTTCTTTCTTGGCAGCAGCAACAGCGGCCTTAGCAGCGGCAGCATCTTTCTTGGCAGTAGCAACAGCAGCTTTAGCAGCGGCTACAACTTTAGCTGAACCAGGAGTTTTCTTTTTGCTAGCAGCAGCCAACTTGCTTTGAGCAGCTTTCAAAGCCGCAGCAGCTTTAGCAGCGTCTTTAGCCAAACCAGCAACAGCTTTACCGGCATCGGCCGCTTGAGCTGCGCGAGCTTTTGCCAATTGCGCTTTCAGTTGAGCTAATTGCTGTTCCAAACTTGCAACAGTATTAACAGCGGTTTGTTTACGTGCAGCCATGGTGTGCTTCCTTTATAGTTTTCGAAAGGTCGATAAATGGATTAAAAAGTCCAACATGTATAAGTTAAAACTTTATTAAAAAAATTCAAGTTTTTTGCGCTAAATAGTCAATAAAAATGCGTTTTTTTGCCAATTTTTAGTAAAAAAATGTGTTTTTTCGATTTTAACGGAAAGTTTTCCTGTTCGTTGCACCTTCAATCAGACTATTTATCGAAAACAATTTTGCTTCTTCGCAATTACTATTGGGCGTAATTGGTTTTGTTTTTCCCTTTTAAATTTGCCATTAACGATGCTTTCGATGGCAGGAAAAACTGTTATTGCGAGTTCTTTTTTGCCTTTCAAAATGACGTTTATCTAAATTTTTTGGCGTTTACCAATCTCTCTGGCGTTATAGTGAATGACAACGTGATGGCTAACTGGATCACGTTTTATACTTTGTTTAGGTTGGAAAACCTGTCCTCCTATACTCAAGCAGAGTTGATTTAAGACTTAATGTTGGCTGTGATTGATATCGTAGAGTGAGAAAATTATCTATTTGGGATAGTCAGTGTTGTTTATTGGGGGCTGTGTTTAGGTGTTGGCATCGCACGTCTGCTTTTTGAATAGCGTGCTATAGCGCATAAGTGTTGATGAACAAATCTCTTCTTGTGCTATCGAACATAGCTATTTCACGATAATGAGTGGCGTAGGCGAAAGGGGCGAGGTTCTGAAGTTAGTAACTCTGCTGCGTGAACTATCCCTATGCTCTTATTAAGTGGTGATTATTTAGTTTAGTTGTATATCAATTTTGAGAATTGCCTTGTTAACTGATCCAAGTCATTAAACGAAGACATGCTTGGTTGGCTAACTCACTTGGGGTGAGTTCTTAACTTAAAGCGAATTACATAAACAGGATTGGTTGAAACGCATCTTAATATCAGGGTAATCAGTTATTGAAGGCTGAACCGTAATGAATCTTTTCAGGTGAATGCGAGAGCTTAGAGACAATTACATTAACCATTGTGTTCACGTTATCTTTTGGCTGTGATTAATACACATACTCCATAATTCATTGCAATGAATATGCTGCCTAATCAATGCGATCTTTGATGGTTGGTGTACCTTAATGATCGTGTTATTTCTTCGAAATACTTCTTGTCTATGACGTGAGTGGTGGATGTTAACCGGCATTGGAAATTCCCTTCGTATTGACCGTGGGGGTTACAACGAGCCGCTCTTGAAATTGATTCACTCGGGTTGTGATTTTCAGCAGTTATTGAGCGCAGCTAATTTGCAGATGAAGGCTGGTTAGATTTAATGGGGGGAAGCACTTATCAGAGAATTGCATCTGTGACGTTTTTTTGACGATAAAGTGAGATGTTGTATTGGCTGAATATTGAACAATCGCACATTTGACGACTGAATATTTCCCGTAAATTCCCCCCTTTGGGGGTTACAAAGAGTTGGTCTTTGTCCGGCCAAAACTGCTAGAATTGAGAACTTTCAGTTAGACCTAACGATAATGTTCAAATAACACGAGGAGTACCCAGAGTGAGCCGTAGAAAAAAAGGCCAAGCCGGTGATGATGGTAACGAAATTGACTTGACCCCCATGCTCGACGTGGTGTTCATTATGTTGATCTTCTTTATCGTAACTGCGTCGTTTGTTAAAGAAGCGGGTTTTAACCCGAATGTCCCTGAGCCAAACAACAATCCTCCACCGCCAGATGCTGAACCAAACATCCTGGTTCGCATTTCTGCTGACGACCAAATCTGGTTGATGGAAAAGGAAGGTGAGCGCCGTGTAGACACTCGCTCAGTTCGTTCTAACCTGGAGCGTTTGCGTGCGGAGCTGCCTAAGGCTGCTGTGATTATTTCTGCAAGTGGCCGTGCAAGCACTGGTACTTATGTGGCTGTTGCTGATGCTGCCCGCGAAGCCAATGCGCCAAACGTAGTATTGGTACCGAGCAAGGATTAATTCCTTCTGCAATGAAAAAGCCGCCCTGGCAACAAGGCGGCTTTTTTTATGCCCGCAGTTCGTCTCTTTGAGCAGCATCGCGGTTAAAGCTCATACTCCTGGCGAATATACTTTTTAGGGAGCTTGCTGTGACGGGTTCGCTCGGCACTGAAGTGATCGTGTAGTTTGTCTTGCATCAACTGCGCGAAATCAGGCTGCTTTAAGCGGATGAGGTGGCGATGATCGCCCGCCTCGATATAAACCTCTTCAACGCCCATTAATTCCTCATCCCAGATTACGTCCAGGCCATAGGCTTCTCCCAAAGCAGGGATCGCCCCTTCTGCACAATCTTTAAAAATCTCCGCTAGTTCTTCCTCTTCGACCAACTCCATGTGGCGATCAAAAATCTGGTTCAGGGTGTGGCGTAATATTTTATTGCGTGTGGGGAGAACACAAAGCGTGTAATGAAAATCCTCATCACGTAAGAGTACGCCTTTGGCCAGGCAATGATCGTCAATCTTGGCGACACGTGCTGTGTTGTATGAACCCTCGCAATATTCATGTTCCAGCAGCGTGAACTCGACCTGTTTTGCTTTTAAATATTTTTCTACAGTTGCAGCAACACCCATACAAAATCTCCTGTGGCATAAGCGCAGAGAAAAAGGGTTAAACAGTCTTCAGGGTTAAAGATAATCGGATTAAAGGTAATTGGGTTAATGGGATGGGTTAGTGCACGCGTTTAATACTGTCGTGCTAATTTGAGTATAGAAAGAAAAAAAATAACGAACCGAGAGTTTTGGAATTAATCTGTGTTGATTAGATCGGTTGGTTTGCTGAGTGGCTGATAGATAAAACAAAAAAGCCGCTTGAAAGCGGCTTTTTTGCTGGTGCGGAATAAGCGATTAGCTCAGGCTGGCGAGCTTTTGCTTTACTGATGCCAGTTTTACGCAGGTAACAAACACTTCCATCGCGCCTACAACTTCCGGAACTGTTGGCACAGATGGCGCGATACGAATGTTGCGATCTTCCGGATCTTTGCCGTAGGGATAGGTCGCGCCAGCGGGGGTCAGTTTTACACCGGCTTCAGCAGCGAGGCGTACAGTTTCTTTTGCACAACCTTTGCGGGTGTCAAAAGAAACAAAGTAACCGCCGACGGGTTTTTCCCATGCGCCCAAATCGGTGCCGTCAAACGCTTTGCTCAACGCACTCAACACCGCTTCAAAACGTGGGTTTAACAGTTCAGCATGTTTAGCCATATGCGCCAAAAGTGCTTCTTTGCTTGGCAAGAAACGCGAGTGACGAATTTGGTTTACTTTGTCCGGGCCGATGGTGCAGCTGTTCAAAAACTTTTTAAAGCCTGCGAGGTTTGCAGCACTTGCCGCCACAAAAGCAACGCCGGAGCCTGCGTGGGTAATTTTTGAAGTAGATGCGAATTGCACAACAGAATCTTCAGTGCCATTGCGGCGGGTTGCTTCCAGAATGCTGGTCAGCTGCGGTGCGTTGGGAACCAGGTCGTGTACTGAGTAGGCGTTATCCCAGAATACGCGGAAGTTGGCGCTGGCGATTTGGCCGAGTTTGGCAATGCGCTCTACGGTTTCATCGCTGTACACCACGCCTGTAGGGTTGGAGTACTTGGGCACACACCACATACCTTTGATGGATTTGTCTGCTTGAACCAGTGACTCAACAACATCCATATCCGGGCCGGTTGATGTCATAGGAACGTTGATCATTTTGATGCCGAGTTGCTCGCACACGGTGTAGTGGCGATCATAGCCGGGAACCGGGCAAAGGAACTTCACTTCGCCTTCATTTTTCCAGGCACTGGCGGTATCTTTCAGGCCGAATTGGTAAGCGGTTAGCATCACCTGAAACATCAGGGTCAAGCTGGAGTTGCCTGAGTTGGCTTTCCAGTTCGCGCAGTTGCGCAACAGATGCGTTGTCCAGTTGCAAGGTAATTACCTCATTTGGTTGGCAGGATTAGCGGATTAAGTGCGGCGCATTATACCTGTTAGTCACCTGCTTGTTGTAGAGCATCCGGTGTCTGGCGTGAGATTGGTTTGCGCTAGAACAACAAATTTAGTGCCCGGCCTCCAGTATTAGCGGTGGCACCGGGCAGTCCAGGCTATCGGCGATGGCGCGGAAGAGTTCGGCTTCAACCAGAGTGACGCGGTTGTCCTGCAGGACGCATTGGCTCATGGCTTTTAACAACTGCGGTTTTTGCAGTGGTTTAACCCGATTAAGTTGAGTCAGGGCTTTATCCAGATCAGCCAGTTGTACCTGATCCTTGGGGAGCAATACCAGGTTGGAAAATTTCAATTCAGCCTCTGCATGTGCAAAAGCAGTTTCCGCATCGGCAACTGATGCTGCCCCTGCATAAGCAAGCAGCGATAAGAGAACGGAGCATTCGCCGGGTAATTGTTTCAGGTTGAGGTTGCGCTCAATTCGCGCGGTGCGATAGTTGTTATGCAAGACAATTTGGTGCAGCGCCCACTCCATCAAACTGATTTTCTTGTCGGCACTGATTAATACATTCATACACTCCAAAAATAATTGTTGCTGCTCAGCGGACAATTGTTTTAAGGCGGGCAGGCAGAGTTCAACCAGCGGCAAGCGCAGCCCGGCATGCTGTGATGCTGCCGCTGAAATTATCGGTCGCAGCTGTTGGAATTCCTGTTCCGGTAAATGTTCGCTGAGCAGTGCCAACTGGTGCTGCGCGATTTGTGCATGGCGATCCAGCAGCAAACCAAAAATAATGGCACGCGCACTAAAGCTTTCGTGTGCGGCACTTTTTAATACCGCTGGAATTTCTGCGAGGCGCGCACGTGCATAGCTGATTTGCGCCTTGTTAGGTTGAGCGATTTGATTGATCGCTTGGTCTATATCGATAGTGGCTTGAGTCGGTGTTGCTATTGCAGAACTCAAGGTTGCAGTAGTGTTATTAAATCCCGAAATGACTTCACTCAAGTCATCAGCTGTTATTGGAGCCGCGTCAGCTGAGTCAGTTTCTGCCGCTGCAGAAGTCTTCCTTCTTATATATACACTTGTAGCAAATTCGCCATCCCAGTTGGGTTGAATGCGCTTGATGCGTTCTTCCAATGGTGGATGAGTGGCCATTAAGTTAAAAAAGGATTTCACTCCCTGGCCAAAGTACATATGGCTGAATTCAGCGGCATGTTCATTGTGTAGCTCTGAGCCAAATGTACTGCCACCAATTTTTTTCAGCGCGCCGGAAATACCATCCGGGTTACGGGTAAATTGTACGGCAGATGCATCGGCGAGGAATTCGCGCTGGCGACTTACGGCCGCCTTGATCAGGTTGCCAAAAAATATTCCCGTGTAGCCAATCACCAATAAGCCGACGCCTAATGCCAGAAGGGCGGCAGGCGAATTATCTTTACTGGAGCGACTGCTACTGCGATTGCTGGCAATCCGAATAAGAAATTCGCCAATCAAGCCAATTACCAGAATTCCATACAGTAGGGAAATCAAGCGCATGTTAATACGCATATCGCCGTGAAATACATGGCTGAACTCATGGGCAATCACTCCTTGCAATTCATCGCGCGATAAACTTTGAATACAGCCGCGCGTAATACCTATAACAGCATCCTGAGGGTGATAACCAGCGGCGAAGGCGTTGATACTTTCTTCTTCCATTAAATACACTGGCGGTACAGCAGTGCCGGAGGCAATTGCCATCTCTTCTACCGCATTTAAAATTTTGCGTTCATCAGCGTCCTGCGTGTTACCCATTAACAAGCGACCACCCATGGCTTCAGCAACGGTTTTGCCACCAGCGCCTAATTGCATAAAGCGAAATAAACTGCCCAGTAGTACCACACTGCTCACACCTAATGCGATCCATAAAAAAGCGGTAGGGCTGAGCGCATGTAAAATTCCCTGCCATGCTGTTTGCGCCGATTGCTGGCGATGCTCATCGCTGAAATAGGCAAGTGTTGCAAATAGTAAGGTGGTAATTGCTACCAGTGATACGACCGCCAAAATTAACAACAAGATTAAATAGTGAGTATTACGGCGGGCGCGATCCTGGTGTTCGAAAAAGTTCATAGGCGCAACCTGTTGGCAATGAGTGATTGCTGTATATAAAGAAGGAAGACTTGCTCGTGCCTGAGAGGGAAAAATCTTCCTTCTATATATAGAAGGAAGATTTTGTGATGAAAGTGTTAAAACTGCACCTTGGGTGCCGCCTGGATTTCGGCGCTATCGCCAAACACTAACAAACCTGCATCGTCTCTGTGGCCAAAACTGGCTGCTAACACCACGGGTGGAAAACTTTGTTTGTAAGTATTGTAGGCGGTTACTGCATCATTAAATGCCTGACGAGCGAAGGCGACTTTGTTTTCCGTACTGGTCAGCTCTTCGGAAACCTGCATCATATTTTGCGAGGCTTTCAAATCAGGATAAGCCTCCATCACCACATTCAGGCGGCTCATGGCACTGGTTAATAAATTTTCTGCGCCGGCCAGTTCAGTCATGGCAGCTGCGCTACCGGGATTTGCCGCTGCGGCTTGCAAGCCATTAATTGCCTGATTACGCGCGCTGATCACAGCTTCCAATGTTTCGCGTTCGTGTTTGATATAGCCTTTTGCTGTCTCTACCAAATTGGGAATAAGGTCATAGCGGCGCTTTAATTGCACTTCAATTTGGGAGAATGCATTTTGGTAGCGATTTTTCAGCGCGACCAGTTTGTTGTAAATCCCGATTACGTAGAACACCAACAGGGCAATTATCACCAGCGTAACAATGGTAGAAATCATGATGTTTTCCTTTGCGTGTCAATAAATGGTGATTGGCTAAAACTGGCAAGTTGCCAGTTGCCGTTGCGCAGGATACTAACAGGATAACGTGAGATTTCCAGTGGCAAATCCTGATGCTGGGTAAGCAGGCGATAAACGCGCGAATCAGGTGATAAAAGACCATCGATAGAAGGGCCGGAAATAATGCGCGGACTGCTAGTCCACGTATTCAAAAACCTTAACAACCTGTTGTACGCCATCGCTGGTGCGTGCGACTTCAGCAATACGATCCGCTTCATGACGCGATACCAAGCCCATTAGAAAAACTGTCTGGGCTTCGGTAATGATATGAATGCGACGGCTTTGAATACTGCTGGCCACCAGGCGCGATTTGATTTTAGTGGTGATCCAGGCATCCAGGCTTTGTGAGCCAAAACGAGCGACCGGCCCCACTTGTAATTCATTATGTACCTGACGTACGGAGTTGATTGCGCCCACGGTGCTGCCAGCGAGTTGGCGTAAATGTTCCGAGGGAACCTGGCCGGTCAATAATACAAAACCGTTAAAGCTATCGATATTTACGCGGGTATTTTCAAATGCCTGATCAGCCTTGAGCAGGTTTACTCGCGCATAGGTTTCCAATCGATCATCATTGAGTTTGGTGCCCAGTGAGCGTTTGTTATTACTGATTTGCACCGGGTCACTGGTGGTTGCATGAATTACGCGCGCGCAGCCGCTTAACTGAAATGCCATTACACTCAATGCGAAAAAAGTCAGAGCATAAAGGGCAAGCGAACGCATTAATTGCATTAAAAACCTCCAAACAATTGCTGATCAATCAAGTCACATAAGCAAAATAAGCTGAGCAAGTGCACTTCGTGGATACGGGGTTTGGCAAATAATGGCACTCGAAGTTCAATGTCACCATGGGTTAATAGCGCGGCAACGTCGCCGCCGTCACCCGCTGTGAGTGCAATCACTTGCATCTCTTTGTCGTGTGCGGCACTGATGGCTTGCAGTAAATTGCTCGCTTTGCCGGTGCTGGTGAGCAATAACAAAATATCGCCCGCTTGCCCGAGTGCGCGAATTTGTTTGGCGTAGATGTCGTTAAAGCTGGAATCGCTGCCGATAGCTGTTTGGGTGGTGAAGTCAGAACCCAGATTTAGCGCCGGCAAGCTGGGACGTTCCTGTTCAAAACGATTAATCAGGCTGGCGGTAAAGATTTGCGCTTGCGCGGCAGAGATGCCATTGCCACAAGTTAGCACTTTTTTCTCGTGTAAGAGGGCGTGCACAATAAACTCACTGGCATTGGCCAGCAGCGGTGCAAGTTGTTCACCGGCTTGCATCTTGGCTTCAATACTTTCGTGAAACAGGGTAATTACACGTTGTTCCATAAAGGGGTCGCTGTAGTCATTCGAATAATGTTGGGTGCATTGGTACCTTCGCTCAGGTGCTGAATGCATTTTTAATCCACTGGACGGGCGGTGCTGTGCCAGTTTGATCCAATGCTATCACATCAAAGCGACAGGCGATTTTGTCGTAGAGCTTTTGCTCTTGTAAAAAGCGCTGGGCGGTTTTGATAATTTTTTGCTGTTTGCGGTAATCCACTGTTTCCAGCGCGGGCGCAAAACGCTTATTGGTGCGCAGGCGCACTTCTACAAAAACCAGCGTGTTTCCGCGTGGGTTTTTCTCCAGCATAATCAAATCGATTTCGCCGAGCTTGCAGCGGTAGTTGCGCGTGCGGGTGATGAGTCCTTGCTGCTGTAAATACTGCTCGGCATAGTGTTCAGCAGTAGCACCTATGACTACGCTGGTGTCTATACCGGGTGCTGTAGCGTCCTTGTTGCTGTTGTTCATAATCTTCCCTTTAATACCTTCGGTTAACAGTAAATGCAGCCAGTCAACAATTAGCTGCTAATCATTTTGCTCGATAAAAACGGCAGTTGCCTAGTATTGTAGTTCGCTTTCGTTGATAACCATGGGCAGCGGTTGGGCTTCACCATTGCGGAACCTTACCCATATTTGTTCGCGTTCGATGCGCCCTGCATTCATTCGTAATGCGCCGGTTGCGCCAAAAATTCGCATTTGCGGTACTTGCTCTAATTGTGGCAAGCGCGCGTACAACCGGAAAGCGTCTGCCCCCAGTGCATGAAGGCGACCATATACAGCAGCGGATTTAGTGTACTGCGCAACAGCTTGTTTTTCCGGGCTGGTTGAATCAAACAGCCAGGGCATAGTATTAAAACGAATGCCATTTAAATCGCGGTCTGCTTTCACATTGGGTTCGCCGGAGTAAACCTGGCTGGTGGCATACACTGGAATTTTTCCCGCGTAGTGAAAGGCAAATGTCGGTTTAATTTGACGTGCTTGCGCCGGGTCAGCAATGAGGAAAATCATATCAACATCGCTGCGGCTGCGCGGCGAGGCAATTAAATTTACGCCGAGTAACTCTTGCAACTCGCGTGCACGAATTTGACTTTGTTCAATCAGCATCGCATCTTTCACCAGCCCTGAGTAATTTACGCCGGGCTGAAATTGAGTGCGATTTACAATTACGCCGCCGAGCTTTTCCCACTCATCGGCAAAAGCGCGTGCGCTGCGTTCGCTCCACTCTTGCGAGGGAATAATGACCATCGCCTGGCGATGGCCCTCTACAAATGCCTGCCGCGCTACTTGACGCGCTTCGTCTTCGACCGCCAAACCAAATTGATAAAAGCCTTTCAGCGGTTGCGCTGGCTGCGCATCGGGATAATTCAGCGCTAACACCGGCACTTCCAATGACGGCATCAAACTGAGTTCAGTCACTTTTTCTTTATCGATGGGGCCGATGACCAGATCGGCACCTTCAGCAACCGCTTGTTGATACGCTGCTAATGCATCGCCGCTGCTATCGTATTGCCGCACTTCAGGTGCGTTACGGCCATTGCCAAGTGCATAGTAATAGGCTGCAAAAAAACCGTCGCGTACCGCTTCACCGGCTTCGGCCAATTTGCCTTGCATGGGCAATAAGAGCGCAATTTGTTTGGGTTGTTGATCGATCAAGCTTTGCAGCAAGCGCAAATCATTGGGCAAATTATCGCGCGCTGGGTGCTGGCGCCACTCGTTGAGCCATTGTTGCAGTTGCTCACGCTGTTGCTCCAAATCGATTTGGTTATTTTTGCTGATGGCGGCAAGACTATACCAACCGCGTGCCGCTTCTCCGTACTCGTCCTGCGCGAGTTGCTGTAATTCGGCGAAGGGAATACTCATCAGGTTTTGCCAGATGGCATCCTGATTTTGTTGGCGCTGTTGCTTGTTGCTAATTAACGCGGCGAGTTGGATGCGCTCATTTACACTATGTTGCGCTTCACCCAGCAAGGTAAAAACCTGCGCGCGTTTTTCACGCAAGGCGATTTCTGTGGTGGGTTCCATGGCTTGCCATTGTTGTTCCAGGCGCTGCTTGGTTAGAATGCCGTGGGCGAGGAAATTGGAACCCTCTTGCAAGGCGAGGGTACTGAGTAAATCGGTGTATTTAATGTACGACTGATCAGGCAGGTCATCGGGATTCATGTCGCTAATCAAAGCGCGCGCGCGACTGAATTTACCAGCATCCACATAAACCTGCGCTGCTTGAAGTACCAGACTTTCGCGCTCGGGGGACTGGCTTTGGCGTGCAAGTTCCAGCAGCTGGTTAGCACTGGGAGTTTTTGCCTGGGTTTTGACGGGTGGCGCCTTGCGTTTTTCCGGTTGGGGGGGGTTGCTACCGCAGCTACTCAGGGTCAGCACCAAGGCAGAAGCCAGTAAACCGGTTGCAGTGTGGTTAAGTAGTTTGCGCACAAAAGGCCGTATCGGCATGAAAACCTCGGTGAAAAACCAGCAAAAGTAATGAACTCAACAGAGTCTGGCGCTAGGCGCCCGGCTCCCTTATCCGGAAAGCGGTATGTCAACATCAGCCTTAAACCAGGGCATTTTGTATGTCGTGGCCACACCCATCGGCAATTTGGGCGATATGGTACCGCGAGCGGTAGAAACTCTACAAACAGTAGCCTTGATCGCCGCTGAAGATACGCGACACAGTTCCCGCCTCTTGTCCCATTTTGCTATCAAAACCCCCTGTATTGCTTACCACGACCATAGCGATGAGTCGCGCGTGGACCAGTTGATTG
>JAGKXD010000085.1 GCA_021151525.1 Cellvibrionaceae bacterium | reverse complement strand
ATGATTGCTTATTTGAATTAGTTAATAGACTTAATATTACTTGCACCGCTTGCATCGCTTTGCAGTCTTGGTTGACCTAAGTAACGAACATTAGAAGCACCGCTCGCATTTGCTTTCAGAAGTTCGTTTACCTGCAATTCAATGTTTGAGGCTCCGCTGGCTCCCACATCGGCCTGTGTTGCAACCAACAGCTTGGCACGGAAGTTACTCGCACCGCTAGCCTCTATCTGTACATTCTTTGCTGAACTACTAGTTTTAACATCCACATTGGCGGCGCCGGATAGATGAAATTCAGTTTTGTTAGCCGTAACCGCTTGGAATCGACCATTGCTCGCACCACTCAGCTCCATGAAAAAATTGTCCACATTTAATTTATTAAAGTCTGTATTGCTGGCGCCACTCGCGTAAACCGCTAAATCCTTCGCCGTCCAATCCCCCAGAGTCGCTCGGCAAGCTCCACCTAACTCTAAACGATTCAAGTTTTTTAGCTGCAATATATAAGTCACTTCATCGTTATGCGCATCTAACCATTTAAAGACATTCCAACTGGAGACAGGTGATTTAATACTTAAGGTTAATCTGGAACCGGTTTGATCTACGCGAACACGATTCATTGCCTCTTGCTTGGCCTCCACTTGCAAGCTATCGCTCTCGCCCTGCGTAATTTTCATACGGCAACCACCGCCAGCAATCACTTCAGTCACATTTTTTATGTCGTAGGATTTAGCAATAATATCTTCAGCCCGCGCCGCATTTACAGCGACCAAAAGCGCTGCAGATGCCATAAAAGCCATTGAAGGAAATAGGTATTTTTTCATAGCAAACAACCTTTATTTAATAGTGTGAACTCAAGCCCGTTACTACTAAGACACGGGTTCGCGAGGTTTGGATTCAACCATTCCAAGTTTGAGGATGATTTAATTGAGGACTGAGCCGAAATTCTCCTATTTCGCCATTTCACAAATACAGAAAATAGTGGGAAAAATGAAAATGCAAGACTGGCGGCTCTTGGCAATTTAGGGATAATGACTGCCTTTCAATAATCCCTTCGCAAGACGAGTTCGCTTTATGACCAGCCTTTCCAGCATCGCCAGCTTACCCAGCATCTTCAAACGCATTGCCGATGAATTAACCGTTCAGGAACAACAAGTTAGCGCTGCCGTTGCGCTTCTGGACGAGGGCGCCACAGTCCCCTTTATCTCCCGCTACCGTAAAGAGGTTACCGGCGGTTTGGATGATGGCCAAATGCGTACGCTGGAAGAGCGTTTGCGCTATTTGCGCGAGTTGGAAGAACGCCGTGCAGCAATTTTGAAGTCAATCATCGAACAGGAAAAGCTGACGCCCGAGCTAGAGCGCGACATCAACCTTGCCGACACCAAAAACCGCCTTGAAGACCTCTATCTCCCCTACAAGCCCAAGCGCCGTACCAAAGGCCAAATCGCCAAAGAAGCTGGCTTGGAACCATTGGCGGAAGCGCTCATGGCAGACCCAACACTCAACCCCGAAGCCGAAGCTGCCAAATACCTAAACGCCGAACACAAAATCGACGATACCAAAGCAGCCTTGGATGGTGCCAAATACATTCTTATGGAAAAGTTCAGCGAAGATGCAGCGTTGATTGGCCGCCTGCGCGATTTCCTGACACAAGAAGGTACCTTGAGCGCACGCGTTGTTGCAGGCAAAGAAACAGATACCTCGCAAGAAGTACAAAAATTTCGCGATTATTTTGAGCACGATGAGCCGCTTAAATCTGTACCATCGCATCGCGCACTCGCCATGTTCCGTGGTCGCAATGAAGGTACGCTCACTATCGCCATTAAAGTGGGCGACGAAACCGCGCGCGTTGGCCACCCCTGCGAAACCATGATTGGTGAACATTGGCAAATTCAAGATAAAGGCCGCGCTGCGGATGCGTGGTTAGCCGAAGTTGTGCGCTGGACTTGGCGAGTAAAATTATTAACGCATCTTGAAACTGATTTGCTAAGCGAATTACGCGAAAAAGCAGAAGACGGTGCAATTAAAGTATTTGCATCTAACCTCAAAGATTTATTGCTCGCCGCGCCTGCAGGTCAAAAAGCAACAATTGGTTTGGACCCTGGTATGCGTACCGGTGTAAAAGTTGCTGTGGTAGATGCAACCGGTAAAGTGCTTGATCACACGGTTATGTACCCCACTCCACCGCTCAATAAAATTGCCGAGTCGGAAGCGATTTTGGTTCATTTGTGTAAAAAGCATAACGTGGGTTTAATTGCGATTGGCAATGGTACTGCATCACGCGAGACTGAAAAATTCGCAAAAGATGTTTTGAAAACTCACAAAGATATTCAAGCGACAGCTGTAGTTGTCAGCGAAGCTGGGGCATCGGTTTACTCAGCATCTGAATACGCTGCAAAAGAATTTCCGGATTTGGATGTAACTATTCGCGGCGCGATTTCAATTGCGCGCCGCTTGCAAGACCCGCTTGCCGAATTGGTAAAAATTGATCCTAAATCGATTGGTGTTGGCCAGTACCAACACGATGTTTCGCAATCGCAATTAGCGCGCTCGCTGGATGCCGTGGTAGAAGATTGTGTGAACGCCGTAGGTGTAGAAGTAAATACCGCATCAGCAGCACTGCTTGCACGCGTATCTGGTTTAAACACTACGCTCGCGAACAATATTGTTGAATTCCGCAATCAAAATGGTGCTTTTGCATCGCGCGCGGCACTGAAAAAAGTACCGCGCTTTGGCGAAAAAACGTTTGAACAAGCCGCGGGATTTTTACGCGTAGCAGGTGGAAGCAATCCATTGGATGCTTCGGGTGTTCACCCAGAATCTTATTCTGTAGTTGAAAAAATTGCCGAGAAGCACACACGCGAAATTAAAGGTCTTATAGGCGATTCTAGTTTCTTACGCGGATTAAAAGCAGCGGATTACACCGACGAAAAATTTGGTGTACCCACAGTAACGGACATTATTAAAGAGTTGGATAAACCTGGCCGCGACCCTCGCCCAGAATTTAAAACCGCAAGTTTCCAAGAAGGCGTAGAAGAAATTACCGATCTGGTTCCCGGCATGATTTTGGAAGGCACTGTAACCAACGTAACCAACTTTGGCGCGTTTGTGGATATTGGTGTGCATCAGGATGGATTGGTGCATATCTCTGCACTGTCACATACCTTCATCAAAGACCCGCGCGAAGCCGTTAAAGCAGGCGATATTGTGAAAGCCAAAGTGATGGAAGTCGATGTGCCGCGCAAGCGTATCGCACTTTCATTACGTTTAGACGATACCCCCGGCGAAAAAGTTGAGGGCAAGAAGGGTGGCGAACGTCCGCAGTCGCAAAACCAACAGCGCAACGCACAACGCAACAATCCTGCACCGGCGGCCATGGGCAGTATGGGCGCGTTATTGCAACAAGCCATGAAGAAGAAGTAAGCTAAGTCCGGAAATTAAATTACTTTTTAGGTCATCAATTATTGAGGTGTTTATGAAAAAGCTAATGTTTGTTTTTATCTCGACCCTGTGTGCTTTTACTTTGCAAGCACAAGCAGCAGATCTCAAAAATATTTCACTGCTGGACGCGTTGGCTTCTGATGAAGCCAAACTAAACCTTCCCAATGATGTGAAATTTTACTTTGGCGACGCTGCACCAACTGGCACAGTAACCAAAACCATTGGTGAGTACACGTTTAATCGTCAGGTGAATGTGTCATTAAAATCACAAATCAATGGCTGCCATGCGGCTTTGGTTTCAGCGCTAAAAGACCTGCGCGAAGCGGCTAAAAAAGATGGCGCAAACGCAGTGGTTAACATCAAATCTAACGCTAAAGGCCAAGCAAGCAACAGCAAGGAAATTTACGTGTGCGAAGCCGGTTTGTTGAAGTCTGGCGTTTCAATTTCTGGCGAGCTGGTTGTCGTTGAGTAATTGATTAAGGTTTTACCCTACCAAGTTATCAACTTGGTAGGGGTTCCTAGAAATACACCCCCTTCAAACACATATCTTCCAAACACATCTCTCCCAAATATTTTTCTGGCAAAAAATCCCCCGCTTATTTCCACATCGACAACAAGTGCGTGCTTTACAAAAATTATCCTCGCAGTAAAAGCAATTGTTATAGTCTATTTGCGGTTTTTATTTCCACAAAAGCTCACTCTCTTTACGACTTAACAATAACGAGGCTAATTATGTTGAAATCCTTTTTATCAAAAATAGCGCTTTGTGCGGGTTTACTCACCCTCAGTATCAGCAGCCATGCAGAACAGTTTAATGTTCTCTTATTTACCCTGACTCAAGGTTGGCATCACCAATCCCAACTCGAAGGCGTTGCCGCCATGCGCCAAATGGCAGATAAACATTTTTTCAAAATGGATTGGGAAGAAGACCCTAAGGTTTTTAATGATGAGAACTTGAAAAAATATCAAGTGATTGTATTTCTCTCAACCACTGGCGATATTTTGAATCCAGAACAACAAGCCGCTATGGAGCGCTTTATTAAATCCGGTAAAGGTTTTGCGGGCATTCACAGCGCATCAGATACTGAATATGATTGGGAATGGTACACGCAGTTAGTTGGTCGTAGCTTCCATATTCATCCCGCCAATCAAACTGCTGAACTACAAGTTATTGATCGTAAATTTCCCGGCCTTGAGCGTATGCCTGAAAAATTATTGTGGACTGAAGAGTGGTATGAATTTGGCCCAGAAAAAATTAAAGGTTTGAATTACATATTGGCTGTTAATGAAAAAACCTATGACCCAGTCACTGATTGGGGCTCTAAAAAAGGCGCAGGCATGGGTAAGTTCCACCCCATTGCGTGGTACCACAATTTCGATGGTGGCCGTTCTTTCTACACTGCATTAGGTCATATGGCTGCCGACTACAGCGATACTTTATTTTTGGAACATGTTTACGGTGGTATCTACTGGGCGGCAACTGGTAAAGGCTTGAAAGAAAAATAATCTAGCATCAATGCCCCCTCTGGCATGTCTAGTGGGGGCATAAGTTATTTAAATAGTCGTAAATAGCCTGCGCTGGCGATGATAGTGTTTCTCTCCGTACATTGATTTATCGGCTACTTGCAACAACTTATACAGATCATAACCGTGCTGTAAGCTATAAGCGAAACCCAGGCTACCCGATATGTTTTCAGTAGGTACACCCTCCACATAGAGCGCTGCCAGCACCCGCCTGACTTTTTCAATAATATTTAATACCGCCGTCAGATTCGGTACGTTATCAATTAAAATCACAAACTCATCGCCACCTAAACGCGCTGCCAAATCACCTTGACGCAAAACTTTGGTTAAAGTGGCACCCACAGCAGCCAAAACTCTATCGCCGGCCTCATGCCCCAAATTATCATTAATCGATTTAAACCCATTGAGATCAACAAACAGCAATAGAACCCCCGCTTTTTGTCGCTCTGCGTTAAGAAGAACTCTGGCTGCTGTGTCTTCAAAATAAAAACGATTGGGAAGATTTGTCAGCAAATCATAATTCGCTTGTTGGTATAACATTTTCTGATGTTTGTCTCGCTGCTGTTCTACGGAAAAATGCATAAAATAAATTAAACACAGAACCGCTAACACCAACAACACCATAAATATAAACAGCGAGAGTTTCCATAAATCCAAATCCTTCCATGTTATATTTTTGCTCAACTCGAATTGAATAGTGTATTTAGAAAAATTAATACTATCTGTGACTTTCGCCTTATGCAGCGAGTAACTCGCTTGGGCTTCAGCAATGTAGGAGCCTATTTCGAAACTTTTTCTTGAGGGAGGCACAACGCGAATCGAAACCGTCCAATTCTTATCGATATCTTGCTGAGGAAAAAGCATATCTTGCTTTATCAGAATTAAGGCAATGTACGACGAACCAATCACATCTTTTGACGGAATCGACTGCATGATTACCAATGCTCTATCGCCCTCAAATAAATCAATGGGTTCAGAGATTGTCATTTCAGAATCTGCTTTTGATGGTAGTGCTCGACGAATAAAATCAATCGTTGATAAATCCAAGCCGAGAACAGCTTTACTACTAGAAGGAGCTACAAATATTACAGGTAAGCTTTCGACCGCGTCGCGTTGATCGGTGTCCTCACCGAATCGGGTAATAACAGGATCTTTCACACCTTGCATTCTGAGTATTGTTTGAAACGCTGAAAAGTTGCCTTCAACATATTCAGCAATTTGGAACATTGAAATATGGGAAAACCTTGCCATCATTGCGGAAGAATAAGTATCAAGAGCGGCGATATTTACATGTTCTTTCGTGGTTAAAAACGAGCCCAAGCCAATTAGGACAGTTTCATTTTGCGCAAGTTGATCGCGAATATGGTTGCGCACATGGTTCGCATCAGTCTTGAATTGTTCGTCGATATTCCATAAATTCCAACGTATAAACGCGATGATCATGGCGAATAAAAAAATAGCCGTTGATAGAATCAGCAGCGTATAGAGCAAGTGCAGGCGAGCAAATTTATTGGCTGATAAAAGGTTAATCATTAAACCTTCCCATACTTCTAATTACGCAATGGGCATCCTCAAGGGATGCCCATTTCTTAATACTGCAACGCCAACTTTTATTTAAGGAACCTTATAAACAACCTTGACACTGGCATCCACCGCGCTTGCATCCACATAGCCAATCATATTGGCGTTGGCAGCAACCAGAGCTTTAACCGCCGCATCTTTTCCTGAATCTTTAGGCGGAGTACCTTTTCCTGTGAAGACCAACTGCGACCAATAAGCTTTATATTGGCTCGCATTTTTTTTGCACACGGCCTCATTAAATTTATCTCGCACGGCCGAGCCTTCATCTTGATTAAGAGGAACTGCTTGTCCACCACTTGGAAAACTATTACTTTTTCCCAAGAACAAACGCGACACCTCGTCATCTGTCATAGAAGCAACGCCAGAAGAAGGATTTACAATTACCGCTACTTCGGCCCTGCTCAGCGTTGGCAAACTGAATGCAGAAAGCGCAACTAAAGCCACAAATAATCTACGCATTTTCATTCCCCCTTAAAACACAGTTTGGACTGCAACAGAAACTACTTTCTGTTTGCCGGCGGAATCATCAACATCATCTACTTGCAACTTTAATGCGGTGCCTGCTGTAAAATCCCAACGCGTGCCAATGCTCAATACATTCCTATCAACAACCTGTGACTTTGCAATCTGCTGTAAGGTACCAATGAGAACATTAGTACTACCTACAACGGGCAAAGCGACGCCAGCAGGAATTCCCACTTCAGGTGTTGCCTGTTCATCTTTAGATTTTTGTGCGGTTACATGAAATAACCAATCTCCTTGCCTTACACCTAACATGACATATTCACGCACATTTTTTGATAGCAGCGATTTGCCTGGTTTAAATTCAACATGTTCTGCGGCTGCAACAAATTTTCCAGTATCAATAGTTCCGCCAATTTCGGCAAAGCTCGCACTGTCGCCATCCACTAATAAATTATCGGCATTTTTTTGGAATCCGAATTTCCCAAGGGTTTGTGCAAATGAACCAATGGTGGTAGTCGCGCTTAGTGGTGAAGCAGATACGTCAATGGATAAATCTGCCACATGATAGGCAGCACGCAGAGTCCACCAATCTTTACCTAAGGTTGCAGCAACGCCCATTTGCTTGCGCGTTTTTGCTGCGGCATCTTTACCTTGGAAATTTAAAGTATCGTTAAAACTTCCGTAGTAAGCTTGCAAGGTAGTATCAAATGAACCGAGTGGGTGTGTTACATAAACGTCTACACCATCAACGTTATTAAAGGGTAAATAATAAACCTCACGCGGAGGTGCAATCCACGAGTAGGCGTAGCCCACGTCTAGGAAATCAGAATAAATATAAAATGGCGTGCGCAATCGGCCAGCACGGATTTTAATGGAGTCTGTGGCTTTGTAAGTAATATAAGCCCACTCTGCTTTTAACTCATAATTTTTTTCGCTGCGCGCAATAAGCTGTGCGGTTGCTGATACTTTGTCAGTCATATTGCCTGTTGCTTGCAAACCTACAATATTTCTATCAAAGCTCAAATCCTCTTCGCTATAACCACCGTAAGGAATGCTTTTATCATCGCTTACAAACCCTCCACCGACAGATAAAAAGCCAGAAAACTTTATATCCTCTGCATGAACGCAACCAATAATGCAACTCGCCATAACGGCAAGTGCCAAGTTGCACTTTTTAAAAGTGAACATGTGTTTTTTCATAGGATTAACTCTCCCAAATTATTTGAAATCCTCATTACCTTAACGTGATACTGCTTACTTAAACTTTAAATTGAGTGGAAATTCTGCGCAGCCCTTGACTGATATGATCTATATCTCGGCTTACTTCATCCAATTCGTTAGTACTAGAATTGACAAGCTGAGTATTGTGGTAGATTTGATTTACATGCTGAGAGACTTCAGAAAAAATATGCGTTTGCTCGTGGGTGGCACCGGCAATTTTTTCATTGAGCTGCGTAATTACATCGACGTTGCTTAAAATAGAATTAAGTACTTCACCAGAGGCGCGGGTTGCATCAACACCACGATTGGCTCGCTCAACGCTGCCTTGCATAGCGGTGACTGCACTGCTGGATACTTGGCGCAATTCATTAATGACTTTGTGAATTTCTTCAGTCGCTTGACGCGTGCGCACGGCTAGTCCACGCACTTCATCTGCAACCACCGCAAAGCCACGACCATGCTCCCCTGCTCGCGCCGCTTCGATTGCAGCATTCAAGGCTAATAAATTTGTTTGCTCAGCAACGGTTTGAATTGTATTCAGTAATTTTCCAACATCCGTAGAAAAATCTTCGAAACGATTTACAACATCTGCAGCACTGCGAACCTCTTCAGCAAGTGTGCTAATGGTAGTCACATTTACCGTTAAGGTTTCCTTCCCGCGCGCCGCAGCACCGCTGGCATCCTGCGCTTGTTCAGAGGCATTTTTAGCGAATTCGGCAATATCACTAACGCTTTGCATTAGTGCATCAATGGACGAGCGCATAGACGATATTGCGGATGACTGTTCGTTAATATGCGCAAGGTTTTTGCCACTGGATTGAGTTAGTCGCGTTGCAACCAAACCTAAACCACCTACATCATGAGATACATCTGCAAATGAACCGTGCAATTTATTTACGAATTCATTGAAATGACTGACGAGTTCTCCTACTTCATCGCGCCCAGCATATTTTATACGCACAGTTAAATCGCCCGCGCCCGATGCCATTTTATGTAATGAGTCTGATACCTGTTTTAAGCTATCAGTGATTGAGCGACTTACCATTAAACTGAAAACAACTAAACCGATAATTGCAAATATGGCAATTGTTCGAGCCACTGTATTGGCTGTTTGAGATTGACTAACAGTTTCACTAATCGATTGCGCAAAAGTAACTTTGGTTTTTTCACGCATAGACTCTAATGCTTTTTTTAAATCATCCAATCGTTTGGCATTAGCAGCAGTTTCAGCCCCTACCTTTTCCATATTCACAGTGCCTTTTATAAATTCATTGGCAATGCGCGTTGCTGTGTCGTGCCAAGTTACAAGAAGCCGTTCAATTTCGACTTCTTGGTTTTTCATTTCGTCACTTAAACTGGATAGTTTTGAAAGATTGCTGCGAATATCTTTGTAATGTTGTTCAGCAGCAGATAGTGCCTGATCGTCGCCCGTAGTTACAGCGCTATTAATTTGCTGCTCCATTAATAACAACGCACCTAAATTAATCGTTGTTAACTCCAATGTAGGATAGAGGCGCAACTCTACATCCTTTAGTCGTGCCGTATTGGCACGCTCCACGATCATGGTGTACCCCTGACTTACCACGAACGCCAACACACTAATTCCCACCAAAAGCATTAACTTTTGGGATATTTTTAAAGACAACATTTGCCCACCTTGGAACCTTAATCGGCTTTATAAGTATTTAACTATCACAATTGGGTATAGCAGTGGACTTATATAGAGGCAATTTTTACAAGAGGAAAAAGGTGTGCTTATAGCAAACTAATGTAAAAGCATTGAAACATTCAAACAAAAGAAATCAACAATAAAAAAAAGCCCGCAATGCGGGCTTAATAAATATTTTTTTAAGAAGTGATTTTCATATCAAACGCAATTTAAATTAACTTAAATTGTTTTGCGAACCAGAATGATGCACCGGAAATTGCGCTTGCAGAAATACTTAAACCAACGCCTAACAAACTTGTGGTGTCGAGTGTCATCAGCCACGTCCAGCCTTTAACTAAGAACGCAATTAGCGAAAATTGGCTCAGTACCAACAGGCTAATCACCAAACATGGCACCAACATAATCAAACGCTCTTGCCACAGGCTGAGCTTTCGCGATGCCGGTAGCGCAGCCATAACCTGCGCGGAAAAATTATCATCCATGAGATATGGCTGAGAATGTTGCAATTGCATGCGCAAAAAATTATCGAAGCCATCGTCTTGTGACACTGTAGGATCTTGTTTCATCATGCTACTTGACTCCAAGATGACAAAAGAGTTTGCAATTTTTGCTTACCGCGAGCGACATGTGTTTTTAACGTACCCAAGGGAATTCCCATAATAGTAGCCGCCTCATCATGGGAGAACCCATCTTCAAAGCATAGCCTGATTGCCAGCTGTTGCGCCGGCGACAGCTGTTGCATGGCGGCTTCCACATCGCGCTTGGCATCAAACTGTTTCAACTCGCACTGCTCGGCTTCTATGTCGGCGTTGTCATCCAATTCACACCACTGAATTTTCTTTCCACGCCAACGGTTGGCAGCGATATTAAAGGCAATGCGATACAACCAAGTCGAAAACTTTGCTTCCGCACGAAATGCACCCAGAGCAGCGTAAGCCTTAATAAAGGTCTCCTGCGCTAGGTCATCGGCCAAGTGGGCATCGCCATCACACAGACGACGCGCCCAGAGCCGCAATTGCGATTGGTAGCGTAAAACCAACTGCGAGAATGCATGCTGGTCTTTCTTAGCAACTACCCGCGCAATCAATTCCTGATCGGGAACTGACATCTCGCTTATTCCTGAACCCGGTCAATTTGAGCATTTGGACTAGTACCTACGCTTGTTCCCGAAAGTTTCCAGATAACGACTTGCGATATTCCCAAGCCAATGAAAATGAAGCCAAAAGCGCCAATCTTAATGCCGAACATAATAGTGAGGAAAATGAGCCAGCCCGTTCCCAAGCCGATATTGCGAACGCCTTTTTGCATGTTAATTTGATCGTCGTGATAAACCCTTAACTCGCCACCAGAGTTACGCTTCACGGTTGTGGCCTCCTCTCCTAGCAGCAGCTCCACGGGTATATCCCTGCCAGCTGCAAGCAATTTGTCGATATTGGCGTTGATATTTTGCTGGCGACGCGCTTTAGCCCGGTAGTGCAGAAACGCCAATATGATGACCAAGAGAATTGGGCCGCCAAACAAAAGCGATATGGCCACTATAGGAATTAACACTTCTGGACTCATATCAAACTCGTCAAAACCATGTTCATGGTGAAAGTTTTCACGTAGATCCTCCATCGCCTGATGGATATCGTCGTGTGGGGAAGCCATTTCCGGCGCGTCTGGCGCCTCGGCTAAGGCAGGCGCATCAGGCGCATTGACTGGCGCTGGCGCCGATGCATTGGCCGAGGAGTGAGCGCTTGGTGCAACGGGCTTACCCACCAATTCCCCGGCATAGCTCAGCGAAAAAGGCGTCAACAACAGGCCTATCAGCACAAAATTGCGTATTGCTTGATGAGCTAATGGGATGATTCTCATAGTGATTACTCGTCAGGTATAAAGTGTTTAATTCCAGGATCTGTTGCAACAGTGACTATTGATATAGACACACCTTGTGCAATTTTGGATTCAAGGGCAATGTATTTTTATGCGTCTAGCCCATTTTCAAAGGCACGACTGTGAAAGACACACCTGTGACGACTAGTATTAAATAAGGTGGCCAAGCCCGAGCACTCTGGGCATACTGAGCCCCGTTTTACTTATTTGCCAGTGTTACCATCACTCAGGGAACCCTATGATTTTTTTGCGACTCCCGCTCTTGCTTGCCTGCCTATCCTTACCGGTTTTTGCTGCTTCCAGCTCATCCACCATGCCGAACGACAAAGCCTCCAGTGCGGAAAAGGCGCCTGCTGCAGATAAGGAGCAGCAAGCAGAAGCCGAAACCACACCGCCATCATCCACCGCTCAAGAACTCTACGCTGCCGCGCAACATGACTTACTGCAAATACGCGTGCTACTTAAAAATGGACACAGCCAATCGGCCGTGGGCTCTGGCTTTTTAATTGGCACCAGCAATTTGGCCATCACCAACTTTCACGTAGTCTCCCAAATTGCGCTAGAGCCAGACACCTATTTAGGTGAATTTAAAGATACCAAAGGCAAAAGTGGCGATATAGAACTACTCGCGGTAGATGTGCAGCATGATCTGGCTGTCGTGCGCGTGAACCGTCAAGGCACAGGCTTCTTTAACTTAATTGAAACGCCGGCGCCGCTCAATCAAGGCGAACATTTATATTCGCTGGGCAATCCATTGGATTTGGGCTTTTTTATTTCTGAAGGCACTTACAACGGCTTAAGTCACCGCGGCTTTAGCGACCAAATTATGTTTACCGGCCCGGTTAACCCCGGCATGAGCGGCGGCCCAAATGTTAGAGCCAACGGACAAGTCGCTGGCGTTAACGTGGCGCACCGTCGCGATGGAGAATTGGTTAGCTTTTTAGTACCGGCAAGCTTCGCGCAAAAACTCATTGCCAGCATTACAGAGACAAGCAAACCGCCCACCGATTTTAAACCGCTGATTGGCGAACAATTGCTTGCCCATCAAACAATTATGATGAACACACTGCTTGCAACTCCGCTCACCACTAAAACCCTCGGCCCTTATTCAGTACCTGTGCGCGAATCGGAACAAGTGCGCTGCTGGGGAAATTCTGATTCAAAGCGCGAAAAAACCTACAAGACCGATCAAATCAATTGCCGCATGGAATCTGAAATTTTTGTTTCTAACGATTTACAAACCGGACAAATTTCTATCAACCACAAATTTGTACAAACGGATCAATTAAACGCTTTACGTTTTACTAACTTAGCCGGCAAATTCTTTAACAATCGCGTAAATAACAATACTAAAGACGAAGATCTCACCACATCGCGCTGCAAAGAAGAGTTTATTGCACAGGATGCTTTTAGTAGCCGCGCAGTTTTGTGTGTAGAAGCTTACAAAAAGTTTGCGGGGCTCTATAACTTCACCTTGTTCACATCAAGCACTGACGAACCGCTCATGAATTTACAAAGTCGCTTGGATATTGATGGAGTGTCTTTCGAAAACGGACAAAGATTTACCGCGCAATTTTTAGCGGGCTTACGCAAAGAAAATGCAAAGACTTCAGCAAACAAAAAGGAGGCAAAATAATGAGCTTCTTTTATTTTGTTGAAATCCTCAATCACAGCGGTGATGTACAAGTCCGCCACAAATTTACTGAACTGCCCGTGCGCTTAGGCCGTAGCTATAGCAACGATATTATTTTAGATGACCAACACACCGCCGCAGAACATGCAATTATAGAACTGGATGAAAGCGGCAAAATTGTGTTGCGCGATCTCGGCAGCCAGAATGGCATAAAAATTAAAGGCAAAAAGCATACGCGGGTAACATTAAATGGCGACACAGTTGCGCACTTAGGTCATACCCAAGTACGCGTGCGCGATAGCCATTACATTGTGAGTGCTGAAGTTGACGACTCTACTCATCACCACTGGCAAGGTTGGCCACTACTAGCTTGTTCAGTTATTATCGTCTGTTTGCTATCACTATCCGACTCATGGATTAACGATATCAATGAAAATAAAGCAACTGATTACATTATGGGAATTATTCCCTGGTTACTATCTGCAGCGGCTTGGGCAGGCATGTGGGCTTTAGCGAACCGTGTATTTGGTGGTGCCGCTAATTTTAGTCGCCACGCATTTACGTTAAGTTGTGGCTTGTTAGCCATGCAAATCACCGAATATGTTTACACTATTCTCGGCTTTTCTTTTTCATGGGAAACGCCACTGCTCTACAAAGGCCATTACGCCATAGCCATTGCAACCTTCACGATTTATTATCATTTGCGCCTTATCAACACACGCAGCAGAAAACTTTTAAAATGGCTATGTATTGGCGCTGCGGTAACAATTTCCGGTTTAAAACTAGTCCACAATTATCAAACCACCAACAAATACGCTGATGAACTTTATATGAGTGAAATGTTGCCACCCGCAATGCGCATTAGCCGTAACCACAGCCTTGGCGAATTCGAACAATCTGTTCAGGATCTCAAAAAAGAAATTGATAATGAGCGCGAAAAGTCCTTAAAAGAAAAAGCAGATAAAAAAGCAACAACAAAATGAAACCCAACACAGAAACATTGTTGCTACACATCAGCCGAGTGCGCCAATTAACACCGCGCATTCGCGCTTATGAGTTGAAGCCACAAACACCTGGAACAAATTTACCTTTGGTAAGTGCGGGTTCCCACATTGCCATTCCGGTGCTATTAGCTGATGGCAAGCAAGATGTCCGCAACTATTCTATTTGCAGCAACCCAACACAACGCGATTTTTATGAAATTGCAGTTCTGCTTGAAGAAAAAGGTGGTGGCGGCTCGCAGTTTATTTTTGATAATTTTCAAGTGGGTACTCAACTGGAATGCGAGCCACCCACCAATAACTTTCAACTGCATGCAGACGCTAGCCCAGCGGTATTAATTGCCGGCGGAATTGGCATCACCCCCATAATGGCGATTGCACATACACTGGCTGCGCGCGGCCGTAGATTTAATATTCATTACGCGGGCCGCAGCAAAAGCAGTATGGCTTTTATTGAAGAATTGGAGCTTTTATTTCCTCGCAATATAACCTATTACGCCGCCGATCAAGAGCAACGTTTGGATATTATGCACCTGCTTGCGGATGCGCCAAGCAACGCACTTTTTTACGCCTGCGGCCCACAAAAAATGCTCGCTGATATTGAAACCAGTGCACGCATGTTGGGCATAGCTAAAGACCGTATTCAAATTGAACTCTTCACCACCGAAGTGTCAAACAAAAACACTGCGCTTGTTCTAGAGCTGGCTTACGCCAATAAGTTTATCAAGGTAGATCCAGATCAATCATTGCTGAATGCTGTCCGCGATGCAGGAATCGATACCAACTTCGATTGTTGTGTAGGTGACTGCGGTACTTGCGCGGTAAAAATTCTGCAAGGAGAGGCTGAACATCGCGACCACGTGTTGAGTGAAGAGCAAAAAGCCCAAGGTTATATTTGTTTGTGTGTATCGCGCGCCAAAGGCGACAAATTAGTACTTGCGCTTTAGATATACCTCACATTAGCCTCACATAACCCAAGGAATTATTGAATGACTGCTCGCCTTCAGGTAGAGTCAGCGCACTGAAATTTACGTCCATATGTATTACTGCCGCTAAGCACATCGAGATTTTTATCATGAAAAAAACCAACCTTTTCCTTGCAGGTATAGTGACTCTTAGCTTGGCTTTTTCGTCATTGGCATTTGCTGAAACTCAGCAAAAAACCAAGAAAAAGCAAGCACATCACACCAGCACCCAACATGTAACAAAACAAGCCGCCAATACCAAAGGCAGCAACGCAAAACATACTTCGGCTAAAAAAACAGCGGCGACCAAAAAGGCATCATCTACAAGCCAGCACGCCGCTAACGCAAAATCCAACAAAAAAAAATCAAATAAAATTAAGCACAACAATGCTGCTTAATGGCTAACAAGTTTATGAATAGGCAGCTGCAACAGTTGCCGATTCATACTGCCTTTAGATTTCTGTTTTTTAATATATACGCAACTCCTTTCTTCGCACTCCCTTCACCTAATCAAACGGTTTAAAACTGGCGCAGAGCCTTAGTTCAATTGCGGTAAATCCATCACGCAATTACCGTCCGCTTTGCTTGCTAAAATCAGCAGAATACTTATATTCTCATGCCACCGCGATTGTGGCTTGAATCGCTTTTGCTCATCAGAATTGATAAAGGATGCAACTATGGACTCGCTTTTCTCATTTTTATCCAACCCCACCTTCTGGATCGCAGCAGTATTACTATTTACCTTAAAGAAGGGCGTTCACTTCGTTCCACAAAACCGCGGTTACGTGATTTATCGCATGGGCAAATACACCAGAACGCTGAGCTCTGGTCTGAACTGGATTGTTCCTTTTTTTGATTCGATTGCCGCCGACCGCAATTTAAAAGAGCAAACCTTGGTGGTTCCACATCAATCCGCCATCACCAAAGACAACGTGGCATTGATGATTGACGGCGTACTTTTTATTAAGGTGATTGATGCCGCAGCCGCCACCAACAACATCACTGATTACAAACTTGCTACTACACAATTAGCAATGACTTCTATGCGTAATGCCATTGGCACCATGGAGTTGGATGAGTGCTTCCAAAACCGCGCCGCAATCAACGCCGAGATTCAAAAAGCCATGCTGGAAGCAACTCAACCTTGGGGCATTATCGTGTTACGTTTTGAGTTACTGGAAATCACTATTCCGGCATCCATTAAAGAAGACATGGAAAGACAAATGTCTGCCGAGCGTCAAAAACGTTCGGCCATTTTGACGGCTGAAGGTGAAAAAGCAGCGGCGATTGCCAAAGCAGAAGGTCACAAAGCCTCTATTGTTTTGGAAGCAGAGGCTGCCAAAGAACAGCAAGTGCTTGCGGCCATGGCAAGTAAAGAATCACAAACATTAGAAGCCGAAGGTCGCGCTGCAGCCATTAAATTAGTCGCTGCCGCTGATGCAGAGGCCTTACAAACTGTGGGCGATGCCGCAGCAACGCCCAATGGTCGCGTAGCGGTAAACTTCAAAATTGCTCAAAGCGCTATTGAAGCTCACCGCGCAATCGCTAAAGAAGGCACTATCGTCCTCAGCGACGGAAAAACTGGCGACAACATTGCCAGCACCGTTGCCCAAGCTATGGCAGTGTCCTCAACAATTAATCATCAATAATCAGGAGCCATGCCGTGATCGATTATTTTTCGCAGCATCAAGATTATTTCTTCTACGCACTGGCGGGAATTTGTTTGCTGATAGAGATCGCACTCCTCGGCATAAGCGGCCCGCTGTTATTTGTTGCATTGGGCAGTTTGCTCACGGCCATTTGTATTTCGCTGGGGCTAGTTCATAGCTTTAGCGTTGCGATTGTGCTGCTCGCAGGCTTATCAGTATCGAGCGCCGCGCTCTTGTGGGGGCCGCTGAAAAAACTGCAGAACAAAGAAGTTGGACCAGAAACTAGCAGCGATATGGTAGGAAAAGTGTTGCTGGTTACCGCCCGCATTACCCAAGCGGATGGTCGTGTGAGCTATTCAGGCACAGAATGGTTGGCACGTTTGGATAGCTCTAGCAGTGAGCCCATCGAAGCAGAAAGCCGTGCTGAAGTAACCAGTGTAGATGGGACTATTTTGATGGTGAAAGTGGTTTAAAACGCAACCCCCTCCCAACCTCCCCCTTGAAAAGGTGGAGGGGCTGACTCCCAGTGCGATGCCTATACGAAGTAATTTCTTGTCCCCTCCCCTTGTGAAGGGGAGGGTTAGGGT
>JAGKXD010000084.1 GCA_021151525.1 Cellvibrionaceae bacterium | reverse complement strand
GGGGGGGTTAATCAACTATCTGAATCGTTTTAGCATCTTGAACACTGGTCATATCAGACAAGATAAAACGATCTTTTTCTTTTGCACCTTGCTTTATCTGAATAAACTTTCCGGCATCTTCACCGAAACTTAAATCTTGCAGTTCGGCAGATTTATTATTTTCCGCCACACGAAACACTGAGCCTTTCGCATGGCTTTGCACATTCATCGGTCGCTCTATAAACAGTGCATCTTTAATACTGGCAGTATTGATTTGCGCATCGACATTTAATTCCGGCCTTGCCGATGTGGGGACACCATCCATAAATGCAATTTCAACTTCAATAGTTCCATCGTGCACTTCGGGCGTAATACGTGTGAGCACTCCGGCGACTTGTTCTCTACGTGTATTAATTTTTGCGCTTTGGCCAACCTTAAGTTGTTCGGCTTTGGATTGTGATACGCGAATTAGCGCTTTTAAATCTTTATCGCTACCCACCAGTGCCAACTCCTGCCCCGCTGAAACGCTTTGACCCAAATCAACGGGCAAGCGCTGCAATACGCCTTTAATTCCTGCACGCACCACCAAGCGATCAGCGCGCTGCTGGGTATTCTCATAACGTGAATTAGCTTGGTTAATTTGTTCTTGTTGAATAATTAGCGCTTCTCGCATTGCATCTTTCAGTTGCTCAATACGTTGCGTTTGTAGCTTAACCCGCTCTTCCATTTGCTCCTGTTGCAGCAAAGTTGTTTTATAAGCCAACATAGAAACTGCACCGCCTGCTAAACCTTTTTCAGCTTCACAGCGCAATTGTACTGATTTAAACGTGGCTGTTAATTCAGCCAAGGTTGCTTGCTCACCCAATAATTCACGCTGATTGCTTAGCTTTAACCGGCGCAAATTCGCCTTTTCTTGAATCAATGCCATATTGGCAGCTTCAACTTCTCGCAAAAGCTCGGGGTTATTTAAACGCAATATAATACTGTCTGCATCCACTGGCGCGCCTGAACGCAACAAAACTTCAGCCACTGTCGCTGAGGTTAAGGCAGTGATTAACGTTTGTTTATCCGAACGCAACACACCATAACCATCTACTACAACTTGTAAGTCTCCACGCTGTACTGTGCCCAATAGTAATTTGCTGCGATCAATTTTTTGCTGTGCTTGCGGTCTTGAAATAAAACCTGTCACCAACAAAAGTACAACCACTAGAGCTCCGCCTATAAGCAATGGGCGCATGAAACGGGAATTTTTTTTAGGTTTTGCGATATCCATATGTAACAGCTTTTGTAAGAAATTATTTTCTGTACTACAAAGTCTGTGCCAAAAATTAAGATTATGATTTATAAGGATTTATTGCGGAGATGAAAATAAATGAGCATCAATAAGTCCGATATCGGACGCCGAATTCCGAAATCGGACGCATTGTTTTAGTAATGTGGACGCTGAAGTTGGATAAGTGCGCAAGCACCCGATCCACGCGGATTATTAATTAAACTAAGCTGCCCACCCATTTGTTCAATGATATGACGACTTAAGCTGAGCCCAATCCCTTGCCCTTGAGTTTTGGTGCTATAGAAGGGTACAAATAAATTATCTGGATTTGCGATACCTTGGCCTGCATCAATGATGCGTATTTCATTGGTGTTTTCGCGAAAATTAAATGCTACTTCAATCGAACCCACAGGGCTGCCAGCCTCAATAGCATTTTTGATAAGGTTGATTAACACCTGCTGAAGAAATACCAAATCCGCCCATAATTTTATTTGCAATCCTTTAGCGTGCAATTGTGCTTCAGGAAACAACGCTGTTAATCGCTGGAATAAATTTTCTGCGCTTAACCACTGCGGTTGCAAGTGTAAAGGTTTATGAAGCTCTGCATATCGGCTCACAAAATCTTGCAGATGCTGGCAACGTTCACCAATTAACTCCAGTGCTTGCTGTTCACGCTCAGTAGTCACTTTTGTCTGTAAACTTTGAGTGAGCGCCGCAACTGGAGTTAAAGAATTGCGGATTTCATGACTTAAAACGCGAATCAATTTTTGCCAGGCTTCCAATTGCCCTTCGCGCAATGCAGCTTGGATATTAATAAATACCAATAGCTGATGGTTTTCACCTTGGTCGAGAAAGCGGCTGGTACGTATTTGCCATTGCTGTGCTTTATAAGCATCAGCAAATTGCCATTCTGGTTCAGAATTTAAGCCTAATAACGAAGGTGAAGCGTGACGCAAGGTTTGCCAAGGGCGGCCAAATAATTCCGCAAAAGCGGCGTTGGCATAACTTAATTGCAGACGATGATCAAATACCAAAATGGGCGTGTTTAATTGATCTATGAGACGATAGAGTAAAAACAATTGCTGATCGTAATGGGTTTTATGCTGCTGAAGAGCCTCACCTAAACGGGTTAATTGCTGATGAAACTCAGCAACTTTTCCCCGCCCAAATGCAGACTTGGCGACAAGACTGTAATCCTGATTTTGCAATGCTTCCAACTGCACACTGGCGCGGCGGAATACGACTAAAACGTTTGCAAACAGCCGGCGAAATATATAGGCATTGGCCGATAACAAGATTATTCCCAACAGCGCCACTTTCCACCAAGGAAATATCAACAACAAAAACCCACAACAGATTAATTGCAGCAAGGTGCAAATAATAAACGCAGTTTTAAGCTGAGCTTCCAGCGAATCAGTTCGCCAGATCATATTTTTCCAACCGGCGATATAAAGAAGATTTGGTGATACCGAGCAGATCAGCTGCTTTTTGTTTATTGCCTTGGCAATCAGCCAAAGCTTGGTTAATCAACTGTAACTCTGCCGCCTCTAAAGTCATCATCGGCAATTGATCGGAACTCGTAGCAGCTTTTGCAACAGCACTTGATGGCAAGCTTAATTGTGCTGATGTGAGTTCATCAGTTTGCGTTAATAAAACGGCACGCTCCATCATATGACTTAACTCGCGAATATTGCCGGGCCACTGATAAGCTTGCATGGATTTCAACGCACATGCCGATAGTTTCAATTCGGGTTTGCGATAGCGCTGCCCATGTTTAGCAACAAAAAAAGTGGCGAGCGCTGCAATATCTTCTGGTCGCTCACGCAGCGCAGGAATTCTAAATTCCAAGGTATTCAAACGATAATATAGATCTTGCCTGAATTGTCCCTCTGCAATTAACTGCGAAAAATTTCCATTGGTTGCGCTAATAATGCGTACATCTGTATGTTGTGTTTGGCTAGAGCCCAATATTTCAAACTCACCAGACTCTAAAACACGCAACAATTTTGCTTGCTGTGAAACAGGAATAGTTGCAATTTCATCTAAAAATAAACTGCCACTTTTTGCTAATTCAAAACGCCCAATACGCGATTCTTTTGCATCAGTGAACGCACCTTTTTTATGGCCAAACATTTCACTTTCAAATAATGTTTCGGGAATAGCGCCCATATTGACAGCAATGAACGCATGCTTTGAGCGAGCAGAATTAAGATGAAGCCAATGCGCCAATTGACTTTTACCCGTGCCGTTTTCGCCTGTCAGCAATATATTGGCATCTGTGCCCGCAACAGCGCCGAGCTGCTGCATTAATTGATTCATTGCATTACTTTGCCAAACCAATTCTGGCTTTGAATCTTCCAACCGCTGATTCAGTGCGCGGTTTTTTCGGTTGAGGGCCTGCAACTGTAGTTGCTGCTGTATCACTTGGTGCAAGCGCTGATTATTCCAAGGCTTTTCAATAAAATCGCCAGCGCCCAATTGCATGGCCTTAACCACCAGCTCGGTGTTTGACCAAGCCGTCATTGCTACCACAGGAATATCCCACGCTTGTTGCTGAAGCCAGGCTAAAAAGCGCAAACCTTCTTCACCTGAGGTTGTATCCAAACCGAAATTCATATCTAACAAAATCAGATCAGCTTTTTGTTGCACCAACCATTCCATTGCCTGCGCAGGATTCTCTGCTGCAAAAACAACAAAGCCAAAATCTTCCAAAACAAAATGTGCCGACAACCGAATTTCACGGTTATCTTCTACAATTAAAATTACGGGGTTTGCCATGGGGATTTCTTTATCCTTTATATAAAGCGAGTTACGACAGACCTGAACAAACGCTTGGCATTTAGGTCAAATAGCGCCGCAGCTCTATATTATTTTAATCATGATAAGAGATTTTTTATGGCGTAGATAGGGCGAGGAGTCAAAAGATACCAACCTTCAGCCATAAATAGGTTAAAGTTAGCCTTCAATGATTTCTTGATAATAAGACTTAAATTTTTACATCGGCATTATAAAAAACCTGACCTAACGTAAATTATATCTGAGGAAAATTTATGCTAAAAAAAATGCCGTTCACCTTAACATGTACAGGGGTTCTCGTTTTTGCATCAGCATTTGCACAAGCATTCCCTATAAATCACGGCAGTGAATATAAGCTTTGGCCCGCTACTCCACCCGGTTCGGCAGGCGTTGTTCTGGAAGAAAAAGTAAAAGACTCCAGCAAAGATGCCAATGACCCACAGCGAACATTAGAGGGCATAAGCCAACCGACTATTCGTGCCTTTATTCCACAAAAGCCCAATGGCGCAGCGGTCATAATTACGGTGGGCGGCGGCTATACATCGCTGGTGATTGATAAGGAGGGAACGGACATTGCCAAGTGGTTTAACACTTTGGGGGTAACTGCATTTGTAGTGAAAAATCGCCTGCCGGGTGAAGGTCATGCCAATGGTAAAGATGTTCCTCTTCAAGATGCACAACGCGCTTTGCGTTTGGTGCGAGCAAACGCTGCTGAATGGAAAATTGACTCGAATAAAATTGGTGCCATAGGCTTATCTTCAGGTGGACATTTAGCATCAACACTGGGAACCAATTATGCGAAAAAAGTTTATGATGCGGTGGATGCCAGCGATACAATTAGCGCACGCCCCGATTTTTTAATTCTCGCCTACGGCCCTCATTCCAGTAATGCGCGTAAATATTTAATTAATCCTGATCAAAAACCTGTTCAGCCCGCAGAAAAACAAGCGCTTTACGATGAATACCCAACCGACAAACAAATCACCAAAGACACAGCACCAACTTTTATTGTGGCTACGGATAATGATGACAAGGTAGATTCACGCAATAGCACACGCTTTTACAATGCACTAAAAGCAGCAGGCGTACCCGCTGAGCTACATATTTTTCAAGATGGCAAGCACGGCTTCGCGATTCGCAATGCGACCGGCTACCCTGTTGCAATTTGGACAGTGCTCGCCGAGAACTGGTTGCGCGCCAATAAATTTATTCCGTAGTGAATTACTTTCGTAATAGATACGATTAGACGCAGGAGCAATAATATTTTATTCTCCTGCGCACAATAAACGCGGACACCGCGTAAAACCTTGGCATTGGTTCAACTCGGTTCAATAAATTCAACATTGATAATGAGAGATTCCCATGAAAAAAATTCCGAAGTCCACTTTAGGTTTATTGGCCAGCTTAACCTTGAGCACTCAACTCTATGCCGCTGAGAGTTCAGCACCTGCGGCGACACCAGCTCCCACACCTTTAACCTATGGCGCGCCAATTACATTGGAGCTCGCCAAAAAAGTAGCAGCCGCTGCTGAAGCCGAAGCGAAAAAAAATAATTTCACCATGGTTATTACGATTGTGGATTCAAGCGGATCTTTAACTTACCTTGAAAAAATTGATGGCACTCAATTGGGTAGCATCAATGTTTCTATTGGCAAAGCCCGTACCGCTAATAATTTTAAACGGCCAACCAAAGTGCTTGAAGATGCCATTGCCGGCGGACGCAATGCACTACTCTCACTGCCCGATGTAGTATTAATTGAAGGCGGCATTCCGCTTGTTGTGGACGGAAAAATTATTGGCGCTATTGGCGTGAGCGGTGGGACATCGCAGCAGGATGGACAAATTGCTGAAGCAGGTATTGCAGCCTTGAAAGCAAAATAAATTATTTAAACAGCGCAATAAAAAAGGGAGCATTGCTCCCTTTTTTATTGCGCTGAAAATTTTATACGGCAACTTCTGCCAAATTTCCTTTTTCTTCCAACCAATTTTTACGATCGCCCGCGCGTTTTTTAGCGAGCATCATATCCATGACTTGATGAGTACCATCGTCTTCATCAATAGTTAATTGCACTAAGCGACGCGTGTCACGAGCCATAGTGGTTTCGCGCAATTGCAGCGGGTTCATTTCACCCAGACCTTTAAAGCGCTGTACATTAGGTTTACCTTTTTTGTTTTCGGCGGCCAGGCGATTGAGAATACCGTTCTTTTCGCTTTCATCCAGCGCGTAATAAACTTCTTTACCCAAATCGATGCGGTAAAGCGGAGGCATTGCGACATAAACAAAACCGCTGCGAACCAAAATTGGGAAATGCTTTATAAAGAGTGCACAGAGCAGTGTTGCAATGTGCAAACCATCTGAGTCAGCATCCGCAAGAATACAAATTTTGTGGTAGCGCAATTCGGTCAAATCTTCACTGCCAGGATCCATACCAATGGCAACCGAAATATCGTGAACCTCTTGGCTCGCTAAAATCTCTGAAGAATCTACTTCCCACGTGTTTAAGATTTTTCCACGCAACGGCATGATGGCTTGGTATTCACGATCACGCGCTTGTTTTGCTGAACCACCCGCCGAATCACCTTCCACCAAAAACAATTCACTGAGTGCTGGCTCACCGCTGGAACAATCTGCCAATTTTCCTGGCAATGCGGGGCCTTGGGTGATTTTTTTACGCGCAACTTTTTTGCTGGAGCGCACACGTTTTTGTGCATTGTTAATACAGAAATCAGCAAGCTTATCGCCCTCTTCTGTATGTTGGTTTAACCAAAGCGCAAAAGCATCTTTGGCAATGCCCGATACAAATGCTGCAGCTTCACGTGAAGTTAAACGCTCTTTGGTTTGGCCGGAAAATTGTGGGTCGTGATTTTTGTAACTCAACACAAAACAGCAGTTCGCCCAAATATCTTCTGGTGCGAGCTTAATACCACGGGGAATTAAATTGCGGAATTCACAGTAGTCGCGAATAGCATCTAACAAACCTGTGCGCAAACCATTGGTATGAGTACCGCCTTGTGCAGTTGGAATCAGGTTTACGTAACTCTCTTGAATTAACTCACCACCTTCTGGCAACCATTGCACTGCCCAGCTAACGGCGTCGTTAGTTGCGCTGAAATCGCCAACAAAAGGCGTTGATGGCAAAGTTTCCCACCCTTGGGTTGCGCCCGCCAAATAATCTTTTAACCCGTCTTCGTAATACCAAACATCTTTTTCGCCCGTTTGTTCATCTAAAAAGCTAACAGTCAAACCTGGGCACAAGACCGCTTTTGCGCGCAATACATGACGCAAACGGCTCACAGAAAATTTTGGTGAATCAAAATAAATCGGATTGGGTAAAAATTTTACGCTAGTGCCCGTTTGGCGTTTTGGGCAAGTGTCGATAATTTCGAGATCAGTTGCTTTATCGCCATTCGCAAAACCCATGCGATAAACATTGCCATCGCGCTTAACGGTAACTTCAAGTTTATCGGAGAGTGCGTTTACAACTGACACCCCCACACCGTGCAAACCACCGGAGAATTGGTAATTTTTATTGGAGAATTTTCCACCTGCGTGGAGCGTACAAAGAATAACTTCAATACCGGGTTTGCCTTGCTCAGGGTGAATATCCACCGGCATACCGCGGCCATCATCTGTTACGGTGATAGATTGGTCTTTATGCAAAATAACATCAATCGTTTTTGCGTGACCTGCCAGCGCTTCATCCACCGAGTTATCAATAATTTCTTGCGCAAGGTGATTGGGGCGCGTGGTTTCGGTATACATACCGGGACGCTTTTTAACGGGGTCTAATCCCGTGAGTACTTCAATATCTTCTGCGGAATAATTTGCCATAGTCTTTTAATGTTCTAATTTAAGTTAGATATAAAAATTTAATGTTTTTGTGGCGAGCTTAAAAACTCCAAACCACTTTCTAAATATCGTTCAAAGCCTTGGAATGCGTGATCGCCGCCCTCTTCCACTGTTTGTTTACAGCCTAGGTATTTTTCAACGGCTTGGCGATAATCTAAAGTTTCATCACCGGTTTGCACTAGCAGCCAATAATTATCCAAGCGCTGCGGCTGCACATCAACTGATTTAATTTCATCGATATGATGCGCGTACAAACGATAAACATCTTCCGTATGGTAGCTTTTCAATTCCAGCCCTACATATTTGGGCATAAATTCTTGCGGCCTAACGGCGGGGTTAATTAGCAAAGCGCGTAGATTGTATTTCTCTGCCAGCCAAGTAGCCCAAAACCCGCCCAGAGAACTACCCATAAGATAAATTGGTTGCGGCAGTAGCGATTCGACCAGCCTTTCCAGCTGGTGCTGAGTCTCAGCCGGATAAGGCGAAAGCTGGGGGCAATGATAGTCTATTTCGGGGTGCTTAGCCGCAAGCCATGCTTGGGTTTGTTGCGCTTTAAAAGATAGAGGGGAACTCAGGAAACCGTGGATATACAACAACGCAGCCATAAAGGATTAATAACCGGCTGATTTGTAATCAATAACGTATTCTTTGCCGGTGACGCGTTCGACACCCGTAATCAGGCTGCCGTCGTCATTCAAATCAAACCAACGATAGCCGGGCATAAGCGTATCTACCGTAAAATCATCACACAGCGGTTTAAATTGCACACAGGTCGAGGGAGTGGCAATAAGCTGAACCCCATTGCGCTGACTACTAAAGTCTTGATGCACATGCCCCCACACAACCGCCCGCACGTTTGTGAAACGATCTATAAGTGCAAAAAAAGCATCGGCATTGCGCAGGATGTATTGGTCGATCCACTTACTTCCTACCAACACTGGTTGGTGATGCAGCATGATCATTACATGCTTGTTGGGATTAGCGCTCAGCATTTGCTCAAGGTAATCCAACTCACCCTGCTCAAAATTGCCATGCACTTTAAAAGGCACCACTGAATCCAACAACAGAATCAACCAACTACCTAACTCAATAGCACGCGCTTCCGGCGCTTGGGGCAAATCAACACTGGCCATAATATCGGCAGAGTCATGGTTACCAGGCAGCCACGCGAGTGGTTCAGAGAAGTATTGGCGAACAATGGATACAAAGCGGCGGTAGCAAGCTTCATGGCCGGCACTGGCGATATCGCCGGTACACACCATGTAATCAAAATCAGATTCTTTGTCCGCGATAAGCGACAACACATCGTGCAGGCTTTCATCAGTATTTAGACCAAGCAAAGCTTCACTGGTCAGTGGGCCTAAATGGCAATCACTGATCTGAATAAATCGCTTGGAACTAGCGCCCGTTTTTGCCACTGCAGCATCCGTCTCGCGGTTAGCTCTTGCTTAATTCTGGTTATTAAGAAAAGAGACTTAAGAGAATATTTGGTTAATTAAGCGCAACGATATACGCTAAATCGGATTTATTCCACCCTCTACTTCGCTTAAATTACCTTTTTATAGGACGCTGAAGTAAAAAAACACCAGAAGTGTGAAGGAGTTAGGAGTTGTCCAATTTTGTAGGAGGCTTGTTAGTGAAGAGATAATAAGTCTGCCGGCGTCGTGTCAAACAAGCAGCGCAGATTCAACACAGGATAGAGGGTATTTTCATCCTTAAAAGCAGCTTGCGCTAATAACTGCCATTCCTCATGTAATTCTGCGATTGGTACACCTTGTGAGGGTGTAACAGCGACTAACTTTGGCACTCCCGCCAGCAGGATTGCACCTGCCGCCAAGTCACCTTGAGCATTTTCATAGGCGATAATGGCTGCAAGATGCTCAGCATTATTAACTGGCATACGCCGGCGGGTAAGCAAACTCCATAAGTCTAATGCCGGAATAAAACGGTTACGCCACACAAAACCCTGTTCGCAAAAAGCAGGTACACCCGGCAAATCCACTACTGCATCAACATACTCAATATATTTCAGCTCATAGCGCCCAACCGCCACACTTTGGGTTGGACTGATAGGAAGAAGCCAAGCAGCAAGCTCTTGCCCTTCGGCACCCTGCGGACTAGTTAAATTTTCGGTCTTATTGTTCATTAGCACGCTCCTTGAATAAGCTCATGGCTTTTCATTCGCGGAATCGTTTGGGCAGCATGGCGCATATGTAATAGCTCCCACAGCAGTGCCGCGCTGGTTAATCCCGCCGCACGCTTATTGACTACAGCAAGTTGTGTGAAGGGTTGTTTACGACTGCTCATGCTCAAAGGCACTGCAAAAAAATGTACGTCAGCCACTTCTATTTTTTCGAGCGCAGTGCAACACAGTGCAAATATGTATGCATCATATTGAATAATAACCAGCGTCATTTGTGTATTTGATAATGTAGGTTGTAACTTTAAGGCCTTATTGAATGCAAATACGGGAACTACTTGCTGCTCAAATTCAATTGCGCCACAGCTATGCGCAATCGCTGCGGGGATTATTTTGTGTGCCGACATCAAAGTCACAATATCTTTGCTCGACATCAACAAACTAAAGTCACCAAAATGCATCAATGCCAAAGGCTCATTGTTGTTAACGGAAACTCTTACTTCGCGCAATGTCGAGTCAAGTCCGCGATTATCTTTTTCAAGGTTCATGCGTGCATATTTTCCTGAATGTGATGGAGCAATTCTTCTTCAGAGAAAGGCTTATTCAAATAAGTGTCTACTCCCGCCGCAGATGCAAGACTGCGATGTTTTTCAGTATTGCGCGAGGTAATCATAATCACCGGAATATGTTTTGTGCTTTCATTGGCGCGCACATGTGCCGTTAATTCCAAGCCATTCATACGCGGCATTTCCATATCCACCAACATAATATGCGGTGTTTCCTCTTGCAGAATTTCAATGGCCTCGAAGCCATCTTTCGCCGTGCGTACGTCCATCCCCATATCGCCCACAAATTGCGCGAGTGAACGACGTGTACTCAACGAGTCATCCACAATCAAGGCCATAGGTTTGCTAGCTGCTGCTTGCTGGCTCATGCGTAAGGTATCTGCCATCCAATCCATAGCTTGCGCATTTACACCGCGCTGCAGCATATCCAATACTAATTGCTGTACATCCAATACTGGGGCAACAGCACCATCACCCAAAATAGTAGCGCCAATCACACCAGTAACTTGCGGAGTAAAAGGTGTTAAAGGTTTAACTACTATTTCACGGCTTGCTAATACCCGCTCAACCAAAACGCCAACACGTTGGCCGGGCATGGTTTCAACCACCAACAATGCGTGCGCATCTATTGCGTTGATGGTGAGCACATCTGGCAATTGCGCGAGCTGTGCTATATGGAACACATCAATTTCTTGTTGATTAAAACTGTAACGCAATTGCTCGCCATTATTGGTGAGTGCAGATTCTTCCAAAAATAATAATTGCTCAACGCCACGCGCCGAAATTGCAAGTTTATGCTTACCACTTGCCACCAATAAACTTTGCTCGGTAATCATCGGCATGGGTAAGCGAATAGAAAATTCACAACCCATGTGCGGCCGGCTATCAACAGTAATGCGGCCTTTCAATTGATTAACGCGATCTGCCACCATATCCAAACCAATACCGCGACCCGATGTTTGGCTAACTTGATCGCGCGTTGAAAAACCGGCGGCAAAAATAATTTGCTTGAGCCATAAGTCTGCAACTTCGGCGTTGGAATCGGTTGGTGGCGTAATGGATAATTCACGCGCTTTTTGTGCAATGCGCTCACGCTGCAAACCTGCACCATCATCCACCACGCGAATAACAATAGATTGACCTTGCACTGTAAATTGTAATTCAACCAATCCTTCCGCCGACTTGCCTGATTGCACGCGATCACTTGCCAATTCAATACCGTGATCGACTGCGTTACGTAGCAAATGCATTAGCGGATCAACCAACTCATGCAAAATGCGGCTATCAATCATGGTTTCGCCACCGCGCAAATTGAAACGCGCTTGTTTGCCGGTCAATCGACAGGCTTGGCGTACGCAGCGTTGAAAACGTGCTTCAAAATGATTGGCGGGGATCATACGCATTTCAAGCAAATGGTTTTGACTGGAGCGATTAGTCACCTGTTGTTCAAAGGTTAAATCTTCCAATGCACGCAATTGTCCCTGAGTTTGATAAATGGCATCACGTGTATCTATCGCGAATTCTTGTAGCTGGTGAAAAAAACTGTGCAGCTCATTGTATTTATCTAACTCAAGCGGATCTAAATCATCATCGCGTGAATTTTTTGAGCGGCTATTAAATAATTCACGCACTTCAATTAAATGACCAAACTCTTCAGTGAGTTGAGTGAGCTTATTGTGCAGCGCGCTAATGTGTTGGACTTGTTGTTTAACATCGGTTACTTGTGTTTGCAAGCGGTTGGTTGAAATCGCACTCTCACCAGCAAGCCGCAATAAATCTTGCGCAGTTTCTTCTTTAATGCGCAAATGTGCTGCCAAAGCTTCTTGAATATTGGGGGAGGATTGTGTATCTGATGTTTGTTGAATTTCAGTCGTAAAACTATCGACAGTAAAATTTTCCTGAGTAGATTCAGTGATGCTGGCTTCATCCACGTGTGATAACTGATCATTTACAGCAGAATTAAAGCCAGCGAATCCTTGCGCACGAATGGCATGGTATGCATCCAACACCTGCTGCATAACATTTAATTCAAGCTCGCCTATGGATTCGCCATGAACATCGCCTACTGTCAAACTATCTAACATGGTGGCGAGCGTATCGCTCATATCCAATAAAAGATTTTTAATTGCAGGAGTCAGCGGCTCACCATGTTTCGCAATCTCTTCCAGAAGATCCTCGCTAAAATGCATGAAGTTAGCAAGGCCACTGATACCGACCACATTGGCAGAACCTTTTAAGGTGTGAGCGATACGTTGCGCACTAGCAAGTGCTTGTTGATTTTGTGTTTGGGTAAATTGATTTAATTGATCGGTGAATTGCACTACTTGCGCAGGCAATTCAATCATTAAACCTTCAAACAAATCGGGGTTGAGATCATCGCTTAATGCAAGCGATAACATCGCCTTAGTAGCAATAGCTGGCAAGCGATTCAAATCATCTTCGCTGACAACAACCTCTGCACTCAACAATGCATTTGTCAGCTCAGATTGTTGTGTTGTATTTAATGGAAGGGGCCATGCGGTTTGTGTCAGAAATTCTATAACTGGAGCAATAGTTTCCTGCGTTAAATCACCTGCCGAGAGGTTTTGTAGGAAATCCAGAAAATAAATTATCCAGGAATCAACTAACACTGTTTGTTCTGGCGTAATTTGACTCTCATCTTGCACCAAGGCTAAAAAATTATCGCGCAAACAACGCCATGCCGAAGCCAAACCACTTAAGCCAATTAACTCCGCTGCGTTCGCAAAATTATCCAATGCTTCAGCAGTATCCCGTAAATTCTCTGCGGCACAGGAGTTGTGTTCTACTTGCGTTAAGGATATATCTAACAATGCTTGCAGCTCACCTGCAAGCATTGCGAGTAACTCCTGTTGATCCGACGTTAACGCGTTCGTGGCCATAATTTATCCCAATTCAACTTGCACAAACATCTAGGCTAGCTTTGCTTGCTGAACTTGCTCCGGCGGTAATTGCCCCAAAGCGATTTGCTCCAAATGTAATTGATTTGCTGTTGGTTGAGTATTTACTGGCTGAGAAAGAGTCGGCACTGTGTTGGTGACATTAACAGTAGCATTAATTGCGGGACGAGCTTCACTGCGGAACTCAGGCAAGGTAAATACGTTTACGCGATCCATTAGCGAATGCGCATAATTTTTCAATTCATCCGTTTGTAATCGCTGCTCCTCTAATTTTCCGTGTGTTTTTTCTGTTGACTCGGTAATCAATAACGCACGGTCGCGCACGCGGTTTGCCATATTGGCTTGGTTCATAGAATTAACCGCAATAGATTTTACGTGGTTTACTAATTGACGCGTTGCCGCTTCTGTATCATGCATACGTTGACCGGAATCTTCTGCAAGCTTGGTACCTTCTGCCACTTGGGTAATAAGTTTGTTCATAATATTTACCGTGTCTGAAGTTTCCACACGAATATTATTTACCATCGCCGAAATCTCAGAGGTTGCACCACGAGCATTCTCTGCAAGGCGCTGCACCTCTTCCGCTACCACTGCGAAACCTTTACCCGCCTCACCCGCTGATGCAGCGTGCATACTCGCGTTCAGTGCAAGTATGTGTGTACGTTCAGCAATGGTGTTAATCAAGTTTACGATTGACGTGATTTCTTGCGAGCGATCTCCCAAACGTTTAATACGTTTTTCTGTTTCAGAAATAGTACCTCGAATGGTTTGAATGCCCTCTACAGTTTGAATTACCGAGAGCTGGGCTTTTTGTGTGTAGTCAATCGCAGAAGATGCAATACTGTTGGCACTGCGTGCTTCTTTTGCAATATCAGTCATTGTTTTTGCAGATTGATCAAGTGCGCTTACGGTATCGGCCACTTGCGTACGTTCTTCTTCAGCAACTTGCAACACCACCGCTGATTGCGCCTGCAATTGATCAGAAATCACATTAATTTTTTCAGAGAAACCTTTTACCTGATGCAAAGTGCGCGCAGTTTCAGAGGTTAACAAATTCACGGCATCGGAAATTGTACCTGTCACGTCTGCTGACACAGGTACTTTAATCGAGAGATCTTTTCTGGCAATTGCGCCGAGCGTGCGAATTAAACCAATAATGGAGGTATTGAGTGTTTCGTTTTCTTGAGATTGTTCGGAAAGTACTTTAATACGCTCATCCAAGAGCCGATTAAATGCGCGCCCTAACTCACCCAATTCATCGTTCGCATGGATACGTACACGGGCTTTATCGTTACCACTGTTTTGTTGGGCGATAATACGTTGCATATGCCACAGCGGTAACACGATACTGCGGTAGATTAAGAACAACCCTAAGGTGGTTCCCACTGCCGTTAAGAACAACACGGCAGCAAACATGGTACGTGCAATATTTAATTCGCCCTCTGCCTGAGCAATGCGACGCTTAACACTGGCATCCATTAAGCGGCGATAATCTTGTAGGCTTGTTGTCATAGCCACTACTGCGTCATTCAAACCCGCCTTCAGCTCTTCTTTTTTAACAGCGTCCTTCGCGGCGGCTGCCTGTTGATCGACAACTTTATTGAACTCAGCATCTAATTTCTTAACTGCATCTTTTGCTACAGTGAGCGCATTTTTATTAACAAAACGAACATTCATGGATCCCAATAAATTTAAGGATTCATTTATCTGCATTTTACCGCCGCGATAATAGCTAAGCGCTTGCTCATCCCCCGTATCAACAAAGGTTGGCGTTGCTGTACGAATCTCGGTCGCCGAATTCAGGGTGGCCGAGATTAACTGATCAATAGTTTTAAAATTAGTATTCGCCTCACTAATTGTTTTTTCCGAGGCGAATTGCGCGTAATAAGCCACCGCCATCAACAGAAAACCAACCACCAAGCCAATCATCAGGCTACTAATTTTGTGGGATATTTTAATCCCGGATAATTTTTTCATCAGTTGACTCCACGAATGAGCAATGAACCAGTTTTAACAATACACAACGAATACTTACTTTCCGTTTTAACAATCACCAATCAAACAAGTCACAATCAATGAGATCCCTGTTTATAAATATGATTGGTTAAAGCAAGCAGCTGCTCGCCCAAAGCATTTCCATCAAGCAACAACCAATGATTTTGATTGGAAAAATAATTAGCTTTAATAAATTGTTGCAACAAAGGATTTTCTTGCTTGGCAGGCGTTTCGCGCTGATGTGCTGACAAAGAGAGAGATGTAGGTAGGCGATCTATGAGCAACCCAACCGCTGAATCACCTTTGCCTATTACAAAAATAATAGGTTTTTTGGAAAATGGACTGTGTAAGAGTGAATGGATTTGAAAAACTGGAATCAGCACACCGCGAATATTACTCAAACCTAATAGCGATGATGGCGCATTGGGAATAGCAGCAATTGCCGTATCAACAAAGACTTCACAGAAGCAACTAGCCGCAATCATAAATTGCAGCTGACCTATGGTGAAGCCAAAAAATGCTTCGGGTTTACTATCGGTGTGCTGCGCTGCACCGTCATTCAAAAACTCCTTTTCAAACGCCGTGTGCTGCAAACGCGTTAGCGCATGAATGAGGTTAGCCTCCACTTCTTCTTGCACCACAATTTTTGCCTGAAGCGAGGAGGAAACTCTTGCGTCATTATTCATTGCCATAAACTCTGGGTAAATTAAAGAGTTTCAGATGAATACTAAAGCGCTGCAATAGTATCGAGTATTTGATCTTGCGTGTAAGGCTTGCTGATCATAGCTTTACCGCCTTGTAGTTCACCCCACACACGATCAGCGCGCTGATTTTTACTGGTTACAAACACCACAGGGATTGACGATAAATCTTTATCGCCGGTGATATTTCGGCAAGCTTCAAAACCGTCAATACCATCCATGACAACATCCATTAAAATCACATCCGGCTTATAGGTTTTTGCTTTGTCGTAAGCATCTTGCCCATTGACTGCGGTAATTACTTGATAGCCAGCATCAGACACAATTTCTTTTAAATGCTGTAACTCGACCGGTGAGTCATCCACAATCATAATGCGATTAGGTTTCATTGTTCATTCTCCAGTTTTTGAGTGCGGGCTTTATGAGCATCGAAATGCTTTTGGGTAATTTCTTTGAATTCGTTGTGATTGATTGGCTTGGTTAAATAGGTATCGCAACCTGCCAATACACCTTTGAGCTTATCGAATTTTGATGAACGGCTCGTCAACATAATGACTGGCGTATTTTTATTGAGTTTACTGCGCTTAATTGTTTTGCAAGCGGCGTAGCCATCAATACCGGGCATGACGACATCAAGAAAAATAACATCGTATTCTTCATTCTCAGCCGCTTTAACGGCCGCTTCACCATCGGCTACCAAATTGATTTTGGCATCCATCACATCAAACTCCATTTTGAGTTGGCGACGAACCGCCAGACTATCGTCTGCCACCAGAATTCTTAGTTTGTTTTCTTGTTGCGACTCTTGCTGTGCGTGAGTTGAAAGATTGATAGCTTTGAAATTTTTAACCGTTGCAACTGAAGGCTCTACTTCAGAACCTATTTCAAACTCTGGATAATAATGAAGGTGACGAATTGTATAATTATCCAAAGACTGTAATAACTTGGCGGGGTTAATCGGCCATGAAATAGTGAACTCTGAACCTGATTCGGTTGTGGGAGTTACTTTAGAAATTTTTAATACTGGCTTGCGGCGCTCCGCAGAAATTAATGTTGAAAGCCTATGCCAGCAATGCACTGCGTGCGAGTTATGAAGATTAACCACATAGATATCTGCATTTGCTGCGCTAGTTAATTCTCCCAGCGAACTGTTTTCACTCACCACTTTTAAGTGATAGCTACGAGGTCTATAACGAGTTATCGCAAAAATTCGCGAGAATATTTCTAAATCGTTGGCACCGGCTCCCACCACTGCCACTTGAAATAATTTTCCCGGTTGTTTTGCCGAGGATAGTTGCGCCGCCATTAGTAATTCCCCTATAGCTGATTACTACTTCTTGGAAACATCATCCCTTTCCAAGAGACTTTTCTCAGATGAGTTTAGAACAGGGTTCAACGCCGGCAATTCAAATTTTTTAGCATTGAAAATATTTTGTCGTCAAAATACAAAAGGAATTTCAATATTAAAAATGATTGCAACGACACTTTTGTATTATTTGGCGACAACATATTAATTTCTTG
>JAGKXD010000083.1 GCA_021151525.1 Cellvibrionaceae bacterium | reverse complement strand
ACTAAAAAGAACAAGCGTGAATAAAAATTATTAATTATTATGTGCTAAATAAATCATGCGGAAGAAATGCTAACCTTCGTAAAAAACCTTCACAATTGGTTGCATACGTATTCATACCAAACTACAGATATACATACGTATGCAAATTAAATGGCGATAAAGTGCTGAATGTGTGATGGGTAATTTAGTAGCAGGAGTGGCGTGCAATTCCTTTTGCATAGATTGGCGGTTTGATATTTAGAAGTTAGCTGTTTGGATTGGTGTTGTGACTATCGGCAAACTTCATCAATAAGAGCGCCAAACTGGTCATGACCAAAAAGCCAACTGTCACTGGAATTAAAGTGTTGTTGTAGAGCTGGCCAATTGCAGTGCCAATCACCATGGAAATAATTGACGACACAGAGCCTATAATTGCCGATGCAATTCCCGCGACATGCCCCATAGGTTCCATGGCCATGGCGTTGACGTTGCCGAATATCAAACCAAAGGCAAAAAACAAAACTGCGGCATAAATCATAAACATCCACAGCTGAATATCGCACGCCGCATGTAAACCTAAAAATAATGCAGAGCTAAGAATAATCGCCAAAACGGCGCGGTTGCTAATAAAGTGCATGCCCCATTTTTCTACCAGTTGAGAATTAAAGAGTGATGCCACGCCAAACACCAAGGCCAATACACCAAAGTAAACGGTGAACATTTTGCCCGTGCCGAATTGCACCTGGAAAATTTGTTGCGATGAATTTAAATAACCCACAAAACTACCAAAAAATAAACCCATACACAGGGTGTAACCCATAGTGGTACGGTTGCAAATCACTTCTTTAAAGCCATCCATAAATCCAGTAACGCTTAATGGAATACGATTCTCTTTTGGCAGGGTTTCTTCAAGCCTCAAGAAAATCCATAAACCAATCGCCACTGAATAAATAACGTAAAGCACAAACACGTAACGCCAAGATGCAACCCATAAAATGGCTTGCCCTAAACTTGGTGCAATGGCGGGCACCATAATAAAAATCATCATGACCAGCGACATCACCTTCGCCATTTCGCGGCCAGCGTATTTATCGCGCACAATGGAAATAGCAGAAACATAAGGGCCGGAAACGCCAAGGCCTTGAATAAATCTACCTACCAGTAAAGTATTAATATCTTGCGCGAAAAAACAAATCACGCTGCCGACTAAAAATAATAATATGCCGCTGTATAAAACTTTTTTGCGGCCAGTTGCATCTGAAAGCGGGCCGCAAATCAATTGCCCCAAGGCCATACCCAAAAAGAGCGCGCTAATGACAAGCTGTACTTGGTTGGGGTAGGCGAGTGGGATTTCAGTGCGAATAATACCGAGTGCGGGCAAAAGCGCGTCGATTGAAATAGCAACAATCGACATCATTAGTGCCACGAGCAAAGTAAATTCGAGCGATGAAATTTTTGAGCGCGGTGTTGAGTCAGGAGAAGTCATTCTTAAATCCAAGAAAGAAAATAAGTTGCTGTAGGCAAAGAAGTGAACCTACACATGAAAATTACGTAAATAGTCGAAGGGTGCAATGAATAATCGACATGGGCGAAAACATTAAGTGATACTCTTTGGGCATCAAAAAGCTAGTTTATTCGGCGGAGGTAAGTATGCATCCTTTCCCCAAAGGTTATCACCCTGTTGCTGACGGAGATATTATCAAAGAAGGCGACCTCGCATTAGGTAAAATCCAGTCTGTTTGTGGTCAGGAAAGCTACGGCTGGAAAAACGTAGCGCCGCGTCTCATTGGTCAGGAGTTTTTTGAGGGCGCTGTGGAGTTGGGGCACCCCAGTATATTGCTGCGCAAAGATGAGATTGAAATTGTCTAAGGCGGCTTGCTGTTTTGGCTATACTGATCGCTTATTGAACGGGATATTTTCATGGTTATTGGCGATTTTCTGGGGTACAGCTCTTACGCGCAGGGTTCTGTTTACACGCAGAGGCCCAATGCACAGGCGCGCCCAGCGGTAACCTTGGATGCTGAGCCAGACCCCAAAACGCCACATCAATATTCGGTGCAAACCAAGCCGCAGGTATTGCCACCCCCGGAGCGTCCCTCAGAAGCAAAATCGGTGAGTAAAAAAGCCAATCAAAACACTGATCCTGTAAGCCGCGCGTTTTTGGCCGTCGAGAACTACCAGCCAACTTATCATCGAATTGATATAAAAGTTTGAGCGCCTCCATTTGTATTGTTGGGAGCTATCTTTTCGCGGTTTTAGGTGTAATCTTGTAGTGCGGTACTCAATTTCTTACATGGGAGATATGTCATGAGCAAATCACATGAAGGTAGAAAAGAGGGTAAAAAGCCAGCGGCTAAAACGGCTAAAGAAAAGCACGATTTAAAGAAAGCCAAAAAGCTTGAAAATGCTAAGAAAGAGTTTTAATTAAGCGGTAGATAAGTTTTAAAAATGAAGAGCCCCGATGTGAAAGCATCGGGGCTTTTTGTTGGATCAATACTTATTTCAAGTTCGCCAGAGTTGCTACAGATCTATCCACATCATCTGCAAAGTCTTGATCTCGCAAGCGTAAGCCCGCCATGTATGCCGAATATTCCGACGGGTTAGATATGCGCAAGTCTTTTAAGTTGTATGCGTATTGAAATGCTTTTTTTGCTGGCGCTACAGCGCTTAGTGTTTCATCCATCAGCTTGATTCTTTCCATTGCTGGTACGCCACTAACCCCCATATGAACGGCGAGCGTGTTTACAGTAGCGGCCTTATCATCCTCAGATTTTATGCTATTCACAAATTCAATGGCCTTATCTTGCCCGCTGCCTCTTAGTGAGTCAGCTAATTGAGCTTGTGCAGCTTGGCGTTGTTTTGAATCTTTGAAGTTGTTTACAAAATCATAAGCCTCTGTAAAACGATTATCTTTTACAAGATTGTCGGAAACTCGAGCAATCTGCCCAATATCTATAAATTCAGGATTTAGTTGAATGATTTCTTTTGCTCTTGCGTTATTTTTTTGAATGAGAACATCCAATGTACCTACGAGTAAATGCTCATCCTTTTTTCCATTGGTGCCAGCTAGCGCGCGGTTTATTGCTTCTTCCGGGTCTGATTCTGCAGCTCCTTTGGCAATGCCTTGAAGCATAAATTTGTCTGCCTTTTTGGGACCATTTGCAATCAATATTTGTGCTTCTTCGTAAGCATCCCATTTTGAAGCTGGATCGCGCACTAACTCAAAAAGCATTCCTATTTTGAAATCGTAGCGCTCACCTAAATTGGGAATCATTTTTTCCAGTAGAGCATCATTGCCTTTCACCCATGCCCAAGCCTCTTTTTGTTTGACTTGAGCCAAGGATAAGATGGCAACGCGAGCTAATTCCCCTTCTCCTTTTTTAGCTAAGTCTTCGACTAACGCAATGGCATGTTCTGGAGTGCGTGTTGCAAGCATCCAAACGATATTCGCACGTTGTGTTTTTTTATCTGGAGATGTGGATGCTAGGGCCTCTTTTAGCTCATCATCCGATAGGCTGTTGAGGAAAAATAATTGCTGATAGGCTTCGTAGGCTGTTTTACTCGCCTTGAATTGGGTGGCGGCTAATACTTTTTCCGCTGACGATTGGTGTTGTGTTGTAGGTGCCGTTGATGTGAGGGGTAATTGCGGATTACTAGTTGATTGACTTGGAGCGGTTTGAGATTCAGCCTGTTGACTGGAGCTTGGATTTATAACCGATTGGTTTGGAGTGTCTTTGCTGTGCACCAAAAATGCAGCAGTGTAACCAGCTAAAAAGCAAACAATTGTGAGCCACAAATATCGCAACATAAAAATCCCTATTTACACGCTGTAGATACAAAAAAGGCCTTGGTATTAACCAAAGCCTTTTGCAATTTGGTGCCCAGGGTCGGACTCGAACCGACACAGCTTGCGCCACCAACACCTGAAGCTGGCGTGTCTACCAATTTCACCACCTGGGCAGCTCGGCTTCCGCCAAGGCCGCGAACTATAAATAGCGCCTTAAAGCTTGTCAACGCGCAATCTCAACTATTTGTAGGTTTGTCATACTGACTGCCCTATAATTGATTCAAGAAGTATTGATCAAATATGAGTTTGATTTGTCAAATATGACTGGGGCAGTAAAGAGACTGCCATTTCCCCCACTACAGGACGCCTCCTTTGACCAAACGTAAAACCCCGCATCAGGACGCTTTTGCTGCTCGCGAAGCTGAAAAATACGAAAACCCCATCCCCAGTCGCGAGTATATTTTGGATTTGCTGGATAGCGCTTCCGAACCCATAACCCATCCGCAAATGTGCGACATCCTCAATCTTACCGATGAGGATCAAATTGAAGCTCTGCGCCGTCGCTTGATCGCTATGGCGCGCGATGGTCAATTGATTAGCAACCGTAAAGATGCTTACTTACGTTTGGATAAAATCGACGTTATTCGCGGTCGCGTGCAGGGGCATAAAGATGGCTATGGGTTCGTCATTCCCGCCAATGGCGGGGAGGATATTTACCTCCACAATCGCCAAATGCGCCGCGTATTTGATGGCGATGAAGTATTAGTGCGTTTATCGGGTGAGCAGTATCGCGGCAAAGAAGAAGGCGCAATTGTTGAAGTGCTCTCGCGCAATACCACGCAATTAGCCGGGCGCTTTTTTAATGAAGATGGTGTGCAATTTGTGCGCCCGGAAAATGCGCGCATCACGCAAGATATTATGATTCCATTCGGCGCTTACGGCGGCGCTGCACATGGCCAAATCGTAGTGGCTGAAATTACCCAACAGCCAGATAAAAACCGCTTGCCAATGGGACGTGTGATTCAAGTACTCGGCGATCACATGGCGCCGGGTATGGAAATTGAATTGGCGATTCAGGCCCACGGTATTCCGCATGTGTGGCCGCAAGATGTTGTCGCTGAAGCGGCAACATTACCTGCGGAAGTTGCTGAGGCGGATAAATTAAATCGCATCGATGTTCGTCATCTTCCTTTTGTCACTATTGATGGTGAGGATGCGCGCGATTTTGACGATGCGGTTTTGTGCGAGCGCCGTCGCGGTGGCTGGCGTTTATATGTTGCGATTGCTGATGTATCTCACTACGTAAAAGTAAATAATGCGCTCGATATGGAAGCGCGCAGCCGTGGCAATTCGGTTTATTTCCCCGATTATGTTGTGCCTATGTTGCCGGAAGCTTTATCGAATGGTTTGTGTTCGTTAAATCCGCATGTGGATCGTTTGTGTATGGTGTGTGAAATGACCATCACCGATGCTGGCAAAATTACAGGTTACGAATTTTACGAAGGCGTTATGCATTCGCATGCGCGTTTGACCTACACCAAAGTTGGGAAAATTCTTACCGAATCAGACGATGAATCCAATGCGTTGCGCGAAGAATACAAACATGTTTTACCGCAATTGGAATTATTGCATCGATTGTACAAATGCTTGCGCGTGGCGCGCGATGAACGCGGTGCAATTGATTTCGATACAGTGGAAACCCGCATTCAATTTAACGAAGATCGTAAAATCGAACGCATAGTGCCAATTAAACGCAATGATGCGCACAAATTAATTGAAGAGTGTATGTTGTGCGCCAACGTGTGCTCGGCGAAATTTTTAGAGAAGCATAATCTCGTTGGCTTGTATCGAGTACATGAAGGCCCCACCGAAACCAAACTCACTAACCTGCGTGAATTTTTATCGGAATTAGGTTTAGGTTTGGCGGGCGGTGCTGAGCCAACTTCGGGCGATTACCAACAGTTGATGCAACACATTCAAGGCCGCAGCGATTCCAATATGATTCAAACGGTCATGCTGCGCAGTTTGCGTCAGGCGATGTATCAAGTAGAAAATCGCGGTCACTTTGGTTTGGGTTACGATGCTTATACGCATTTTACATCGCCAATTCGTCGCTATCCTGACTTGTTAGTTCACCGTGCTATTCGCTCTGTGGTGCGTAGCGATGTGCCCACAACTCACGTGCGTCGTGCTGAAGGTGCAAAACCAATTCCTGTTCGTCAAATTTATCCGTACGACGCGAATGATATGGTGGTTTTCGGTGAACAGTGTTCGCTTACTGAGCGTCGTGCAGATGAAGCAACACGCGATGTAGTGAGTTGGTTGAAATGTGAATACCTACGCGATCAAGTCGGTGCAGTATTTGCGGGTCATGTCAGCGCCGTAACGGGTTTTGGTTTGTTTGTTGAGTTGAAAGATTTGTATGTGGATGGTCTGGTGCATATCACCGCCTTGCCGCATGACTATTATCGTTTTGAAGCTGCGCAGCATCGCTTGGTGGGTGATCGCACGCGCCGCGTATTTGGTTTGGGTGACGAGTTGGTGGTGCGCGTTGTGCGCGTGGATTTGGAGAATCGCAAAATCGATTTTGAATTGGAATCTGATAATGCAGTTCGTCGCCCTAAAAAATCTATAGTGCCTATAGTGGTTAAAAAAGCCGAAAAGAAAAAAGCGCGTGCTGCAGAATCGAGTAAAACGGCGGAAAAGCCTTCTGTGAAAAAAGTATCTAAAAGTACGACTGCAAAAGCTACAACGTTAAAAACGGCCAAGCCAACGAAATCCGCTAAAGCCTCAACTAAGAGCACAAAAAAATCAGCAGGCAAAAATCTAACGGCAAAACCCCCATCGGGGAAAAGCTTGGTTGCGAAAAAATCTACAACAAAATCACCTGCGCAAACTAAGGCTGAAAAAATTGCAGCGGCTAAAAGAGCTGCTGAATTAATTCAACCTTCAGAAAAAGGTGGTGCGGAGAAAAAAGTAACGAGTAAAGCAGCGGTGAAAAAAGCGACTGCAGTTAAACCAGCCGCTGCTAAAGTAAAAACATCCAGCGAGGCTACGCATGGCGAGAAAACTCAAAAAACTTCGCGCAAGAAGGCGTCACCAGCAGTTCAGCAACCTTCGCCAACAACGACTAAGACACTCGTTGCTAAGGCGAAAACTGTGGTTAAAAAAGCGCTGGGTAAATCTGACAACAAGGCTTAGCCGGTGGTTGGGAAAAGATGATGCCATTAAAACCCAGAATGAATTGTTTTAAATAAGAGATGCTCTTTTGAAAAATGAAAATATTTTTGGCCTGCACTCTGTACAGGCGTTGTTAAAAAGTGCACCGCAACGTGTGCAGGAAGTTTTTATGGTGCAAGGCCGCAATGATCAGCGCCTCACTAAAATTTTAAACCTTGCGCAAAGCAATGAAGTTAGCTGCAAGATTGTTGATCGAAAAAAATTAGATGAAATGGTTGGTGATGAAAATCATCAGGGCGTAGTGGCTGTGTGTTCGCCCGGTGAAATCCACGATGAGAAGTTTTTATTTGAGTTAATCGATAACCTAAGCGAACCCGCGTTTATTCTAATTTTAGATGGCGTTACTGATCCACATAATCTTGGTGCTTGCATGCGTACCGCAGAGGCCGCAGGCGTACAGGTTGTTATTGTACCTAAAGATAAATCTGTAGGCCTTACGCCTGTCGCACGCAAAGTCGCTTGCGGTGCAACAGAGGTTTTACCTTTAGTTCCGGTAACGAATTTAGCGCGCACTTTAAAGAAATTGCAGGAAAAGGGTGTGTGGTTGTTTGGTGCTGCCGGTGAAGCTGAGGGCTCGGTTTATCAAGCAAACTTAACGGGAAACATCGGAATACTTATGGGGGCAGAGGGCGATGGTTTGCGTCGCTTAACCCAAGACACTTGCGATCACCTGATTAATATCCCCATGGCGGGAACAGTAAGCAGTTTGAATGTTTCTGTTGCAACGGGCGTGGTTTTGTTTGAAGCGGTAAGGCAGCGCAGTTGTTAGTTTTTTACTGGTCGAGGTGAGTATGTTAGAGCTGCGTCCTAACTGTGAGTTATGCGATAAAGATTTGCCACCTTCGTCAACTGGTGCGTTGATTTGTAGTTTTGAGTGCACTTTTTGCAAAGCATGCGCAGAATCTAAATTAAATTTTATTTGCCCGAATTGCGGTGGAAATTTAGTTGCTCGCCCCGTGCGCCCAGCGCAAAAATTAATTCATTATCCAGCATCCACACCGCGGATTTCCAAATCTGGTCGTTAGCAGGTGGGTGATTCATTTCAAGGGAATAGGTTTATGAAGTTAGTTCTTTCATTGGTAACTCTTTGCGCCGTGTTAACGTCTTGTGCCCCGAAAGTGGGAAGCCCGGAGTGGTGCGCGAAAATGGACGAGAAGCCCAAAGGCGATTGGACGGTAAATGAAGCTAAGGATTACGCAAAGCACTGTATTTTCAAATAAAATACAGTGCTTTAGCCAAATAGCACTTACAGGTTTGCTTGCCTGTACACCTCATTTAAAATGACCCTTCAAATAGATAAACCTAAATAAGCTTTCCTTTTCCAAACTCCTCAAAGAGTTACTTTGCGTGACGCTGTTTATATTTTGCGCTTAGTTCTTTGCTTTGTCAGAATCATCGTGCTATAAATGACAACGTTGCCATTCGGTACTTATTGTCTTAAAACGCTATTTTACAATGGATGCGCTGGGATTTTTTCTGGCGGTGTTAGTGTGCGCGTAAAAATAAAAACAAGCGCAGTGTATGTGCTAGCGATCTAAGTGTTCGCCAAGCAAGCGTGATTCTTTTTGACTGTTGTTATCCATCGTTCCTGACACAAACCTTGCATTTTCTACATTTGCGGGATTGGGAAAGTGTTGTCTGTAGTTTTTGATTTTCGCTAATCAACCTGAGTCGCCACGTGCAACTCCATAATACGAAATTATTTAAAAACGAATATATCGAGGGGCTATTTACCATGAAAATACACTTAATGAAAAAGGCAGTTATGTGGTTGTTGGCTAGCGCCGGCGCCATGATATTTGCAAGCCAAGCTCATGCCGTTAGTTGCACAGGTTTGGCCGAGTGGAATGCGAGTACCGCTTATAATGGTGGTGCGCAAGTGAAAGAGCTGAACAAAGCCTATACCGCCAATTGGTGGTCACAAGGTCACAGCCCTGCAAGTTATTCCGGTCAATACCAAGAGTGGACTTTGCTAGGTACCTGCGATGGAGCTACTTCATCTGCCGCTAGCACCTCCTCCAAAGCGAGCAGCGCATCGGTAGTGAGCAGTGTTGCTTCCAGCGCGAAGACCTCTTCAAGCTCCAGCAGTGTGGTAACGGGTGGTTCTTGCACGTCGCCACAATATGTTGCGGGCACCAGCTACGCCGCTGGCCAATTGGTTCAAAACCTTGGCAATGAGTACAGCTGCACTATTGCCGGCTGGTGTTCTTCGCCATCGGCTTGGGCCTATGCACCAGGTTCAGGTAGCGCCTGGACACAAGCTTGGGCGCAAGTTCGCAGCTGTTCTGCAGCTTCCAGCAGTGTTGCGAGTTCTGTTGCCAGCTCATCTAAATCGTCTGTGGCGAGCAGTGTTGCATCAAGCACCTCAAGCAGCGGTTCATCCGTTAGCAATGGTTTACCGAAGCACGCATTGGTTGGCTACTGGCATAACTTCGATAATGGTAGCGGCTTGATTCAGTTGGCGAATGTTGATGCAACTTGGGACGTGATTGTTATCGCCTTCGCGGATGACGCAGGTAACGGCGCAGTTAAATTCACCCTCGATCCAGCCCTGAACAAAGCCCAATTTATTGCCGATGTTGCCGCCAAGCGCGCTGCAGGTAAGAAAGTTGTTCTGTCATTCGGCGGTCAAAACGGTACCGTGACCCTCAATAATGCGACTAACGTAGCTAACTTCGTCAGCAGCACCAATGCCATCCTCAATGAATACGGTTTTGATGGTATCGACATAGACCTTGAAAGCGGTGCTGGTGTGTCGTGGGGCGCTCCTGTGGTGACTAATTTGGTGACTGCTATCAAGCAAATTAAAACCACTCATCCAAATCTGTATCTCTCTATGGCACCTGAGCATCCTTATGTACAGGGTGGTTACATTGCTGCTTCTGGTATTTGGGGCGCTTACTTGCCATTGATCGACGGCTTGCGTAATGAGCTGACCATCCTCCACGTACAGCTGTACAACAACGGTGGTTTGGCGACTCCTTACAGCAACAGCGCTTTGCAGGCTGGCACTGTGGACATGATGGTTGCCTCCATTACTATGCTGATTGAAGGCTTCCCAATTGCCAACAACACTACCTGGGTTGGTTTGCGCCCAGACCAAGTGGCGATTGGCTTGCCATCAGGCGCGCAAGCGGCCAACTCTGGTCAGGCGACTACCGCTGATATCGCTAAAGCGCTTAACTGCTTAACCAAGCTGACTGACTGCGGCACCGTTAAGCCTAAAGCGGCTTACCCGACTTTCCGCGGTGTAATGACTTGGTCAATCAACTGGGATGTGCGTGATGGCCGCCCATTCTCTGTGCCTGTAAGAGCTAGCTTGAATGCCTTGCCTTAACAGCAGATTGATCTGATAAATAAAAAACGGGGCCTTGAGCCCCGTTTTTTATTGCAGCGAATATTTGCCGGGTTTGACTGTTACCCTCGTAAAGATTTGGTTTCCTTTCCTCACATGCTTCATATACTGCTAGTCTTGGAGAATATTGGCGCTGGTGATGAGCTTTGCAACGTGCGAAAATCGCCAGCCTTTACAGCAGTCGGTTTTTCTTCGCCCTGACTTTAATCGGTACATGTCGGCACAGGGCGATTTTGCGTGAGAACATAATAATGAAAACCAATTTCCTGAATATCCATGATGTGGTGTTATTGCTAACATCCTTGGAATGCCTATTTTTGGCGGTTTTGTTAAAAATATTGCCATCCAAACGCATTCAACCGCGCGCAATTCTCGCGAGCTTTTTCGTGCTCGTTGCGCTGGTGTTAACTTCAACTGTCGTGGTGTGGAACGGCGATTTAAAAACGACAGATATCAATCACACCCCCTATGTGGTTGCGGTGCTTGCCGGCTGTTTAATGCTGGAAGGCCCGGTATTATTTTTCTACCTGCGCTCACTCTCTAAAAAAATAAATGTGCTGCGTTGGCGCAATCTGATTCATTTAGTGCCCGCTATTTTGGTTGTTATTATTGTTCTGGTGTTTGAAATCAATAGCGTTGATTGGCAACCGTCAACACCACTCGACGTTACCGAAAAATTTGCGCGCTCATTAGTGTGGGCGATGGTAAAACTTATTCCCTTTGTTTACGTAATGGCCAGTATTTGGGCCGAGTACAAATTACGTGAAGATTTAAAACAAGTTTATTCCAGCATTGCTGTTACAGAATTGAAATTAGCGGATGTGGTTTTGCTCGGCTTTTGCGTACATTGGCTGTGGTCTTTGTTGGCCTATGCATTGGAAGGTTACGTAAATGTTGCGATTAGCGATCAGCTAGGTATTTTGGATAATTATTTAACTGTCGCGCTTGTAAATGGTTTATTTGTATTTGGTTTGATTAACACACGCCAATTGCTAAACCCCGTGGTGATTGCTCCACCCAAGCCTGTGCCTGAAGCAAAATTAGCAGCCAAGATTGATGCCATAGAGCAAGGTATTCGCGACAAGAAATTATTTTTGGAAAGCAATATCAACCTTGAGCGCTTTGCCGAGCAAATCGGTTTGCGCCCGCGCGATGTATCTGCAGTGCTCAAGCTTCATTACCAATCCAACTTCTTTGAATTTATTAATGGCTACCGCGTAGAAGAAGCCAAGCGTTTGTTGGCTCTGCCTGAGTTTAAAGATGAAACGATTCTCGAAGTCATCTTTAAATCTGGCTTCAACAGCCCCTCGGCATTTCATCGTTTCTTTAAACGTATGGTGGGTGTGACGCCGACAGAATATCGCAAGCAGGCAATTGAAACGGCGAAGAAATAAAGATTCGACGTAAAGTTCAACAACAAAAAAAGCCGATAGCGCGCAAACGCTATCGGCTTTTTTTGTTATTAATGTTTAACTGCGTTTTCTGCCTTGCGAAATAACGCCCAACAGAATAATACCCAAACCTAACAACATGAGGCTTGAAGGTTCGGAGACTTCTGTGGTTGGACGTGGTTCGTTGTAGGTGAAGTTATCCAAAATAAAAAATTCACCATCATTATCTAAGTCAGGATTGCGCGTGCCGCCGTAAGCCCAGAATGTCAGTGAATCTATATCAAAAAAATTAAAATCAAACCATTGTGCTTGCGATGTATTAACCGTTACGGTTTTATTGTACTGAGTTATTCCGTTTGCAGAGCCGGAGACCTCAATGATTAATCCGTCTTTCCAGCCAGCCGTTAAATAAGCGCCGTTAAAATCAAATAGATTGCCGCTGGTGGTAGAGGTTCCCGCAAAATCGTTGTATGCCCCGTGCTGGCCTGAGACAACACCTTTTTCAAAACCTGTATTCGGCATGGCAAATTTGTTGATATAGGCAAAGGAGCTCCAATCAAAACCTTGGTAACCATTTTCGATGGTTCCTGAAAAATCTACGTAAGGTAAATCGTCAAAATTGATGACTGCTGCTTGAGTTGTCGCTGTACTTATTAATCCAAAGCTCAAAGCCAGTAAGGCTAGTGACTTTTTAAGTTTCATTTTTTTCATTCCTTCTTGATTGCCACCTTGATGGCTAGCTATGGTCGAATTTTTTAGTGGTTCTTATAAAGTCAGACAGGGCCCGAAAGCCCTGTCTGGTAAACATATGTCCTTATCGGGTTTTATCCATGCACAACTTAGTTGCCGCTAATGCGAGCTTCCCAAATTGAATAGCCCCATTGGTTACCTACACTGCGCTGCGTACCGTAAACGCGTACGTAGCGGTAGTTGCCGGCTAGGCTGAGCGTATCTGTACGGTTGCCGAAGGCGCCGCCAGTAAAGCTGTTGAGGGTGGTCCAGTTGGCGTTGTCGTTAGAGCCTTGCACTAAATAGTTAGCCGCGTTGGCTGCTTCCCAATCTATCGCAATGCCCGTCAGGTTTTTCGCTGCACCCAAATCGAAGCTGATCCAGCTTGGGTCAACACCTTGAGTTGATTCCCAACGAGTACCGGAGTTTTTGTCGATAGCGTTAGTAGCTGGCGTCAAAGCGGTACTTGCGGTGGCATTTACAATGTTCAACTGACCTGCATTACCTGCACTAGAGTTGCTTGCCGAGCTCACAGCGCTGGATGAAGAAGAGCTGGCTGCCGGTTGAGCGTACACTTTGAACTCATAAACAGAGTAACCCCATTGGTTGCCAGCACTGCGCTGTGTAGCGTAGAGGCGTACATAGCGGTAGCTGCCCGATACAGCAACTGTATCGGTACGATCACCGAAGGTACCGCCGGTTACGGTTTTGAGGCTAGTCCAGGTTACGCCGTTGTTAGTGCCTTGAATTTCATAGGTGGCAGCGTTAGCCGCTTCCCAGTTGATTACTACGCTGGTGAGGTTTTGCGCTGAGCCTAAGTCCACCATCAACCAGCTTGGTGATACACCCACTGCAGTTTCCCAACGAGTACCCATGTTGCCGTCTACGGCGTTAGAGGCTGGTTGCACTTGGCTGTTGGTGGTTGCGGTACGGCCTTGTGATACCAGCACGCCAGTTGCTGCAGCGCTACTGCTGCTACCGGTGCCAGCGGTGCTGCTGGATGAAGATGAGCTCTTGGATGACGATGACGCAGCCGAACCAGAACCCGTGTAAGCAACGGCAAGTGTGTGACTCTTGTTGATGTTGCTGAAGGTGTAGCTGTTAAGCGCGCCCAAAGAAACACCGTCCACAATCACGTTGGCAACTGCACGGCCAACCGGTGGCGTGAAGGTGTAGGTTTGCGATTCGTTGTTGTTTTTGCTGAAGCGCAAAGTACCGCTTGGCGAAATGGTCCCGCCGTTATCCAAACCAATGGTGTAGATGCGGTAAGGTTTGTAATCCACAGCCATAAATTGCACGTCGGATACTTCTACCAACTGACCCGCTGGTGGTCTGAAGCTGATTTTGAAATCACGAGTGCTTACGGGTGGAGCGCTGCTGAACATGTTGAAGGTTTCGTACACGCCGTCAGTGTTGCTGTTCGTCCAGTCGATCATGGTGTTTGGACCATATTCCACTTTGAACTGCGCAAGGCTGCGCGGTGCAGATTTATCGCCTGCAACCAGTACTTCTTTCACTTCATACTCAGGATCAATTTTTACGCTAACCCACAAATCCTTACCTTCCGATTCGCCGTCGTTACCGCTAGCTTTATTGCCAGTTGCACCGTCTACTGCGCGTTGTGGCAAGCCCCACCATTCTGTTTCCCAACCGGTGCTCGCGCTCACATAGTTAGCAGCATCAATGGCTTTCACTAATGGGTCGCCGGTGCCGATGTAAGCAATTTCTTTAATCACAACATCGTCGATGTACACGGTCGATGTACCCATGTTGCCGAGCAGGAATGCCAAGCGACCAGCGTTGTCAGCCGCAGTGAAGTCCACGGTAAAACTTTGCGATGTCAGTGCAGTAGTCAGCGGAATTGTTTGCAGTAAATAGGTACCTTGTGCTGATGGGTTCAAATTGTCTTCAGACAAACGCACTTGCATATTGCGCGCAGCATCTGCCTTGGCTTTGAACGACACTTGGTAGCGGTAGTTGCGTTTCAAACCAAAACCTTCGGTATGTAATTGGATAGAACCATTGCCAGTACCTTGGTTGGTGGTAGTGATTTTCGCTTGGCCGCCCACTGAGGCAAACACAGGCGTTGCACCGTCATATGACTCGGTGTTCCAACCGCTCAAATCGTTGGTGAATGTGCCGTTACCAATCATGTTGATGGTGCGGTCAATTTTGGGAGTGCCAGCGGGTTTGGGATAGACGTTGGCAACATCTTCAAACGCCATAAGCTCCAGCAGCCAAATGCTGTCAGATTTATCGATACGGCCTTTAGTCACGAGTTTGAGGTAGCGGTAAGTCTTGTTGATATCAAACACATGCTTGGTCCAACCGGTAGCCTCTTGGTCTGAGCTCAGGATAAATTCCCATGCGCCGCTCGAAGTTTTGCCGTAGATGTCGTAAGACTTGGGCAGGTTCCAGCCCCACTCCAGCCACACGTATTTGATGGGCTTGTCGGTACCGTAGTCGATATCGATTGAGTGCATGTTGTCGTCTTTAGGCGTTGCCCACTTGGAGCCGGTGTAACCGTCAGCCGCATTGTCCGGGCCGTTGTCACGTAGGTCGGTTGGGTTGCCTTCGTTCAAGTAAGCATCGCCTGTTACCGCAACCGGAGCCAACCAACCCTTCAGGGAATAGAAGCCCTTGGTGTTGTTGGTGGTGCGGAAGAAGCTGTATTTGGAGTTGTCGGTGTATTTTTGCAGCGGATCTGTACTTGGCAGCGGCCAGTGCGCTACATAGTCAACGAGGAAATCGGTACCCGCACGACCAATATTGGTGTTCATGCTGGCGGTATCTATGTACTCGTATTCGGTTACGCCGTTGGTAACACGGGTGTAGCCGGTTTTGTTGGCGACATTCGCATCGGTACTGTACTTGTTGTAGTTACCTACATCGGGCCATTCAACGTGAGTGATGGCGTGGTTCAAAATCATGTGCATTGGGGACACATAAGGCCATGGTTGTTGCTCGCCCATGGTGGTACGTGACCAGCTGTAGGTTTTAATACCGTTGACGTAGAACTCAATGGAATCTGGCGTTTTGATTACGCCGTAAGTCACGTATTGCGCACTGGGGTTTACGCCTAAACTGGCGTAGCTAGTGGTAACTGGGTTGCCGCCGTAGATTGCATAAGGTGCAGACCAGTGAGTTTGCGGGGCGTTAGTTGCGTTGGCACCGGTGAATTCGATGATGTCCAATTCTTGGCAGGCAGTCCAACCCACATCTGGGAAGTTACCCAACAACCACCAAGCCGGGAATTCACCGTTACGGGCTGGCGGCATTTTGATGCGCGCTTCGAACTTACCGTAGGTGAAGGTAGTTAAGTCGCTCAAGAGCGATTCAATACGGCCAGAGCGAATAAACAATGGCTTGCCTTGATTGGCAACGCCGCCGTAGTAGTTTTGTACAGCACCATCCATATAGCGCGCTTTCAGGTTGAGTGCGCTGCCGTCCATTGCGCCTGAGTCTGGTTGACCGGAACGCACTGTCCAGTCAGCCGCCGGGTATTCCACGTCTTGGTAATCCTGGTCTTCACCGTTTACGTAGATGTTCTTTTCTACTGACCACTTGCTGCGGTTGAGCGTGGTACTGGTGAATTGGTCAAGGAAGTCGGTATTGGCATTTGGGCTCGACCAAAATGCATCGTTGTAATCCGTTGCGTGAGCTGTGCCAGCCATCAAGCCTAATGCGGCGATGATGGCTGCCAGTGGCACTGCCTTTTTGAACTGTTGATGTTGCATAGGAGTTTTCCCCTTATGGATTATTGTTGTGACTTATTAAAGGTTTTTAGGTTTACAGCTTTTTAGGTTTAAGGTTATTCGGTCTAGCGAGTTTGCCGGGTACTAAAAACGCCCCCAATTTTTATAGTTAGCCATGCACACCGGCTCTAGGGATGAGCGCCGTGAGCACTTGCTTTGTGGTTGCATTCCATTGGGTAAGAACAGCTGGGCTAAAAGACCGAACGGTCTCTAACAGAAACCGTCGGTAAGGAGAACGCCCAAAATTGATTGCTGAAAAAGCATGGTAAGTAGATGACTGAGGTCATCGGAAAGCCCTGCTTATTGTTATTGTCGCTGTGAGGGATATGTTTCCAGCAGGACGATTTAGGAGCCTCCTTGTTGCAGCAAAAAGCGCAAACATGGGAAAGGTCACTTAGGTTATGTAGAAAGTGGGATGAGGTTTTTGGGGAAGATTGGATCAATAAGCTATTGAGTGAAGCGGATATAAAGCAGGGAATCGTCATCCTCGCGCAGCGGGGATCCAGCCTTTAAATAGTTAGCCTTAAAAATCAAAAGCTGGATCCCCGCTGCGCGAGGATGACGATTCCCTTTTTAAGATGGTCTGATGTAAGTCAGCTCGATTTAGTCGGGAGGTATTCGAAGCTTGAGTGCTTAATGTCATTTTGACCCTATTTCCCAACATAACCAAAGACAAAAAATAATTTGAGTTAATCGGTTTCATAGGATTAGGAGTTCTTATCGAACACAGGCGAGCGGGCAATTCTGCTGTTATGATTAACACAAACCATAACAACCAGTGGCTGAAATCAACCTCAGATCACAAGGTGCTTTCCAGCGGTACGAGTCCATAATAATGAAAAATACGTTTCTGAATTTACATGAAGTGATTTTGATTCTCACCCTTGCGGAAACTTTGTTGCTTTGCATGTTGTTTAAACTCATGCCCAGCAAGCAGAGCCAATCACGTAATTTGTTATCCCTGTTCTTTCTTTTAGTTGCGGGTACCTTGGCTACAACCACGGTGACATGGAACAGCTCCATGCAAACTTGGGATTTGGCGACTTGGAGTCTTATTCCTTTGGTGTTGTCCAGCTGTCTGCTATTGCAAGGGCCGGTCTTATATTTCTACTTGCGCTCGCTTTCTGAACCTTTGGATCTGTTCCAGTGGCGCAACCTGATTCATCTTTTCCCGGCGGTGTTTGTATCTGCCATTATTTTGATTTTCAAGGTTAACGTTATTGAATGGCTGCCGTGGAATTGGCCGCATCTGGCGGCTATTGATCGCGCAGCGGTTAAATTTATTTGGGCGATAGTGCGCTGCTTTCCGCTGATATATGTGCTCGCTTGTTTTTATACCGAATACCGTTTGCGACAACGCCAAAAACAAGTGTATTCGATGATTGATAACACCGAGTTGCGCTGGGCTGAAATTGTATTGGGCGGATTTTTTATTCATTGGCTCTGGTCGTTCGTTGGATATTTTATTGGTGGCTATTTAAGCGGTGAAATGAATGATTTGGTGGGTACGCTTAATAATTATTTCACGGTTATTCTCCCATTATCACTCTAATTTTTTTGAGTTTATTAATGGTTATCGCATCGAAGAAGCCAAGCGTTTGCTGCTTGCCGATGAAGCCAAAGACGATACGATTCTGGATATTATTTATAAATCCGGCTTTAACAGCCAATCAGCTTTCCATCGTTTTTTTAAACGCATTGTGGGTATGACGCCTTCAGAATTCCGCAATCGCCAGCGCACTCAGGATGCATCGCCCATTGAAAAATCGCTCAAGCGTGCAACATCATAAAACCAGACATCCTTGTCCCACTGCGTCCAATTCTGTTTGGCTAGTTAGCGACTAGCCTTTGGTGATGCGGAACCAGTTTATATTCCAACCGCCAACAGGAGCGTTAATACCAAACTTGTGGACACCAGCACTCAAAGTCACTTTGTGGCTGATGGTCGTCCAGTTTTGCCAACCGCCCGTCTTGGGTACACCTATGGTGCCGTAAGCTGGCGTGCCGCCCGCCTCTTCGAAGCGAAGACTGCCACCACCGTTGAAGCTGGCTACCCGATATTCAATGGTGTAAGTGCCGGTGCTCGGAATGGTAACTGGGCTATTGGTGAAAGAGAGCCAATCGCCATTATCAATCCAACCCACGTTCAAACCGCCACCGGCATCAGTTGTTGCTTGGGTATCAATATCACTGGCCACCGCAAAATTTTCAGCTTGGATAGTGACATCCAAACCAGTATCTACCGAGCCTGGCCAGCCGAGAATGATGGATTTGCTCAAGGAGCCAGAGGCTGTCAATTGATTGTTAGTCCAGCCACCATTGCCGCTAGCGCCGGGTGTTAAGGCACTTGCGCCTTCAGCTTTATCGTTAATTGACCAGTTGGCGTTGCTAATGTTGCGCGCTTTCATAAAGTTAACCCAAGCGTAGGTTTCGTTGGTGTTAACTGCGCCGTTACCATCGGCATTCACTGAGCCCCATTCGGTCACGAACAAAGCTGCGCCGTTGTTAAGCGCGGTTTGCGCTTTGTCGCGCAGGTATTGGCCGTGGCTGCCGGCGTAGAAGTGCAGGGTATAGGCGATGTTGTTGCCAGCGACTTTATCGCGAGAGGCTACGTCCACATCTTGCGACCAGGTTGGAGTACCCACAACGATCAGATTGTCCGGGTCAATGGCACGAATAGCGTTAACCACCGCCTGCGCATAAGGCTTGACTACGCCGCCCCAAGAGGCAGTATTCAATGGCTCGTTGTAAATTTCATAGATAACGTTGGGGCGAGTGCCGTAAGTACGGGCCATATCCTGAAAGAAGGCAATCGCTTGATTTTGGTATTGCTCAGCATGATGACTATGCCAGTCGATAATCACGTACATATCGTTGGCGATTGCGGCATCCACCACCGCCTTAACCTTGTTGCGGTTGCCGTTAGGGTCTTGAATGTAACCGCCGCCCTCGTCCACACCCATGGCCGCGCGCACCAGCGTTGAATGCCAGTCGCGCTTTAACCATGAGACTGTATTGGCGTTGTAGTACTTCTCGCCACCCCAGCCGTTGTTGCTCCAGAAAAGACTGTTACCGGAAAAGCTGGCTTGTTTGCCGCCAGCCAGTATTTGGTTGCCACTGACCGACAATGGCTGAACAGCATAAGCACTTGAGGCCAAGGCCAAGCCACAGAGTGATGCGATAGTCGTTGAAACAAGGTTTTGTTTGAGCGCTGCCGATTTCAGGCGCAACGCATTTGAGAGGATCTTATTCATTATTACTTTCCCAAATCTTTATTGTTTATGGAGTAACGAATGCACCTTGAGGGGCGCTATTGCGTTGGTTGCATTGGATAAGTACCTAGGCCTTTTACAATCCCTTGTTGTTATTGGAGATGCTGACAGTTGCGAAACCAAATGTGTCGGCAAAGTGTTACAGGTCAGGCACTTCATGATGCTAAGTGGTAGCGATAACAAATAAAATCGCCATGTTGAGTTGGGGCTAAAGTGGGAAAGTGCGTGAAAAAGTTCGGAGTGTGTGTACTTAGTTTCGTACTAATTTGCAGTCAAAATCGCCGAAAATAGTGCCCTTACTGACCGAAAACTGACGAAATGAATTCCATAAAAAAGGCACCTAATGAGGTGCCTAAGCAGGGAGGTAAAGTCTTAGTAGGTGTAAATCAAAATCTATTACTTTACGCCTTTGGTGATGCTGAACCAGTTGATGTTCCAGCCGCCATTGTTAGCTTTAATCCCAAACTTGTGCGTACCAGCAGTCAGGGTGATGGTGCTTTTTACGGTAGTCCAGGTTTGCCAGCCGCCGGTGTTTGGTAGGGTTACTGTAGTGTAAGAAGGTACACCGCCAGCTTCTTCAAAGCTCAAAGAACCGCCGCCCGCTGCGCTTGCAATGCGGTATTCCACTGTGTAAGTGCCGGTTTCTGGAATACTGATAGGTGTTCCCGCGTAAGACATCCAGTCGCCTGCATCTATGTAACCTACGTTCAAACCGCCACCTGTATCACTGGTGCCTTCAGTTTGCACGCCGCTCATTTGCGAGAAGCTTTCAGCTTGAACAGTTGCAATAGGGGTGGTGTTTGAAGATGAACTTGATGAACCGCTAGAGCTTGAACCAGAGCTTTCGACCTTGATCCAGTTAAGGTTAAAACCGCCGATTTTCGCAGCAATACCTAGGCTTTGTTTGCCAGCAGCTAATTGCACTGTGTGCGAGACTGTAGTCCAGGTTTGCCAGCCGCCAGTTCCAGGAACGCTTACAGTGCCATAAACGGGGTTTCCGCCTGCATTTTCCAGCTGGATAACACCGCCAGCAGCGGCTGCCGCTACACGGTAAGAAACAGTGTAGGTACCCGCCGTTGGAATGTTCACGTCGTACTTCATCCAATCGCCGGTGTCGATGTAACCCACGTTCGAGCCGCCACCAGTGTCGCTAGTGGTTTCAGTTTGAACACCGCTCATATCGCAATAAGCTTCTGCTTGAATAGTGTTAGGAAGTGCAACTTCGCTGCAAGTAGGGGTTGGTGGAGTTACGCCACCGCCAGCTTGTGGCCAGTGAGAAATAATGTCTTTCGCCAAAGAACCAGACGCGGTGAGTTGGTTGTTAGTCCAGCCAGAAGCACCAGTATTAGGTGTTAACGCAGAAGCACCTTCGGCCTTATCGCTTACGGCCCAGTTAGCGTTGCTGATGTTGTTCTTCTTCATGAAGTCAACCCACGCCCAGGTCTCGCTACTGTTCACGCCGCCGTTACCATCGGCATTCACTGAGCCCCACTCGGTCACGAAGAGCGGAATACCGCTGTTCAATGCGCCTTGGGCTTTATCGCGCAGCCATTGGCCATGGCTACCCGCATAGAAGTGCAGGGTGTAGGCGATGTTATCGTAGCCGGTAATGCGGTTGGCTGCCGCTTCGCCAACTTCTTGTGACCATGAGCGAGTGCCCACCACAATCAGGTTTTTAGCGCCCGTGTTGCGAATGGCGGGAATCACTTGCAGCGCGTAAGGCTTGATTTGTGAATCCCAATACACATCGCTCCAGGGCTCGTTGAAAATTTCAAAAATAACGTTGGGGGTGTCTTTGTAGGTTTGCGCCATTTCAGTGAAGAAGCTAATCGCTGCGCTGGTGATGTTCCCGCCTACGTGGTGAGTGTGCCAATCAATAATCACGTACATGTTGTTGGCAACAGCGGCATCAACTACGGCTTTTACGCGAGCTTTATGCAGTGCAGGATTGCTCAGTACGTTGTCAGAACCACCTTCTTCAACGGCCACAGCGGCGCGCACGAGTTTTGAATTCCAGTCGCTTGCCAGCCAGCCAACAGTGCTGCCGTTGTAGTACTTTTCAAAGCCCCAAATATCCCAAAACAAACTATTACCAGACACACTACCGGGCTGGCCGCCAAACAATACTTGGTTGCCTTGGGTGGTAATAGGTTGAACGGCTGCATCCGCACCCATGGCTAATGCCATACCGCACGCGACGCTGATTAAGGTTTTGCGATGGGATAAACGCCCAGCCGAGCGCATCCATTGTGGAAGGATCTTATTCATATTGTTGGTTCCAAATCTTTATTGTTGTGGAGTTTGCAACGCCTGAAGCCTGAACATGTAAAGGCGTTGGCTGTTGGATTGCCTGAGTAAGCACTGATGCCGATTCGTCGTGATGACTTTATTGTTATTCTTCCTTGCTGCTCCTTAAAAGTGGCTTTTGGCTAACAGCAGGTAGAGACGAGTATCGATTTGAGCAGGGTTTGCAACCACCTACTTTACGGAAAAACTCAAAGTGGGAGGTGCCACCTTGGGATCGGATGAAAGTGATTCGCGCAGCGAAAAGCTCTACAAGAACTGGCTTATAGGTATAATCTCACTTACTGAGCAAAAACAATCTAAGCCATAACTTGCAAATACAGACGACTGGTCATATTATTATCCCATGAGCAAACGCGAACTTAAAAAAGAATACCTACTTGAGGCCGGCATTAAGGTGATGGCCACTCGTGGTTACAACGGCACCAGCATTCAAGACATAGTGGATGCGGCTAATGTGCCCAAGGGATCGTTTTATACCTATTTCAAAAGCAAAGAAGATTTTGCGATTGAAGCTATTGAAATGGTGGCGGAAGAGCGGGCCTTGGCGAGTAAGCGCCTAGTTAGCGACCGCAGTGTACCGCCACTGGCTAGATTGAAAGCATTTTTTGAAAGCAATGTGCCTGGCTGCGAGTCAAACCTTAATGGTGGCTGCTTCATTGGCAACATGTGCCAGGAAATGTCAGATTCAAGTGAAGCTATTCGAATCAAAGTGCGCCAAATGATGCGTAACAAGACTCAAATAGTGGAAGATTTACTGGAAGAAGCCAAGTTGGACGGCAGTCTCAAAAAGGCTGTGCCTACCAATATTTTGGCCGAATTTATGTTCAACGCCTGGGAAGGTGCCCTAATGCGGATGAAAGCGACCAAGTGTCGCGAACCTCTCGATGCGTTTTTAACAGTCTTATCGAGTATTAATGGAGACTAAGTCTCTATTAGTACGCTCTAACGACCTATACCCCTAGTCAATTCTGTGTTTCAGGAGTGGCGGCCACAAGCTGCATCATTTTTGGCTCAAAAAGAAGACGACTGGTCATTTAAATGGTGATATTTATGAATGGTTTTACCAATACCAAGGAATATGCCCTTACCAACACGGGATTTGCTAGTGAAAATCGGGCCTTACGTCTGAGTCCGCAAGCTCCAGTTATCCAAGTTGATACCAAAAAAGCCGTTAGCCCAGTGATTGCTGCCGAAGTCTTTATGGATTGGCTGCAAAATCTGCGCGTTATTCTGCTGCAAGTTTTTGTAGTCAGTTTGCTTATTGGCGCTAGTCACTTTGCGCGTGCAGAAAGTGCAGATTATTTAGCCGTCAAACCTCAAGCCGAATGGTTGCAATTGGCTTCTATCGATGATGAAAAACGCCCAATCATTTCATCTGATGTAAAAAAAGTCAGCAGTGCCTGGGCATTGGCGTTTGATAACGATCTTTTAGCTCCCGGCCACCGCGACCGCGATTACACCTACGGCATGAATCTCACTTACTCAGGCACAAGCGCGGAAGATGCCGATATTTCCCTAAAATCACCACTGGCGGCCATTGATGCTGCGCTGGGTACGGATCATTTTGTAGACAAAGGTGTAAACAACTACAGCGTTGAAGTTGGGCTTTATGGGTTCACCCCGAAAGAGTTGGGGCGTACAACCATCAACGAAACAGATCGCCCTTATGCGAGCCTTGTGTACCTATCGAGTTCACATGAGCAAATAGATACGGACAAAAACGTAGCATGGAACACAACATTGACAATTGGTGTATTGGGTTTGGGCTTTGTTGGCGATTTACAAAATGCGGCGCATCAACAAACGTCAAGTGAAGATGCACGCGGCTGGAATCACCAAATTAGCGATGGCGGTGAATTAACGGGACGCTATGTCATTGCACGCCAACAATACCTCGATAGTTTTTCCGATTCAGTTGAAGTGAAAAGCACCGTGCAGGCATCGGTTGGTTACTTAACTGAAACAAGCTGGGGCTTAAGTTTCCGCGCCGGAAAAATTATTAGCCCTTGGGCGAGTTTTAATCCGGATTTGATTAGCTACGGTGAAAAATCGACTTACAGCAATAACACATCGACCACTAACGAACATTATTTCTGGGCGGGTTTTACCTTGAAAGCACGTTTCTACAACGCCTTTTTGCAAGGCCAATTCCGCGATTCAGATTTTTCGTATTCCTATTCAGGTTTGCGTCCACTAATTGCAGAGGGCTGGGCGGGTTACACCTACGCCTTTCGCCAAGGCTACCGCGTGAGTTATGTGTTGCGTGCGCAAACGTCGGAAATCAAACACGGCGATGGAGATAGGAACGTAGTCTGGGGCGGATTGATTTTCGCGAAGACTATTTAAATGCTATCTGCGTTGCCACTGCAGCGTTAAAAACAGATTCGAAATGCTCATCTATGTTTAATAGACTCCGCTTTCTCATCTGTTTTTGCCTTGCATTGGCTGCCTCGATAACGCATTTCCCACCAATACTCACTCCCGCCAATGTTCCCTAATCCAATCACAAGGCAACACATAGCGTTTGATATAGCGCCAGCGATTTTTTAATGCAATCGAATTCGAAAAAGCGTTAGCAAGATGCTGAGTGCCGCTTTGGAATGGGTGCAAATCTTCATCCCATCTTCCCAAAATAATATCGCTTGGGTTAGGCCCACCAGGAAAGGTAACCACTTTTGCAGTTTGCGGAAGTTTAGCGGGAAAAAAATAACGCAACGGAAAAATGGGCAAGCAGTGTAAACGGAAATGGCGAGTCCAATTCTCCGGCCAAAATTTTATTCCGCCAGTGACCGATGATGTAATGTAATGCTGTTCAAATCTATATTTATCGGCAATAGCTTGCGATGACGCGCGAAAATTTTCCAATATGTGACTGTTCTTGCCAACGGGGAATCTGAACACCGATGTTTGCCCCATGCCGGAAAAAGGTTTCGCCCAATTGCGAGCTAAAATCACATCATCAGGCGATCCGTAACTAAAATAATCATCGATGTTGTTGATGATGACTGAATCCAAATCCACAAATAAAACCGGGCCAGAAAGCCCGCCCAATTCTTTGCCCCAGAGCGCGACTTTCGGCCACTTTCCAATAGTACGTTGTGGGTGTTCACAACCTAACTGCGGTAATTCCCGCGTTTCAACTTCGTCGCGCAAGCCTTGAATGTCATCGGTAAAACACACCAGACGAAATTCGCCCGTGATATTGCGCTGCGCCATGGCGTAAAGTCGGTTGACATATTCTGGGCCAAATTTATTGCCCCATTTCATGCAGATAATAATTTTTTGCGGAGTCATATATCTCTCAAAATGATTTGACAGGTTTAATACTTTGCAAGGAATCGCAGTAGTTTTGTAAATAAACCGCGCTTGCCGTACTGCCAGCAAAGCTCGAATTTATTCCAGTGAATATTGTTGAATAGTTGTTGCCGGTAACTTGCCTTTTGTTGCGCGTATAGTGTTGGTCTAAGACGCTGTAAATCGCGCATAACAACATAGTGAGTGCGTGCACAGTAGTGGCTAAAGGCAAGGCGAAATTTGTTGGAAAGTTGAGGATGCTTTTTTAACCACAACTCCAAAACCCCCGTGCAACCAGCCGCGGAATCCTCAATTTTTTTCTCGCTAGGTGTGGCGAGAATACTGCCCTGGCGTTGGCGATAGGCAATCCAAACTTGCGGGCAGTAAAAGAAACTGTTTGCACGCAGAGCAAGGCGGGGTGTGGTCACCATATCTTCCATATAGCGCCCAACGGGAAAGCGCAAATCATCGCCCCAAAGTGTACGCTTTGATATTTTTGACCATGCGTGCAGCTCACCGTTTTTATAGAGCCCATAAAATAACGCGGCTGAATCATGCAAAAGCGTGTTGGGTGTGCCTATAAAAGATACGCGATGGTTTTCTCCGCGTAGTTTATGTTTTAAAGCTTGCCGTTCGCGTAGCACTCTAAAATCGCACATGACTAAATCGGGTAAGTGCGTATCTACAATTGTTTTTAATTGGCTGATTGCGTTTGCTTCCATGAGGTCGTCGGAATCCAAAAACCAAATGTAGGAGCCCTGAGCAACATCTAACATGGAATTGCGCGCAGCGCTTAATCCGCGATTGGTTTCATGGCGCATAATTTTTATAGGAATAGAGCATTGCGCTGCAAATTCGGTGAGTATGGTAAGCGAATTGTCGGTAGAACAATCGTCCAGTGCGATAATTTCAACGTGGTTATCCACTTGCAATAACACTGACGCAAGGCACTCACGCAAATAATCTTCAACGTTGTAAACCGGTATAAGAATGCTTAACCAATAGGGCGAATTCATGTGTGTAGCTTAAGAAAAAAGTGATTCGCGAAATAGCGCTTTGGGTTGGTGAATAAGCGATAAAAATAAATTTTCATAATTACTCACCATGCGTTCCACACTGAAATGTTGCATGGCTCTGGCTTGCGCATTTCGGGCGAGTTGCTCGCTGAAATGACTGTTGATCAGCGCAATATGTAAGCTGTTGGCGAGTGATTCTGGCGAGTTAGGTGTGGCCAATAATCCATCGACACTGTGTTGAATCATCTCTTTAACGCCAACAACTTCTGAGCCCACTACAACACAACCTGAAGCCATGCCTTCGCAGAGCGACAAGGGCATTCCTTCATAGTGGGTGGTGAGTACGCAGACTTTGTTTTGCTCCAGCAATTCAGGAACATTTTTGCAAAAGCCTAAAAATTTCACCTGATCTTTTAGCTTAAGTTCTTGCACCAATTTTTTAGCACGCTTCATATGTTTTTTGCTGCCCGCACCGGCAAGGTAGAGCGGCGGGAAAAGATTTTTTTCGCGCAAAAGTGCAACGGCTTTAATGAGGGTGAGGTGATCTTTTTGTTTGGCAAATCGCGCGGCCATTACAATACCCGGCTCGCGATCTTTGAGTGGGATTGTCTTGCTGTTTTCGTAAGGCTGTAAATCAATACCGTTATTGATAGCGATGGTTTTTTCTGCTGGAAATTTCAAACGCAATAATTCCTGACGCACGCCTTCAGAGCAGCCGATAATTTTATCGGTGTATTTGGCAAGCCAGCGCGCTTGCAGTAAACGCCAAGGTGTATAGCGCTCACGCGAATTGTGTTCAACGTGTATTAAATGCGGCACACCGGCAATCAGACCAGCGTAGCGCCCCCACAAGTGTTCGCTGAAACCATGGCAGACAATGATGTCGGGCTTGTAGCTTCGGTAAACTTTTACCAGCGCGAAGATGGTGGCAATGCTCGACCAGCTGGTGACCAACTCAATGGGAATGCCCTGATCACGCAAGTCTTGGATCTTGCCATCGTGCTTGGCCTTTTTACGGCGCAGCACCAAAAGGCTATCGAACTGATTGCTGCCCAGACTCGCTTTAACAAGTTCTATGGCAACCGATGTTGAGCCAGAAAAACCACCGGTAACGAAGTGAAGGACTTTTAGCGTACGCATGGCGAGGATTCTCTGGCTGTGGAAGGGCGGCCTGTGCGAGTTGCGGGGCGACAAGTACAGGCGCTTGAGGATGTTTCCTCAGCCTATTTGAGCCTATTTAGATGTTAGATTTGTGACAGCGAGGAGGAGAATTCTGGTTGGATTTTATGAGGTGATGCTAATCCGGTGTGTTGGGCGGAATTGTTTTTGGCTCGGCATTAAAA
>JAGKXD010000194.1 GCA_021151525.1 Cellvibrionaceae bacterium | reverse complement strand
TTGTAAGCGAGATGGCCGGGAAATGCTTCCGCACCTAACGTCGGGAAGCCGCGTTGAACACCCAGCAAAACGCCTGGGCCGTAAAGCAGGATTTTGGTTTCAAAACCTTTGCGCAAAATGCGCTTGGCTTGCAGCAAATTCACCAGACCAATCGAACCTTCAAAGGCAACGGTGTGAAAGGTCAGCAGCGCTTTTGCACCGGGTTCAGCTTGTACATCCTCAAATACTTTTTCTTCGTAATCGACCAGAAAGTCACCGGTTTGGTAATGGGGGATATCCACGGCTGGCATAGCGGTTTCCTCGTAATTAGGGTTAGGTTGAGCGACTTCATTCAAGTCGTACTACCCCTATTGCGACATCCGTACCAGTGGCAGACAAAGCCATCCCCGCCTTGCCAAAATAATTTTTTGTTTTTTAAAAACAATAGATTAGAGATATTTGTAAACCGATCCGGGCAACCATCCGGGTTTAAAACAAGAAATTTTCACTACGCAATTGCATCAAATTACGCAACTGCGTAGCATGTCGTTACGCAAATGAGTAGATACTCAACCCGCAAATGAGGCCTCGTCATGTTAGATACAGATTCCTCCGAAGAATGGGGCCGCCTTGCCTACTGGATGCGCAATGCCGCCTTTGAGCAATGCCCCGAACCACTAATGCTGCTTGACCCACTGGAAAACAAATACATCGACTGCAATATCGCCGCCACGCAGATGCTGGGGTTTGATCGGCAGGAAATCCTCAAGATGCCCATCTCCTACATCCATGGGCGCGAGCTGGGGCAACTCATTGTCTTTACGCAAGAGGCCTTGCAACGCGGTCACGCCAAAAGCAAACGCATTTCCTGCCGGTTAAAAAGCGACATGCATATCCCGGTGGAATTATCAGCATCGCGCACAGTGATTAAAGGCCGCGAGTATTTAGTGGTATCGATTAAAGATATCGACCTGGAAGAGCGCCAGCGCGACAAAGCCGAAGCAGACCGACTCGCGCGCAACGGCATACTGGAATGGAAACATTTGCGCTCCATTTTCAGCAAGGTGAACGCGATAATTTATTAATGCTCACCTCGGTGGGCGATGGAATTTATTGCGTAGACACTAACGGTTTATGCACATTTATCAATCCTGCCGCCAAACGTTTACTAGGTCGCACCGATGGCGATGTACTTGGCCAGAATATTCATTATGTACACCATCACACCCATGATGATGGAACCCACTATCCCGTTGAAGAATGCCCCATCTATGCGGCGATTCGCGATGGTGTAGTGCACGAGGGAATTCAGGAAGTATTTTGGAAGCACGACGGTACACCTTTCCCCGTTGAATTCACCAGCACACCAATAATTTCTGAAGGCAGCATTATTGGCGCGGTAGTCGTATTTCGCGATATCAGCCAACGCATGGAAACCGAAAAAAAACTACGCGAGGCATTAACAGAAGTCAGCGCCTTAAAAGCGCGCCTTGAAGACGAAAACGCGTACCTGCAGCAAGAAATTTTAAGCGAGCAGCGTTACCATGGAATTATCGGCGAAAGCACAGCAATCAAACGCATCCACCAACAAATCGAATTGGTTGCACAAACGGAAGCCGCTGTATTGATTACCGGTGAATCCGGTACAGGAAAAGAATTAATTGCACGCGCCATCCACGATGCCAGCAACCGCAAAGACAAGCCGATGATTCGTGTTAATTGCGCCGCCATTCCTCACGAATTATTTGAAAGTGAATTTTTTGGCCATATCCGCGGTGCATTTACCGGTGCCGTGCGCGACCGCATTGGCCGCTTTGAACTAGCCAATGGTGGAACATTATTTCTGGATGAAGTGGGTGAAATACCGCTAGAACTGCAAAGTAAGTTATTGCGCGTATTACAAGAGGGACAACTCGAACGCGTTGGCGAAGAAAAAACCCGCAATGTGGATGTGCGCATAATTGCGGCAACCAACCGGGATTTGAAAATGGAAGCAGAGGCTCATCGTTTCCGTGAAGATTTATATTTCCGCTTGAATGTTTTCCCAATCCACTCACCACCACTGCGCGAGCGCGGCACAGATATACATTTGCTTGCAACCCATTTCCTTGAGCAAGCCAGTCAAAAGTTCGGCAAAAAAGACTGCAAGCTACGCCAAAGCGATTTAAAGCCCCTCCAGGCTTATAATTGGCCCGGCAACATTCGCGAACTGCAAAATGTTATGGAACGCGCGGTAATTACTTCACAACAAGGCCGAGTAACCATCGATTTACCCCTAAGCACCAGCAAGCTTGAACCGGCAATTAAAGAAGAACCCTTGATAGAAGAAAATATTATTCCCGATGATGAAATGCAGAGGCGAGTAAAGCGCAACATGCTTGCTGCACTTGAACAATGCGACTGGAAATTATTTGGTGATGATGGTGCAGCAGCGTTATTGAAAATAAAACCAACAACACTGGCTTCACGCATTAAACGGCTGGGATTAAAGCAATAGATATTTATTGTAAGTAAATTGCGGAAAGTATTTTGCACATTACTTTAAATAGCCACCATATAAATAACACCTAACCTAATCAAAATTGTATTTTTGCCCACAACCCGCCACATGGTTTTTATCACTCGACATACATTGATAAAAGGAGCGCTTTGTCGACAATGCTGTTTTACAGTCATCAAGCGACAGCTGTTCCTGGGCCTTCTTAAATGCGCCAGTCGCTAATTGAAATTGCTCCTGTGTAATGTAGCCACCCTCCAGGTTTTTCTTACCCTGGGTCAACATCGTTTCTATTTGCCAGTTAATATTGCTCATTGCAGTTTCGCAATTTAGCGGGGTGCCATCCTCATGAACCTCCAGCAATGCTTTCTGCATACCTTGCATCATTTCCTTTACTTCTGGCGGGATTTCTTTAGTGGGAGCAGTCTGGGAATTTATAGCGCCTTTATAGTTTTTAACTTCCACTTTAGCGTCCTTATCTTTCGGTGGCGTCGAACTGAAATGAACCTTGCCATCTTTATCGGTCCATTTATAAACCTCACCGGCAAAAGCAGGCACACTCACCACCATCAAGAATACAAGAAATGTTCTATAACTATTAATGAACACTTTTCGTCCCCTCGATGTGCCCGGAATTTTATAGTCCAAGCATCTGGATAATTAGCAAACAGTTAGTCATTCAACCCCAATCCATCAAAAATCATCGGGATACACTTTTCAATTCTGGATTCACGGGTTTTGGATTGCCTGGCAGAGGAAAAGTGTAGCAGGTATCCACGCTGGCGGCCTGGAGTGAGCGCTTCAAATGCCTCTTTCAAGCCGGGGGTTGTATCCAGCTTTTGCTGGAACTCTTCGGGAACTGCAAATTCATCCGTCTTTTTAAACTCCACACTCAAGCCTGCCTTTTCTATATCAATCGCCGCCCGAATATAGGTTTTTAACGTAGCTTTCATTTTTTTTATTTGCGCAACACCGGTAAAACGAATCTGCCGCGCAGCTTGAACATTCTCGGTTTGCTGAACCAGAATATTGTCAGGGTCCGCCATCAAGGCACCCTTGAAAAATAAAAACGCACAGTATTCTTTAAAGCCATGAATCAATACGATATTGGCATTATCCAATGTGTAACACGGCTGCCCCCACTTCAGGTCTTCAGTTAAGTCACAACTGAGTGCAATTTCGCGCAGCAGCGCAAATTCCTCTTGCCAGCTTTTGGCTTTCGTCATAAATGCATCGACCTTGGGACTGGTTTTAATATCTTTACTCAACGCCAACTCCATCTCTTGGTTAAATACCGAAAAGCACAGCAATTAATTATAACAAGTAGATATTGACTTTTTACCACAGTCGCTTGTTATACGATTTATGATTCATACCTAAATGGCTTTGCAAATGTAAAGGCGGCTATGCTTGGCCCCACTTTTTGCAAAAGCTCTAACTTTTCCTTTCCTTCTGTTACAGATGGAATGTGCCCCACTGGAATCCACCAAAGTACTTGGTGCGGCTTTGTCATTTTATTAAACCATGTACCGCGATCACGAATTAGTTCAACGTGAAGTGATTTATAAACATAGT
>JAGKXD010000082.1 GCA_021151525.1 Cellvibrionaceae bacterium | reverse complement strand
TCCCTATTTAACTACAAAAAAAAAGGCCCGGCATTGCCGGGCTTTTTTATTTCAACATCCTGTTATTTTATCGTCAGCATTAACGAATTCTTCCCAACACATGAATCAATTCACCACCAGCAGTATCACCACTCAACTCCCAGAAGAATGTACCACCAAGATTTTGTTGGTTTACATAATCCATTTTGCCAGTGAGAGTCTGCGGGGTATCATAGCTCCACCAGTTACCGTTACAGAATGCGTAAGCAGTACCCGCAACAGTACCAGTCGATGGGCAAGAAGATTTCAACACTTTGTAATCATCAATGCCTGGCTCAACTGTACCTGTTGCAGCGCCAGTTGCAGCTCCGCCTGGGGCAGCTTGATTTACACCAGTCCAACCGCGACCGTAGAAACCAACACCCAGCAAAATTTTGTTTGATGGAATGCCTTTAGCTTTTAACAATTGCACTGCTGCATCTGAATAGAAACCTGCAGTAGGAATGCCTGAGTAATCATACAAAGGTGAGTGTGGTGCAGTTGGGCCTTTTGGATTAAATGCACCGAAATAATCGTAGGTCATTGGCATAATCCAATCCAAATATTGCGCAGCACCGGCATAATCAGCTGCATTAATTTTTGAAGCTGCAGCACCAATTGCAGACGTTACCAAGGCACTTGAGCCAAAGCGATTACGCAATGCTTGAATGATATTTTTGTAGCCAGTGAAACCGCTGGTAGTATCGCAAGACAGGCCGCAATCGTTTGGATATTCCCAATCGATGTCGATACCGTCAAACACATCTGCCCAACGTGGATCTTTCACAAGGTTGTAGCAAGAATCTGCAAAGGCTGCTGGGTTCTGTGCTGCTTGTGGGAAGCCGCCAGACCATGTCCAACCACCAAATGACCACACTACTTTCAAGCCGGGGTGCATTTTTTTGAGCTTGCGCAATTGGCCGAAGCTGCCGCGCAATACACCTGCATCCCACGTATCTGCAACGCCATCTACACTACCTGCAGCATCGTAAGCTTTATCGTAATCGGCGTAAGAGTCGCCAATTACACACTGACCATTGGTTACGTTACCGAATGCGTAAACGATGGTGGTTAAGATTGCAGCTGAGCCGCTGGTCTCAATATTTTTTACGTGATAATTGCGTGAATAAACGCCCCACTCTGCAAAATAACCTACAACACGTTTTCCACCCACAACAACTGAACTTGAGCTAGAACTTTTTGCCGAACTTACTACTGAACTAGCAACAGAGCTCGCAGAAGATTTAACACTTGATGCGGATGTGGAAGCAACTGAAGACTTCACACTTGAAGACGATGAAACAACACCGCACGCGCCTTGGTTTGCCCATACGCCATCTGGACCAGAATTGGTGGCTGGATCTTGGCCTTGCGTCCACCACTTGGCTTGGTATTTCACGTTATTGGATTGGACTAGTGTAGTACCTGTGTAAACATCAGTGCTGGTCCACACAGGTAAACCACCGCAAGAAGTTGTTGAAGAAACTGTTGAAGACGCCACAGATGAAGCAACACTGCTTGCTACTGAACTTTTTGCGGAGCTGGCTACAGAACTCTTCGCGGAGCTAACAACAGAAGAGGCTGCACCGCAAGCGCCTAAGCTCGACCAAGCATTGGTCCACGCCCACCCTGTACCCGGCGCATAAGCACCACCTTGTGAACACCAACCACCAACAGTACATGAATAGGCTGTACCACCATTTTGCACAATGGCATTAGTGGCATAGGTTGTACCATCTGCATAATTTGCTACGCCAGTACAATTGTAGGCGTAGCTCGCTTGCGATACGCCGCCCAACAGACAAAGCACTAGTAGCGCTTTTATATTCGAGAACACTTTCATTTTTTGCATGACACCCACCTCAAGGTTTATTTCAGTTGATTAATTTTTTTGTGCTTATTTTTTCGCTGGCAACAAATTTCAGGCAATAGCAACCCACACCCAGTAATTGAATTACTGCAGCCAACCAATAAGCGATTTAATTTTTTGAAACTCCCTACCGAAAAAGTAAAAGCTGAATGCTCCTGCACTCAACACAACATCATATTTTTCGGGTCGGACAAACAGGAATGAAGCACTTACAAAACAACGAAGTAACGCCTTGATGAGTCAATCTAATTATTATGTTTTTTTAAAATGCCTTTTAGGCAACTTTTTTTGAAGCTTTAACAGCCTCTTATGACCGCAAAATTACACCCACACAGACAACGTTGTCAATATTCAATTAAAAACTTTGTGATATTGTTCCCAGAGGTAACTTTTTGACGATATAAAAGTGAAATTTGCCATGAAATGGCGCAGACAAATGCCGCGAGGTTCAATCTAAGTGCAGGATTAAAATTAATTAAACAGAAGCAATTTCCGCTTGCGTCAGGTAGCGATATGCGCCTGCAGCAAGCTGGTTGTCGAGGTGAATATTTCCCATGGATAGGCGATGCAAGCCCACAACTTCGTTGTTAAAAAAGCCAAACATGCGTTTGATTTGATGATAACGCCCCTCATAAATGGTGAGTTGCGCCGAGCGGGGGGAAATAATAATTAACTCTGCCGGTAAGGTAGTTAAATCCTCAAAACCAAAATAAATACCCTCAGCGAATACGCGTATATATTCAGCGGTGATTTCATCTTTTGTTTGTACTAAATAGGTTTTGGGAATTTTTTGCTGCGGTTGGGTAAGCTTGCGTGACCATTTTCCATCATTGGTGAGAAGTAATAAACCCGTGGTATTAAAATCAAGGCGGCCCGCCAAATGCAGATTTTCTTTTTCTGAATGATCTATAAGATCAAGCACTGTTTGATTTTTCTCATCGCGCGTAGCACTCACACAGGCTAACGGCTTGTGCAACATAAGATAAAGAGGTGTGCGCGCCTGCAGTACTTTTCCTTCAACTTCTACGCGGCAGAATTCGCTAATTCGGCCCCGCCCTTCTGCAACAGCTACACCATTTAATAAAATTGAACGCCGTACAAATAGATCACGCACCTTACGTGCAGAATAAGATAATTGGCTCTCTATAAAACGATCTAAACGCATCGCACACATAGAATGAACTAACCGCGCGATTTTTTTATCAAATCATAAGCTGCTTGAATTTCTTGTGAGCGCTCTGTAGCCGATTTAATCATATCTTCCGGCAAGCCCTGCCCCATTAATTTATCGGGATGATATTGACTCATTAATTTACGATAGGCTTTTTTAATCTCCGCATCGCTCGCGCTGACTGCCACACCCAATGCATCATAAGCTAAAGTCAATTCGTTCGCGCTATGCGATTGGTTTTGCGCAAACGCATTCTGCGCTCCCACCATACGCAATAGCTGCTCAAATGCAACACGAGAGAAACCTACACCTTCAGCAACCTGCTGCAAAATTCCAATTTCTTTTGCATCAAGATCACCATCCACCATTGCCAAGTTAATTAAATATACCAACAACATTTGACTAAGATTTGGACTGCGCGACCCCAAATACCTATAGGCCGCCAAGGATTCTTGTAAACTAAATTCGGCCGAGGCACCCTCTTTAAATAAACGTATAGCTTCACGTTTATGATCAGGCGTTAAACCCATTTTATCCATATAGGCTTCAGTGAGTTTTATTTCCATCTCACTGATATGCCCATCGGCTTTGGCGATATGCCCCAGCAAATTAAATACCGTTTTAAAAAACAAAGCCTGTGCTTGCTGCAAATCCGCGCCAGAAATATTTACCCGTGAACGCTGGTTGCGGTCATACAAAAAATACCCAAGCACAGCACCAAAAACCGCACCAAATAGCTTATGCGTAATCAAAACACCCAATACAAACCCAATTAAGGTACCAATCATTAACACACCTACGGTTAAAAGCGATTTTTCAAATACGCTGGTTACAAGAAATTATTTAAAAATTGTTAAGAGCTACAGGATAACATTGAACAACCTGCTTTAGTTCTTGCCCATTCAGGGCGTTTCGCAAAATATATGTCGTATTCTGGTTGGTCATCGTAAGGATTGCGCAGTAATTGCAATAAACGTTCTACTTCTGTGAAATCACCGAGCGTCGCTTTATCAATTGCCTGTTGTGCCATGTAATTGCGCAACACATATTTCGGGTTATGACTATTCATTCGCGCCTTTCGTCGATCATGTGTTTCACCGTACAACACAAAATCACTCTGCAATCGAATTACATAATCACGCAGCCATCTAGCCATTGCACTCACCGTATCAGCTGAGGGTTCCGTGTAGTAAGCCAATCGGACAACATCAATCAGCTCAGAATCCTTTATTGGGAGCGGTACTTGCGCATCAACATTCGCGAGCAAACGGAAAAAAATAGTCATGTCAGTTTCCGTTAATTGCAAAGTGCCGTACAAATTTTCAATTAGCTGCGCATCACCTTCGATAAAGTCTTTCAACCCGAGTTTATTTGCCATATCCGCTTGCCATTGCTCTGCATAAGTACGGCGATAGGCATTCAAACATTCTTGCAGTGGCTCAACAGCATCAACCAGAGGATAAATAGCATTACCTAATTGCGCTAAATTCCATAAGGCAACTTGCGGCTGATTAATAAATCTATAACGACGACCTTGAGCATCGGTGGTGTTGGGCGTCCAATCTGGATCATAGCCCTCTAACCAACCGTAGGGGCCGTAGTCTATGGTTAAACCGAGTATGGACATATTATCGGTATTCATTACACCGTGTACAAAACCAACACGCATCCAGTGTGCAATCATTTTTGCAGTACGAATACAAATTTCTTCAAACCATTTGACGTAGGTTTCACGCGTGATAGTTTCATTGCTGCAGATTAAATGAGGGAAATCAGTTTGAATCGTAAAATTGGTTAATTGTTTTAATACATCAATATCATTGCGCGCAGAAAGAATTTCAAAGTTGCCAAAGCGCGTAAAACTTTGCGCAACGCGACAAACAACTGCACCCGGCTCCAGTTGTGGATTGCCGTCATAAAACATATCGCGACGAACTTGTTCGCCAGTCAATACCAAACTGAGTGCGCGCGTTGTAGGCACACCTAAGTGATGCATGGCTTCGCTACATAAAAACTCGCGCACTGAAGAGCGTAAGACCGCAAGACCATCTGCCGTGCGCGAATAAGGTGTGGGGCCTGCGCCTTTTAATTGCAGAGTCCAATACTCACCCTGTGCGTTTTTAATTTCACCTAAATTGATAGCGCGGCCATCACCCAACTGCCCGGCCCAATTACCAAATTGATGACCGCCATAACAACAGGCATGCGGTTGCATGCCCGACAAGATTTTATTGCCCGAAAAAATTTGGGAGAACAAATCTGTTTTTAATTCTGCGTGATCCAAATTAATTAAATCTGCAACTTCTGTAGCAGCACAAATTAATTGCGGTGAACGCACAGGCGTAGGCTGTACGAATGAATAGCAGGCTCCCGTCACTTGCCGCCGGTAATTATCGGCAGTTGGGTCAGCCGGTAATTCGCGCACAAAACGATTATCAAACGACAACTGATTGAGAGTGTTGAGCATTACGATTTTTCTGCAGAATGGATTGGATTACTTGATACCTAGCAATTCAATTTTATAGCCACTGGGATCTTCTACGAAGGCGAGAATTGTTGTGCCGTGCATCATCGGGCCGGGTTCACGAACAACTTTCCCACCTGCGGCGCGAATTTTATCGCAAGTCGCGTATACATCATCGCAACCCAGTGCAATATGGCCATAGCCTTTGCCAAGATCATAAGACTCAACACCGTAATTGTAAGTTAGTTCAATGACTGAATGAGTTGTTTCATCACCATAACCGACAAACGCCAGTGTAAATTTTCCGTCAGGAAAATCTTCTACACGCAACAATTTCATGCCCAGTATTTGAGTATAAAACTCAATTGACTTTTCTAAATTACCCACGCGCAACATGGTGTGCAACAAACGCATTCTGCTCTTCCTCATTCACACTTTTAAAACTTTTGATAAGCGCCTATGGTGAGTTGATACTTACCTATACCTTGTCTAGCGGAGGTGGGTATGGCTAGATCAACGTGTATCACGTTACCAATCCGTACTTTGGTAGAGCTTAAACGCAACCCGATACCAACATCTGATAATAATGGGGGCTGAGGTTCGTTTGGCAAGCCCCATGCTTTACCTACATCAAAAAAAACGACTCCACCAAGGCGCAGCAAGTTGAAAATATGGACATCGGAGAAATAACGACGCTCCAAGGTAAATACATAGCGTCTGTCGCCGCGCAAATAGTCCGTAGGGTAACCACGCAAGCCCGTGATATCCCCGACAGTAAGCTGTTTATGCTGGGGCAAACTATCGCCCAAGCTCATTTCAGCACGAGCATACCAACGATTTTTTTCATCCTGCAAATAATGGTAGGCAACGGCTGAGGTTAATATACTAGGGTCAAGTTCGTCTGTTCCAAAATGCTGGCGACCATCAAGATCCACTGATAACTCCAATAGATGTCGGTCGGAAAGATCGACCATAGCATCGTAGGAAACCAAATACCTCAGCACATCATCAGCATTCCCCAAGCTCTTACCGCCCATACCAATTCGCACACTAAACGTTTGCCCCAAGGACACATCTTCTGGGCGCTGAATTTGATTTAAATTTTTGAAAACACCGTATTTATTTTGTAAATACTGGTATTCAATCCACGGATAAATCGCTTTATCTTGCGAGGGAATTGCTTGCAAACTTTCATTGTTTTCATAGTAACTGTCTTCTTCTTGCGTAAAGCCCAGTAACCAACGCTGAGTCGCGGTGGAGTTAATACTTGTCGCTTTACCTATATAAATTTCATTATCGATTGCTTGGTGTCGATACGAGTTAATAACTTGGTCACGTGAACGTATTTCTTCAACTTGCGACAAGTCTGAGATCTGTAAACCCGTCGCCCAGGTGGAATCCAACGAATTAAATGGATGTGCAATAGAGAGCACTGTATTGCGCCCATCAGACGTATCTTGATAAAGCGTACGAAACGCTATTTGCCGGTTAAGAAAATAAGGGTTGCTGAATTCGTAACTTACTGTATTGCGCAATTTATTTTCGTTGTACCCAACAGTAAACGAATTTCCGGTACCAAACAGGTTGGCATCACTCAATGCGAAGCCAGTTTGGTTGTTGCTGGATTGCCGGCTAAAGGTTACTTGCGGCTCAATCGCCCAAGCATCTTGTGTAATCACTACCACATCCACTTGGTCGCCACATACTCTCTCCGGCAATACGTAGGCATTGGTTAAATATTTTCGTTTACGTAAATTACGCCCAGTTTCCTCCATGGTTTTATGATCAATTTTTTCGCCAACTTTAAACAAAAGCTGCGATTCGATAACCTTGGTGCGAGTAGTAATGTGAAGTTTGTTGAGTAACAAATAGGCTTTGTTATTTTCATTGGGATTGTTGGGATCGAAAATACTCATTCGCTCAAAACGAATTTGACGAATAGTTTTCCCCTGCAAAGGTTCAAACACTGATGCATCTACACGAGACGTTTTTTTGTGCGCGATATCCAGCGGATCCACATTAAATGAAACACACTGGTCGGCAGCCAATACTTGCGCCAAAGCTTGATGCGCTCCGCCGCAAACACACATCAGCAAACACAGTCCGAATCGCAGTTGCGAAGCCCATTTGAATAACGGCTGCACTTTGAAAAATAGACTCATAAAACCCTTAGAGATTCTCAAATAGCCCAAAGCATTAGGGCACTTAATTTGAGTATAGTTCGCTAAAATTTAGAAACTAATTTAGTTTTCGTGGTGATGGTGATGCATAGTCGAATCCGCCTCAGCTGGAGGCGTGCTACTGGCAGAAGAGGTTTGGTTGATATCGTGAACCATCTGCGAGTGATCCATTCCAGAATGATCTATTCCAGAGTGATCCATGGCTGAATGATCCATTGACGTGTGATCCATTGAGGAGTGATCAATAGTCCCTGCGGGGTTATGATGTTGGTGATTATGTGAATGCCCTAGCCCCCCCCAGATAGTCCAAATGCCAAAAACTATGGCAATCAGAGCCAACCCACTCCGTAGCTGACGATGTTGTAATGCACGTGCGAGCTGTTGAGCGGCAAAACCAGCGGCGAGCACGGCAGGCAAAGTACCCAAACCGAAGGCGAGCATGGAGCTAGCCGCAACCAGCGGTACCGGTTGGGTCATTGCGGTGGCCAAAGCCGCATACACCAAACCACAAGGCAACCAACCCCATAAAGCGCCAAGCAACAGCGCTTTAGGTATTGAATTTACGGGCATTAGCGGCTTCCCCAATGGCTGTAGGTAAACCCAAAGGTAGCGACCTAGGGTTTCTAACGTTGTGAGACCTCGCCACCAATCGGCCAAATACAACCCCATCGCAATGAGCAGCAACCCAGCTGTAACGCGCAAAATAACCCCGCCACCCAAAGCCGAAAATTGTTCTGCAAAAAAGCCTGCCAAAAAACCCATCAACGCATAACTAAGAATGCGGCCAAGGTTGTACGCAACCAAAATAACTCCACGTTTGGCTTTTGCCTCAGCGGGAATTGCCATGGTTAAGGCCCCCATGATGCCACCGCACATGCCTATACAATGCGCACTACTGACAAGCCCTAAAACAAAAAGAGGGAAAAATATTGCAAGCTCAGTCATTTATTCTGCTCTGATTTTTGCTCTGCCAATTCTTGTTCAGAGCCTGTAAGACTGACGGACGATTTTTTGCTTTTTTCATCATCAAATAAAATGCGGTGGGCTTCAGTATCAAGGTTATCGTACTGACCGTTGTTGATTGCCCAGAACAACACCTTTACCGCAATAGCAATAAAGATGAGCGCGCAGGGAACGAGAAAGTAAAGACTTTCCATTTTTATTACTCAGATATTTAGGATGGCTATTTATTTAAACGCAAGGCATTCAAAACGACAATCAATGAGCTCATCGTCATACCAATTGCCGCCGCCCAAGGTGCAACATGCCCCGTAGCTGCGAGCGGCAAAGCAACCAGATTGTACGCGAGTGAAAACATTAAATTCTGTTTAATAATGTGATGGGTACGAGTAGAAATCTCAATCGCCTTGGGCAAAAGTGTTAATTGATTATTGAGCAACACTGTATCAGCTCGTGTTTGTGCAAGATCAGATGCTGACGCCATAGCAACGGAAACATCCGCACCGGCAAGGACAGGAACATCGTTAATTCCATCGCCAATCATTAACACTTTATCACCGCGCAATTGCGCCATATTTAACTGCGCTAATTTATCATCAGGTTTCGCACCTGCGGTAAAGTCTTTGATGCCTAATTGATTTGCAAGCTGTGCGACAGCACCCGATTGATCGCCACTCAACAGTTCAACCGCTATACCCATATTCGCTAATTCATTGATGGCTTGTTGGGCATGGGGGCGAATTTCATCCTCCAAGCCAAACCAAGCAACTGGCCCGTTTGTATTCGCAAGCAGCAACCACAACTTATGGGAATCAGGTATGGAATTTTTTTTATGTTCACCGCGAATAATGTCTGCTGCAAATGCTGGTGTACCTATACGATAAGTTTCACCGCCAACCTCACCCTCGACACCTGCGGCTACAGTTTGTTTAAGATTAACCGCCGATATTTTATTTCGCCAAGCAGCAAATGCATGAGCAATGGGGTGATTGGAATCCGCCTCTAAAGCGCCCGCTATAGCCAACGTATTTTCACGTGTTAGATTTGCCGACAAAACCACATCCGTTATGCACAAATGGCCCTGCGTTAAGGTGCCCGTCTTGTCAAAAATAACACGCGTAATTTGCGGCAAGACTTCAATCACATGACCACGCGCCACTAAAAATCCGCGCTGACGTAAATTAGCAGTGGCGGCGGAAAGTGCTGCGGGCATAGCCAACGCAAGTGCACAAGGGCAAGTAACGACCAAAACTGAAAGCGTAATCCACAACGCGCGACTTGGATCTTTAAACCACCAAAATAAAAACACTCCAACACACACAACCAACAAACGCCCCACAAAAAAGCGCGCTATTTTATCGGCCATTACTACTTGCTTTGGTTTTTCGTCCGCAGCTTGCACAGCCAAACGTTCAATTGCAGAAATTTGCGTGGCGCTACCCGTTGCGGTGACGCGCACGCGCAACGCACTGCGGCCATTGAGCGTACCAGCAATAACTTTATCGCCTGCCTTTTTTGCAACTGGAATTGATTCACCGGTAATGAGCGCTTCTACAGCTTCACTTTCGCCATTCACAATAATGCCATCACACGGAAAAGTATCGCCCGCTTTCACCAATACAAAATCATTAACGGCTAGCATTTTGAGCGGAATATTTTCAGTGTGCTCTTGATTATCGATGGTTGAAATACAACAAGCAGTCAGCGGCATTAATTGCGCGAGATTACCAAAAGCCAAACGGTTGCGATGACGGGCACGCTGTTCTATGTAGCGCCCCAACAATAAAAAGAACGCAAACATGGAGACGGATTCAAAATAGACTTCACCGCTTGAAGTGATAGTTGCCCAAGCGCTGGCGAGATAGGCCAAGCCAATCGCCAGCGCAACGGGAACATCCATAATTAATTGTTTGCTTTTAATGCTGCGCCATGCAGCTTTAAAAAAAGGAGAAGCAGAAAAAAATACAACAGGAGTAGCAACCAGCATGCTTAGCCAGCGCAGAAAATCCAACCAAGCACCGGTTGCACCGAAATAAATTCCGACTGCCACCATCATGGCTTGCATCATACCGAAACCCGCCACACCTAAACGAAAAAGTGCAATGCGGTTTTCTTTTTTGAAAAACTCTTGCTGCTGGTCGTCAGTTGCCGGGCGTGGTTTGTAACCAATTTGTGCTAGCAATTTAAATAATTCACTGAGCGGAGTAATCGCCGGCGACCACACTAGCGTGCAGCGGTGTGTACTTACATTGACGCTGACAGTTTTTACCGCAGGATTTTTTTTAAGGTGAGTTTCAATCAACCAACTACATGCTGCGCAAGAAATCCCCTCTAATAGCAAACTAGCTTGACGATACTCCGCATCAAATTCTGTAACAAATTCACTTTGCACCTCCGACAAATCATAAATTTGCCAATCGGTATTGAGCGATTGCAATTCACTGCGCGCATTGATTTCGGTGCGATAGCTGTAAAAATTTTCCAGCCCGCCACCGACTATCGCCATAGCAACTGCCTGACAGCCAGGGCAACACATAGCTTCAGCTTTGCCATTAATGCTGACGAGATAATTGCTATTTGAAGCTACTGGCAAACCACAGTGATAACAGCTAAGCGCAGCTGTATCACTATTGATTTGTTGGACGGAAACTGAAGACATGGATGTGAAATCCACCTAAAGGAATTGAAGGCTATTCAGCGGCCTTAAGATTTGCACGCGACTGCAAACGTGTCTCTTGCATCTTAGAAAAATTAATTTCACCCGACAGCAACCACTCTGCTTGCTTGCGCTTAGCAACATCTGACTCTGGCACCAAGGATATATACCAAGAGTACTCAACGGGCGAAGCTAGTTCGCCGCGATATTGGCCCGCTGAAGTTTCCGTTAATAAAACACTTTGGTCTTTTTTTGATTTAACTGGGTTATCTAAAAACAATAATAAATTTTTTGGAAATGCGTGGTCACCGCTTAAAGAGACCAACACTTCACCTGTAGCCCTGTCGAAACTTACTTGGGCAACTATGTGTAAAGCCGCTGCGGTTTCATCTTGTTTGAGCGTTTGGTTTATCATCAAGCCAGACTTGTAATAATTGTCGGTCACTACATCATCTGCGAAGTTAAACGCTACAGAAACCGTAACACTGCACAGTAAAATAATAAAAATTAAGGGGCCAAACACAAACCAAAACCAAAATTGGCGATACCAAGGTAATATAACTTCTGCCGTTTCAGTTTTCATTTCAGCCCCACGTCTTCTCTACAATTTATTTGGATGGCCCAATAAACGTTGTACTGCGCAGCACCACTATTTCAGGGTTCTCACGCGGCACGACTTTAAAGGTAATTGTGTTTTTCTCGCCCTTTAGCTCGCTGCGACTCGTGACTACGCGAACGGGCAGATTAATAATTTCCCCCTCCAATACCGGAGGCGCTTTGTAACCATCAACCTCAAAAACATAGTCACCGCTCACGCTGACATCATACACGTGCGTTTTACGATCTAGGTTTTCGATTTTCAACGTATATACATTTGATACATGCCCGTCACTGATACGGTACATCTGTGTACCGCGATCTCGAATTACCTCAACCAAAAGCGGCATTCTTGTTGCGAGCGAATAGACAAAAGTGGCTACCATAATCAAAAGCACTGCTCCGTAGCCTAACACGCGCGGACGCAAGATTTTAACTTTCTTTTTGGCGGCAGCTCCTTCGGTGGTAAAGCTAATTAGCCCCAAGGGGTAATTCATTTTTTCCATAACGCTGTCACAAGCGTCAACACAAAGACCGCAATCAATACACTCTGCCTGCAGACCTTCACGAATATCGATATTGACCGGACATACCTGCACACACCAAGAGCAATCTATACAATCACCCAGACCTTGGGCTTTGTAATCCTCAGTACTTTTGCGCGGACCACGATTTTCGCCTCGCTCTTTGTCGTAAAAAACCGTAAGCGTATCGTGGTCATACATAACTGATTGGAAGCGTGCATAGGGACACATGTATTTACACACTTGCTCACGCATGAAACCAGCGTTGCCATAAGTTGCGCCTGTAAAGAAAAGCACCCAAAACACGGCGGTTAAATCTAAATCAAACGTGAAAAAACCTGCAACCAATTCGCGAATCGGTGTGAAATAACCTACAAAAGTTATCGCCGTTATAAAGGCGATAGAAACCCAAATTAAATGCTTCCCCGCTTTGCGTGAAAACTTTTCCAAGCTCCACGCTTGTGCATCGAGCTTTATGCGTTTATTACGATCACCTTCGCACAATAACTCCGCCCAAATAAACATTTGGGTCCAAATTGTTTGGGGACAGGTAAAACCGCACCATACGCGCCCCACCATGACTGTCACGGTAAACAGCAAGAACGCAGCGATGATTAATAACCAAGCAAGGTAAACACCGTCTTGTGGAGAGAACGTCACCCATAAAATATTAAATTGGCGAGCGGGCAGATCAAATAGCATAGCCGGGCGACCATCAATCACCAACCAAGGCATTAACAGGAAACCCAGCATTAAGGGAGAGCTAATGTAACGACGCAAACGTTGGTAAAAGCCGGTAATACGGCGGATGTAAACTTTTTCTTCGCTTTCGTAAAGATTTACGTAACGAATTTCTTGGCTTTTTTGCTCGGGTTGAGATTCTTCAGGCTTAACGCTCACAGACGATCACCTCGTGGAACCAGTACGATAATGCGGGATTGACTAACGCAGGGAGAGAGCGAGTATCGGAGAGCTCCGATACTCGCAAGAGATTTACTTGGCTTCGTCTTGCGACAAGCTGTAAACATAAGCGGCCAACAAATGGATGCGCTCTGGTTTCAGGGTTTCAGCGTGTGCTGGCATTACACCGCCACGACCGTTACGTACTGTTTGACGCAACATTGCAGGCAGTTCTTCCGGTGTTGGAGTGCCATAGAGCCATACATCGTCGGTCAGGTTAGGAGCACCAACTTGTTGGTTACCTTTGCCATCCGCACCGTGGCAAGCCACGCAGTTGGTCATGAACACTTGCTCACCCAATGCGGCTTTGGCTTCATCGTGTTCTTTGCCAGCGCGTTTCAACACAAACTCAACTACGTTAGCGACATTGGCTTCGCCAAGGATTGGCCCCCAGGCTGGCATCATCGCTTGACGACCATTAGTAATAGTCTCTTTGATACGCTCTGGCGCACCACCGTAGAGCCAGTCTTTATCAGTCAGGTTGGGGAAACCGAAGTTACCGCCAGCATCTGAACCATGGCAAACAGCGCAGTTGTTTAAGAACAAACGCTGACCCATTTTCATGGCCTCAGGGTTTTTCGCTAATTGCTCGATAGGTGTTTTTGCAAACTCACCAAAGGTTGCATCGTAAGTTGCTTGCGCTTTGGACTGCTCAGCTTCCAACTGGTTGTGCGATGTCCAACCAAACACACCTTTCCACAAACCTAAGCCGGGGAATACAACCAAGTAACCTGCTGTGAAAATAAAGGTTCCAAGGAACAAACCAAACCACCATTTAGGCAGCGGATTGTCATATTCCTCAATACCGTCGTAAACGTGACCAGTGGTTTTCGCTTCACCTGTATCTTGACCACTCACCGCACGACGACGGTTAGCCATCAAAAGCCAGAACAACAAAATAAGGTTGGTAAGCGTTAGGACAATTACCCAACAACTCCAAAATGTACTCATAATTATTTCCGCCCTTCTACATCATCAGTTACATGATGATCTGTCTGCTTGTTTTCGATTTCATCGGCAAAAGGTAACTTGGCATCGTCTTCGAAGCGCTTTTTGAGTTTTGGGGAAAATGCCCAATAACAAACGCCAAAGAAACAAATGGTTACCAGTACCGTTGAAATTGCGCCCAGAGTGCCAACGTCCATTAGCGTTTCTCTTTCAACAGAATGCCAAGCTGCTGTAAGTAGGCAACCAGAGCATCCATTTCAGTAACACCTTTAACCGCCTTTTGAGCGCCTGCAATATCGTCATCAGTGTATGGAACACCTACCGAACGCAAGGCACGCATTTTTGCAGCAGTATCTTTACCGTCGAGAACATTATCATTGAGCCACGGGAACGCTGGCATGATTGACTCTGGTACAACACTGCGCGGATTGTATAAATGCGCACGTTGCCAATCGTCAGAGTAACGCTTACCTACACGCGCCAAATCTGGACCAGTACGTTTTGAACCCCACAAGAATGGGTGTTCATATACTGATTCACCCGCTACGGAATAGTGACCATAACGCTCAATTTCCGCACGCAACGGACGAACCATTTGCGTGTGACATACGTGGCAACCTTCACGGATGTAAATATCACGCCCTTCAAGCACCACGGCTGGAAGCGGTTTTAACCCCTCAACCGGCGTAGTTGTTTCTTTGATAAAGAACTGCGGAACGATCTCTACCAAACCACCAAAACTAATGGCGATGACCGCGAGAATTGTCATCAAACCAATGTTCTGTTCAACAATATCATGACCTTTCATCTAGGCTATCCCCTTAAATCGATTGCGGCTGAGCGTTAACATCGGCTACTGACTGACCGGCTGTTTGCGTAGTGCGGTAAGTGTTGTAAGCCATGAGCAACATGCCAGAGAGGAAGAATGCACCACCAATTACACGCACCAAATAGCCCGCATGGCTGGCAGTTACAGATTCAATAAAGGTGTAGGTCAAGGTGCCATCTTTGTTAAATGCACGCCACATCAAACCTTGCATAATACCGTTTACCCACATTGCGCAAACGTAAAGTACAGTGCCTATAGTGGCTAACCAGAAGTGAACATTGACCCACTTAACACTGTACATTTCTGTGCGCTTATAGAGGATTGGGATCATGTGGTAGAGAGCACCGATAGAAATCATCGCAACCCAACCCAATGCACCCGAGTGAACATGACCTACGGTCCAGTCGGTATCGTGAGAAAGTGCGTTTACGGTTTTGATTGCCATCATTGGGCCTTCAAAGGTAGACATGCCGTAGAAAGACAAGGCTACAACAAGGAAACGCAAGGTAGGATCTGTGCGCAATTTATGCCATGCGCCAGACAAAGTCATAATCCCGTTGATCATACCGCCCCAGCTTGGCGCGAGCAGGATCAAAGACATCACCATACCCAAAGACTGAGTCCAGTCTGGCAAGGCTGAGTAGTGCAAGTGGTGAGAACCGGCCCAAATGTACAGAGAGATCAAAGCCCAGAAGTGAACGATCGACAACTGGTAAGAGTAAACCGGACGACCCGCTTGCTTAGGCACAAAGTAGTACATCATGCCAAGGAAGCCTGCAGTCAAAAAGAAACCTACGGCGTTGTGCCCGTACCACCATTGCACCATGGCATCGGCAGCACCCGCGTAAGCTGAGTAAGACTTGAACAGAGAAACTGGAACAGCTGCAGAGTTAACAATATGCAACACAGCTACTGTTACGATAAAGCCGCCATAGAACCAGTTGGCTACATAGATGTGAGAAGTGCGGCGCTTAACGATGGTGCCAAAAAACACAATCGCATAGCAGATCCAAACAATGGCCAGCAAAATATCAATTGGCCACTCAAGCTCAGCATACTCTTTAGCTTGAGTCATACCCAAGGGCAGAGTAATGGCAGCAAGAACAATCACCGCCTGCCAGCCCCAGAAGGTAAATGGCACCAACCAACCACCAAAGAGTCTAGCTTGGCAGGTACGCTGAACTACGTAATAAGAAGTCGCGAAAAGCGCACAACCACCAAACGCAAAAATTACCGCATTCGTGTGCAGTGGACGTAAACGCCCGAAATGCGTGAACGGCTGGAATAAATCGTTCAAACCCGGCCAAACAAGCTCCGAAGCAATGAACACCCCCATGCCCATACCCACTATGCCCCAAACCACGGTCATAATGGCGAATTTACGCACTATATCAAAGTCGTACACTGGTGGATCACCAGCTACAGTCGCATGACTACCCATAGGTCATTCCCACACTATTGATTAAAACAACTAAAAGATTAATGAAAAACGAATTTTATTGATTTTGAACTAATGACGACTTAATGAAAACGTCGCCATTGTCTACCAGCGTTAGTGCCTTGCCTTTGATATTTATCAAATCAGTTGCACCACAGCTTAAAACTACGTTGCCCTACCCGTTAGAGCGAATCCAAACAGTGTAGGGCAGAATTTTACTTTTTGCGTATAACAACCGCGTTAATTAAAACTTAGGAGAACGGCCTTTGTTAGCAGCAATACGCATACGCAGCGCATTCAGCTTGATAAAACCTTCAGCGTCTTTCTGATTGTATGCACCCGCATCGTCTTCAAAAGTCGCTACTTTTTCGTCGAACAAGCTATCGTTAGAACGACGGCCAACCACGTGTACAGCACCCTTATAGAGTTTCACGCGCACATCACCATTTACGTGAACTTGCGATGCATCGATCATGGTTTGCATCATTTGACGCTCTGGACTCCACCAGTAGCCGTTGTAAATCATCTCAGCGTACTTAGGCATCAAGCTGTCTTTCAGATGTGCAACTTCGCGATCCAAAGTGATAGATTCAATGGCGCGGTGAGCCTTGATCATGATGGTGCCGCCGGGAGTTTCATAGCAACCGCGCGACTTCATGCCTACATAGCGGTTTTCGACGATATCCAAACGGCCAACGCCATTCTCACCGCCCACTTTATTCAAGTAGGTTAATACGCTAGCAGGAGACATCTTCTCGCCATTAATAGCAACGATATCGCCTTTCTCATAAGTCAGTTCAAGGTAAGTCGCCACATCTGGAGCGGCTTCAGGAGCAACGGTCCAGCGCCACATATCTTCTTCAGCTTCAGTCCATGGGTTTTCCAACACCTTGCCTTCATAAGAAATGTGCAAGAGGTTGGCATCCATAGAGTAAGGAGACTTTTTCTTCTTGGAGTAATCCACTGGAATATTGTGTTGGTCACAGTAAGCCATGAGAGTTTCGCGAGAAGTCAAATCCCATTCACGCCAAGGAGCAATTACTTTGATACCTGGTTTCAAAGCATAAGCGCCCAACTCGAAACGCACTTGGTCGTTGCCCTTACCAGTAGCGCCGTGAGAGATGGCATCTGCACCTACTTCATTGGCGATTTCAATCAAACGCTTGGCAATCAAAGGGCGCGCGATTGAGGTACCCAGCAGGTACTCACCTTCATAAATGGTGTTCGCACGGAACATGGGGAATACGAAATCGCGAACAAATTCTTCACGCAAATCGTCAATGTAAATTTGTTTTACGCCCAAAGCTTCGGCTTTAGCGCGAGCTGGTTCTACTTCTTCGCCTTGGCCAATGTCTGCGGTGAAAGTAATCACCTCACAGTTGTAGTTTTCTTGTAACCACTTAACGATAACTGAAGTATCCAAGCCGCCAGAATAGGCGAGGACTACTTTTTTGATGCTAGACATAGGATGCTCCGCTAATAGAAATCTGGGTCACTGGCCATCGTAATTTGTCCATTGCAGGACGCGAGGCAGTTGGGCGCGCGATTGTACTCGCTGGAGCGACAAATTCCCACACCCTGTTAAGGGTTTAGCGGATTTATTGTGGTGACAACCACCCCACCCTA
>JAGKXD010000193.1 GCA_021151525.1 Cellvibrionaceae bacterium | reverse complement strand
GTAGTGTTGCGTCTACTTGCATCAAAGAATGCGCCATTCTCCCAATGCGAACCTGTGCCCCATTGGGTTTTGCATTTAGTGGTAATCCACGCTGGTTCCCAATAAATTAAACCTATGCCGCCAGCGGCGCGCAGGCTTTTGCTGAGGGCGAGTAAATAATCTAATTGACCATTAGGTGTTGCGGGAAATTGTGGGAGCACAGCATCTTTCCACATAACGTTGTCGGCTTTGTCGAAATTTTCCATAGTCCAGGGATAACCCGTTTCAACCACCATTACCGGCTTGCCTTGCGTTTTGGTAAGTTCACTAACCGCTTCACCAATACCGGGGCTGCCATCGACAGCGGTGACTTTGTATTTCGACCATTGTGGATAGTAGGAGAGGCCAATCACATCAAAATCTGTGATGCCGTGTTTTGCTGCTTCAGGAAACCACCACAAACCATTTTCGGGTTGGGCGATGTGTAAAACTATGGCAATTTTCTTTTGATTTTTTTCGCTGAAATCGCGCACCGCTTTTATGCCGCTGTTAAGCAATGCCGCATTGCGTTCCCAGTTCATATGCTCGCCTGTGGTTTTATCTTTGGGTTGCATAATTTCTACGTTGGTTTCATTGCCCACTTGTACCATGTTGGGTGTTAACCCCTGAGCTTCCAATTTTTGCAGGGTATCTTGCGTGTAATCGTAAAGCGCTTTGGCGAGTTCGGGTGTGGTGGCAATATCTTTCCATGCAGCGGGAATTTCCTGACGCTGTGGATCTGTCCAAGTGTCGGAATAATGAAAATCCAAAAGCACGCGCATTTTATGTTCTTTTGCGCGTTTAATGGTTTTTGCTACGTCTTCAAGGTTGGAATATTTTGTCCAAGTTGCGTTGTGCCATAGGCGCACGCGAACTATATCTGTGCCATAACTTGCAACAATTTCGAAGGGATCTTTTTTCTTGCCGCGATCGGAATAGGTGCCGCCGCAATCTTCCATTTCATTTACGTAAGATAAATCAGCGCCGGTAAAAAATGGGGTAGGCTTATTGGTGGTTTGTGCGTGAGCGCTAAGTGTAATGAATCCAGTCAGCGCCATTAATGCAATTGTGAATTGCGTCTTCATGTGGACTCCTGCATAAAAAATATTTTTATATAGCTGAAAAGTAAAAGCTCCAAAAAAACAGCGGCTACCTAAGTAGCCGCGAGAGGAACTGCTTTATATCTAACAATAAAGTTTTACATTTTCCACGTGAAGTCTAACAAGTAGCTGCGACCATAATCGTCAAAACGCTTCAGGTTTGCTGGCTGATTGTTTTGCGACAAACGCATTGGCTCGTTAGTTAAGTTGTAGGCTTGGAAGCGTACGTTCCAATGTTCGTTGATATCATATGCGAGGCTTAAGCCCAAGCTTAGTTCAGAATCCATAGTGGTCAAATCATAGCTATCCCACGTGAATGCACTGGTGTAAGCCGAGTGATATTTCCAACCTATACGTGCATCCACACCGTAGTGGCTGTACCACAAATCGAGTGTTGCTGTATCGCGTGCCAAACCAGCCATGGGTAATGGATTATCGCTTGGCGCAAATTCGTGAATGTTGGATTCAGCAAATGCGTAGTTGGAGTAAATACCAAAACCTTCAACGGGCAAAAATTTAAATGGCATTTGGAAGGTTGCTTCTGCACCGCGTACATAACCACCTTTGCCGTTGATGGGGCCGTAAATACTGAAAGTACCTTGTTGGCTACTGAAAGTTCCTACAGTTGCGTTGCCGATGTAGTTGTTAATATCTTTGTAGTAAACGCTTAATGCAGCCAATGCTTCTGGAGCGAAATACCATTCGTAAGAAACGTCGAATTGATCAGACGTAAATGGTTTCAACAATGGGTTACCCGCGCCGCCTGAACTACCAGTGCTAATTGCGCTGATGTATTGGCCTGCACGCAACTCATCCAATGGTGGGCGAGAAATTGCGCGAGAAATTCCAAAACGCAATTTTTGTTGATCATCCAAACTTAAATTCAAACCTGCACTTGGCAATGCTTTTGAGAAGCTGGCATCGACGTGTTCACCATTTAATGCATAGCTTTCGGTGTCGATTTTAACTTGGCGAACGCCGGCGTTGGCGTTGTAGTCCAAACCAAATAATTCACCTTCAAAATCAAACTTCACATAACCGGCATTGTTTTTCTCATCCACTTTCCAGTAACGGCTCTCGTTAACTTTTGCAGAGTTGTAATTGACGCCACCGTAAATTAATTGTGCAGTTTCTTTGTAAGACGGAGCATTTAAGAACGGAATAGTGTTGAACGCGCCCAGAGTGTAAGAGCTTAAGAATCCTGTTGGGAATTTAACGGCAGTGCCGTTATCCGCAGCATCGGTTCTGTTCATGGTGAAATCAGTCCAGATAACTTCTTTTTCGCGATCAGCTGCGCGGAAACCAAAACTTACACTACGCAAATCGCCCGCATCTAAATCGCGTTTGAAATCGAACTGCGCACTTAACAAATCGTCATCCAGCGTTGAGCCTTCGTTCACGTTGGAAATCCAGTTGTAAGATGCTTTCTCTGGAGTCAACAAAGGTGAACCAGCTGGTGCTGTAATAGATGGAGTGCCGCGTAAATCGTAGCTCCAAGTTTCTGCGTATTGATCGAGATAAATCGCGTTCCAGTAGTTGTTGCGTTTTGCTGTTGATGAAGAAATATCTGCATCAATTTTCCAATTGTCGATACCGGTGTAGCTGAATTTCAAACCTTGAGTGATACCGCTGTTTTCTTGCGTGTAGCCTGCAATAACGTGGCGAACTTGACCTTCCCAGCCGTTGAGGGTTGCAGCAACAGCTTGCTTGTTAACCAGTACTACGTTGCTCAGCAAATTATCTGGTTTGCCATCTTTGTTGGTGTCTTCAATACCCCAGCCGCCCCATGGGCCTGGGTTAAGGCCAATGTCTTGGCCCCATGTTTGGTTTTGCTGTTCGTTCATTGCAAAACTGGTGTAGAGGAAATCGTATTTAATGTTGAGCGTGTCGCTAGGTGCCCACTCCATTACGGTCATTACACCTTCGCGATCTTGCTCAAGTTTTTTCACTTCTGCAGCAACACCCCATGGCGTGCTACCCACTGAACCTTTTCCATCCAGATTCCAATCACCGCTGCTGAAACCCCAGCCTTGCAGTGAACCGTAAGCATTTTTTTGCTTTTGCTTGGATACGCCAATTGCAACCGCAAATTCGTCGCTCAACTTTTCAACCAGAGCAGCGCTGTAGCGGTTACCGAGTGGGTTGTAATCAGGAATGTCTTTACCGCCTTCGTTTTCTTGAACTCCAGCGCGAATGGTTGCTTCTGGGCCGTTATACGAAAGTGGAGAAATTGTTTTCAAATTGATTGAGCCCGCGATACCGCCTTCAATCAAATCTGCAGATTGGGTTTTGTAAACTTCAGCGGCAGATACCAATTCAGATGGGTATTGCTCATAGCGAATAGCGCGGCCGGGTTCAGGGCTCGCTACTTCGCGGCCGTTAACGGTGCCGAATACCATACGTGGGCCAAGGCCACGGATTGCCGCCTGGCTTTCGTTGCCGCGGTCACGTGAGCCGTTTACCCCAGGCAAGCGAACCAAAGCTTCTGCGATGGTTACTGCGGGTGTTGCGTTGATGTCGTCCATCGACAGAGCTTCCATCACGTGGTCATTGCTCTGTTTTACTTCAATCGCTTTTTCCAACGCGGCACGCATGCCGGTGATCACGATTTCTTCAGATTCTTCTGCCGCCGGAGCGGGTGCATCGGCAGCCTGTACTGCCATGCCGCTCATGCCGAGCGCAAATAACAGGCTTGCTTTGGATATGTAAGTTGTGGGGATTTTGTAATTCATGCTGTCTAATTCCTCTCTTGAATAATGCCATTGTTTTTATTTGTAAATATGCATATATATCATATTTATATTTTTATATTTGCAATTGGCGAGTCTTTTGTCAAGCCTCAGTCTAAAATTTGTTGGGTGGAGAAGCTGTTGATATTGCTGGGTTTTTTGTGTTTTTGGCGTCAAAAGCTGTATTTGTTTGCGCAAACAATTTGTATGAATTATTTATTTTACAGGTAAAAAA
>JAGKXD010000192.1 GCA_021151525.1 Cellvibrionaceae bacterium | reverse complement strand
ATATGGGAGTCGTCATCCTCGCGTAGCGGGGATCCAGTTTTTGCAGTTGCTTTTTTCACGTATAACAACAAGAGCTGGAACCCCGCTGCGCGAGGATGACGATTTTCTATTTAAGCTGGATATTTTTTTGTGTTGAGCAATGCTTTTATTAATGAGACAAAACTGAGTGAATCAAGACGTAACATCTGCACAATTTTTAACGAACTTGCCGCAATATCCCTTAACTGAATTGCGTGATGATTTCTTTCGCGCAATTAAACAGGGAACTTTGCTTCTGGAAGCAGAGCCGGGTGCAGGTAAATCAACTTTGGCTCCGTTGTGGGTATTGCATCAACTTGCAGATGGGCAAAAAATTATTCTTGTGCAGCCGCGTGTATTGGCGGTGCAATCACTCGCTCAGCGTTTGGCTGATTTGGTGGGTGATGATTTAGGTAAAACGGTTGGTTATCAAGTTCCTTATGATAATTGCATAAACGAAAGCACGCAGTTATTGGTAATGACACCAGGTATTTTGTTGCAACATTTATTGCAAGACCCAATCTTGGAAAATGTTGCGTGTGTAATGCTCGATGAAATTCACGAGCGCTCAGTCAATCAAGATACAGTTTGGGCATGGCTGCAAGAAGTAAAAATTTTGCGTGACGATTTGCAAATTATTTTAATGAGTGCCACGCCTGATCCACAATTACAGCAACAAATAACGCAGCGTTTATTTGCTCCAGGCCGCTGTTTCCCTGTAACAACTGATTTTTTGCCGTCCAAAACTAACACGCCTTACCCTGAACGCATTGAAGATCATGTGTTGCGTGCTTTGGCGTTTCATCCGAAATGGCAAACCTCTACGACCCTGGTTTTTTTGGCGGGTTGGAGTGAAATTGAAAAATGTGCGCAAGCAATTCAAGGGCGCTACCCTCACCAAGCGGTGTTTCGTTTACACAGTCGTGTACCTGCTGTTGAACAAAAGCGCGCATTAAATCCCGCGTCAGGTTCGCGCATTATTCTTGCCACAAATATTGCGGAAACATCTTTAACCATTGCCGATGTAACATTAGTTATTGATAGCGGTTTAGTACGCAGGCCCGATTACGAACAGCGCACAGGCTTAACGCGTTTACGTTTATCACGTATTAGTCAGGCGAGCGCAGATCAGCGCCGTGGCCGTGCAGGGCGTGTGCAAGCGGGGCATTGCATTCGTTTGTGGTCGCAAGACCAACCACTTGCGGCTGCCGATTTGCCGGAAATTCGCGCGACGGACTATTTGCCTCTTGCATTGCGTCTTGCTCATTGGGGTAGCCCCGCGCTTTCGCTGCCGTGGTTGGAATCGCCTAATAAATTGGCCTTGGATTTTGCACAGCAACAATTGCGGCAAATGAATTTGTTGGATGCGGAATATAAAATTACTCCTGCGGGAGAACAGGTGAGTGCATTGGGTACACACCCACGTGTTGCTGCATTTTTATTAGCGCAGGAAAAAGCGATTACCGAATCTGGAATACTCTTGGCATTAGCACTGCATTTTGATTTTCCCTGCGAAACAGATATGGGTGATTTGCTACAATCTGCGGCACAAGAATTACAGCTCAATCGCCAGTGGCAGCAGCAACAAAAGCGCTGGTTACAAAAACTACAACTGAAGGTTGAATCTCAGGGCGAGATCAATGTCCAAAAATTGGCGCAGGCGTTTAGCGATCGAATCGGCTATCAACAAAATTCTGGCCGCTATAGATTGAACTCTGGTATTAGTGTTGATCCGCAATCTACACTTAAATCCCAGTGGGCGCTTTTTCCCATGATTAATCCCAAGCCAAAGGGGCATACTGGAATAGGTTTATCGCTAGAGTTATCCGCACAAGAACAACGTGCGTTAAGCCAAGAACAAAGCCAACTTGTTTACAAAAATGAAAAATGGCAAGTTCACAAACAGTGGCAAATGGGTGGCGTTGTTATTGCGGAAGATTTTGCCGTTGTTGATACGCAAACAATCCCCAAGCTTTTATTGTCGTTGATACGAGAAAAAATCGCCGAAAAAGGCCTGCTGAATTTACATTGGAGTGCAAATGCAGAACGGCTATTGCAGCGTGCGCGTTTTATCCAAGCACAATCGTTGTTTGAGTTGCCGGCGCTAGAGGATGATGCGTTAATCGCTGCATTGGAAAACTGGCTCTTGCCTTTTTTAACTGCGCAAACGAAGCTCGATCACTTGCCATGGATAAATGCCTTGGAATTTTATTTAGGATATGAAAACTGCCAAGCAATTGCGCAGGCTTTGCCTGAAAAAATTGAGCTACCGAGCGGTCGCCATGTTGTTGTAGAATTTTCGGCAGAAGGAATTCCTCAGGTATCCGCTAAGTTGCAGGAATTTTTTGGCTGCGAGCAGCTTCAATTGGCGGGCGGTAGCTTGCCCTTAAAAATTCATTTGTTATCGCCCAATGGTAGCCCGCTTGCTATTACCATGAACCTTCAAACATTTTGGCAGCAAGCCTATCCAGAAGTTCGCAAAGAAATGCGCGGTAAATATCCGCGTCACCCATGGCCAGAAAATCCGCTCGAACACGAAGCTACGGCTTTAACGAAACGTAAATTGGCGTTACAACAAAAATAGTAAGCAGGAAATTCTCATGAAAAATGTCGAACAAGGTTTTGTTACCGGTGGCCTACGCTGGTTTTTGCGTTTGGAAGGCGTTGCCATTTTTGCGTTTGCACTTATGGCTTACGAATTTATGGGCTTCCAATGGGGCTTTTTTATTTTGGTTTTTCTTGTTCCTGACTTATCGCTTTTCGCGTATTTTCATAGCCCGCGTGTTGGGGCTATTGCCTATAACATTATGCATTCCTATGTGTTGCCACTTATGTTATTTGCCTACGGCTTTTTCGTTTCTTCTTCCAGCGCTAACCAACTCGCAATTGTGTGGATTGCGCATATAGGGTTTGATCGCGCTTTAGGTTTTGGTTTGAAATACTCAAGAGGTTTTCGCTATACCCATTTTGGTAAATTGGGGCATAGCAAAGAAAGTTAACCTGTTGTTATTGATCGCGTACTATTGCAGAGCTTATATATGAATCCCAGCAAAGTAGATCGCAATAAACTGAATAAGCTGACTGACTTACCGAATATAGGTAAAGCTATGGCTGCGGATTTGCAGTTGTTAGGCGTACATACACCTGAGGATTTAATTAAGCGCGATGCGTTACAGCTTTACAATGATTTGTGTCATGTAACTAGCGTCAAACATGACCCTTGTGTGCTGGATGTATTTATGTCAGTTGTTGGTTTTATGCACGGTGATCCCGCACGTCCGTGGTGGGAGTACACTGCAGCGCGCAAACAATTGCTTTCCCTACTGCAATGAACAAGTGCATAAGAGCGACACATGGTGTTGATGAAAAACAAACCCTCTATTCGAGGGCTTGTGCGTGCTATCAAATCAACATTGTTAAGTATGGCGGTTTAGTTGGCCTGATAACGAACAATTAATTCATGGCCTTGGCGAACGTTTTGTAATGATTTAACGCCTTGGCCTGAGACAACAACATCACCGTCAAATTTTAGGTTAACAATATTCTGAGTGTCTGCTTGAAGAATTTTGATGGTGGAGCTTGATGGGTTTACTGAAATTACTTCGCCTTTAATTTCTTTATCAATCGGCTCACTATGTGATGCTTTCATGGTTACAAGGCTCCCAACTTTAATGTCGCTAGTGCCCAATGCCTTTCCGCCAATAGATGAGACTTTTGCATTCTTGGCGATTGCGAAAGTTTCGCTAGCACCCACGTTATTTTTAATGGTGAGTGTTTGTTCTGTGTGGTTAACATCGGTGACAGTACCAGCAACTGATCTGTAAGACACAAGCGAGTAAGCGCTCGCAACGTTTGCTAATGACGACAGGCTAATAAGTGATACTGCAATTACAGATTTCAACATAATGGATACCTTGGTCCTAAATAGGTTAAAAAAATAAGTGAAGAGGGAACGAAGTTGCGAAGCGATTATATGTAACACTTTTTTATTTTTGTTACGTTTTGTTACTTCGAGTTAGTCTGTTTTGGCGCAAAAAGACGAGAGGTGCATTCATATATCTATATGGG
>JAGKXD010000191.1 GCA_021151525.1 Cellvibrionaceae bacterium | reverse complement strand
GAGATATACACTATTAAGTTTTTTTGTGGCTGGTGCTGTATCAGTATCTAGTGCTTTTGCCGCTGATACTACACAGGCTTTTAAATGGCCAAAAGGCCAAAAAGCGGCGGTGAGTTTGTCATACGATGATGCGTTAAATTCGCAGTTGGATTACGCAATTCCTACGCTAAATAAATACGGTTTAAAGGGCACATTTTATTTGCAATTATCCAGTCCTGTAATTGATCAGCGTTTACCTGAATGGCGCGCAGCGGCTAAAAAAGGCCATGAATTAGCGAACCATACCTTGTTTCACCAATGCTCAAAATCACAGCCCGGCCGTGATTGGGTGGAGCCGGGTCGCGATCTCGATAAAATGACTGTGGCGCAAATGAAAGATCAAGTGATTATGGCTAACACAATGCTCTATGCAATTGATGGCAAGCGTGAGCGCACATTTACCGCGCCTTGTATCGATAAAAATGCAGGCGGTCAAAATTATATTGATGCGATTAAATCTGAATTTGTGGCCATTAAATTAGAAGGCGGTGGCATTGCTGAGGATATGAATAAATTTGATCCCTACGATGTAGGCGTTAATTTTCCTTCAGGTGTTACTGGCCAACAGTTGATTGATGTGGTTAAGCAAGCCGCTGCGAAAGGCACTATGGCTAACTTTACCTTTCACGGCGTAGGTGGTGACCATTTGACAACCTCGACAGAGGCGCACGAAGAATTGGTGAAATATCTTGCGGCCAACAAAGATATTTATTGGGTTGATACCTTCCTCAATGAAATGAAGTATGTGAAAGCGCATCAACAAAAATAGCTCGCTAAATTGATTACTAAAAGAGGGTGGCCACGGCTGCCCTTTTTTTGTTCTTATTATTTGGTGAATAGCTAATAATTGACGGATGGTAAATATTTGTTTGGTTTGTATAACCCTCTAGAAAATAGACGATAATAGTTTTCCTATAAAATAAAAATCACAGGCAAAACAATGAAGCTGATCGGTCTATTTTCTGCAATATCCTTGGTGGTTGCCATGAGCGCTTGCGGCGGTGCCACCAAACCTTCGGTGGCAGCGGCTAAGGCTCCTGCAAATGTATCCACTCAAAGCCTCTCCAAAGACTCTGCACAAGTTATAGCTGCTAGTGGTTTAACGGCTGTTGAATTAACCCGCGCTATGGGCACTGGCTGGAATTTAGGGAATAGTCTTGATGCGATAGGTGGCGAAACTGCGTGGGGAAATCCGCGTGTTACCCAGCAGTTGATTAATTCCGTGAAGGCTGCAGGTTTTAACACTATTCGCATTCCTGTGGCTTGGAGTCAATTTTCAGATGCGAATAATTTTGTTATTAAGGCTGCTTGGATTTCCCGTGTAGAGGAGGTTGTTAATTACGCGCTCAATGCAGACATGTATGTAGTGCTCAACATGCATTGGGATGGCGGTTGGATGCAACCGACTTACGCAAAGCAGGCTTACGTCAATAAACGTTTGAATATTATGTGGGCACAAATCGCCACGCACTTTCAACATTACGATGAGCGTCTGCTGCTTGCGGGCACTAACGAAATTATGGTGGAGGGTGATTACGGAACGCCGACAGCGGAATATGTTGCAGTGCAAAATAGTTTTAACCAAACCTTTGTCGATACCGTTCGTGCAACAGGTGGGAAAAATCTAAATCGTTATTTGGTTGTGCAGGGCTTCAATACCAATATCGGGCATACACTGAGTTTTGCCAAAATTCCTGCTGACAAGGTTAACAATAAATTGATGATGGAAGTGCATTATTACGACCCTTATAATTTTACGCTCAATGCAAAAAGCAATATTACGCAATGGGGAAAAAATGCAGCAGATGCCAGCAAAGTGGAGGCATGGGCTAATGAAGATTTTGTGGATGCCCAATTTCAAAAAATGAAAACACATTTTGTGGATAAAGGTGTTGGCGTAATTCTCGGCGAGTTTGGTGTTATGGCACGTACTAATATTCCTGATAATGAAAACTACAGAGTTAATTGGAATCAATACATTTCTAAATCAGCTAGGGCGCACCAAATGGTACCGATTTATTGGGATAACGGCGCTAAAGGTAATGGCACTATGGCAGTATTTGATCGAAATACTGGTAACCAAATCTATCCCGATATTATTAAAGCCCTAACCTCTGCCCAATAATATAAAGCCCCATTTTTATGGGGCTTTATAATTCATTCTGCTGAATGTTCTTTTACGAATAAAGTTGCAATGGCTGCTAACAGCATAAATCCTCCACCGCTTGCCAATGCATATATTGTATGTGTTTCAAAAACATGGTGTACGACAATCGATAAAATGCTCGCGGCAAGAATTTGCGGAATCACGATAAAAAAATTAAAGATTCCCGCGTAGATTCCCATTTTGTGGCTGGGAACAGAATTGGATAGCATGGCATAAGGTAGAGATAAAATAGATGCCCAGGCAAAGCCCAGTGTCAACATGGGTGCGAGTAGCCAATCAGGATCTTTGATTAAAGCAAATGACATTAGGCTTCCTGCCCCCAAGCACAAATTAATAAAGTGAGTAATTTTGCGGTTGGTTATGCGTATCATCAAGGGAATAAAAATCGCGGCAATGGCCGCGCAAGCATTGTAAGTTGCAAACAAAACGCCTACCCAATCGGCGCCTTGGTTGTAAGCGGCTGACGTTGTATCTGTGGTGTGAAAATGAAAACTAGTTACTGCTGATGTGCCGTAAATCCATAATGAAAAAAGTGCAAACCATGATAAAAATTGCACTACAGCAAGTTGCTTCATGGTTTCCGGCATATTCAATAAGTCTTGCGTGACCTGGTAAAACGCATTGTCGATTTTATTGTGTTTGCGCAAAATTCCCGCAGCAATTTGTGAAAACCCAAAGATCACAGTTCCCACGCTTAAAATATAAAGTTGCGGGCTGAGTTGGAGTAAGGGAATTAATAATGATGCCGCAAGCCCTGGCACCACAAAATAACTACCGGTGCGAAAAAAATTAGCCGTACAGGGTGGGTGTTCAATGTGCTGCTGATCTTTTTGCTGACCAAATTGTTCCAGCTCTTGTGGCGAATACTCGCGGGTTTGGTACACGGTCCAACACACGCTCAATAGCAATATTAAACCGCCAAGGTAAAACGCATACTTGACCGAAGGCGGCACTAGGCCTTCAGGAGCTGTATTGCTCAAGCCAAACCAGTGGCTCAGTATCCACGGTAAGGCAGATGCAACTACCGCACTTATTCCAATAAAAAAACTCTGCATGGCAAAGCCAGAAGCTCGCTGCTTTTGGGGGAGCATATCTCCCACCAGTGCAAGCGAAGGGCCAAGCGCTATATTGAATGATGCATCCATAATCCACAGCATGCCCGCCGCAATCCACAGTGCAGAAGAGTTGGGAATTACAAATAGCGCTAGCGATGCGAGTATTGCCCCCGCTAATAAAAATGGACGGCGGCGACCAAATTTGTGCCAAGTTTTATCGCTCCAGTAACCAATAATTGGTTGTACCAATAAGCCGGTAATAGGCGCAGCAACCCAGAGAATGGGAATGTTATCTATAGGTGCGCCGAGAATTTGAAAAATGCGGCTGACATTGGCGTTCTGCAGTGCAAAACCAAATTGTATTCCGATAAACCCGAAACATAGGTTCCAGATTTGCCAAAAGCTGAGCGATGGCTTGGTAGTCATAATTTATTTCTTGGTGGCTCGCAAAATTAGGGGGCTGCAAGAGATATAGTCGATTGTTATTTTAGTCCTAGGTTGCCCTACCTATTACAGGTCTGTAAGTATCCTTGAATCATGTTGTCGGCACAATAACCTATCATGTTGTTTGATCAAGGCTTGTGTGTTTTGTGGTTGCATCTATTTTTCTTTAGGAAAAAATCTGTTTGGTGAAATGATGTTTTTTAATGTAATCGCAATTGGTTTTTAACAAAAATTTATGCTCAGTTTTTATTGTAGTCTGGCTGCTTTAATTTCCCTGAAAACGTTTTCAGCAAAGGGCCTATATTTTCATTTCTCAATTAGATTTTCCCCGCCCCCGTACGATTTTTTTTAGTCATTAAAAATTTTGAAAACGATTTCAAAAAATGAAATCGTTTTCTGA
>JAGKXD010000190.1 GCA_021151525.1 Cellvibrionaceae bacterium | reverse complement strand
GCAGCACCGGCAATTGCAATACGTGTTGTCATAGAACTCTCATTTTTAAATCAATTAATAGTTTTCAGCGGGCAAACTCAACAGCACGCACATTTCAATTCATTTTGGGAATCGTCATCCTCGCGCAGCGGGGATCCAGGTTTTGATGTTTTAATAAATTTCTAACGACTGGATCCCCGCTACGCGAGGATGACGACTCCCTTCTTAACTAATATTGAAAAGCGAATTATTTTTCTTCATCGCTCTCGTTAAACAAATGCCCGAGCTTGCCCGCTTTTGTTTCCAAATATTTTGCATTATGTGGATTGCGACCAGTTTGATGCGGCATGCGTTCAACCACATTAATACCCATATCTTGCAATGCTTTTACTTTGCGGGGATTATTGGTTAGCAGCTTAAGCGATTTAATATTTAAATGTTCGAGCATGGGCTTCAAAATGCTGTAATCACGCATATCTGCACCGAAACCTAATTGCTCATTGGCTTCTACTGTATCCGCACCGCAATCCTGCAATGAGTAAGCGCGAATTTTATTGATCAAACCTATGCCGCGCCCTTCTTGACGCAAATAGAAAATAACACCTCGCCCGACGACGCCAATTTTGTGCATAGCCGCTTGCAATTGCGGACCACAATCGCAACGCAAACTAAACAAAGCATCGCCAGTTAAACATTCAGAATGAATGCGAGCAAGTAAGGGCTCGCAGCCAGTGATGTCACCCATAGTGAGTACCACGTGCTCCTTTTCGGTTTTGTCATCTTCAAAACCGTGCATCACAAACATGCCAAATGGTGTTGGTAGTTTGCAAGATTCTATAAAACGAATTGTCACTGAATGACCTCAAGTTAATGAAAAACAATTAATTATTTTTCGCTTAAAACCAAAACACCTTGATCAATTTTTAAATTTACTTTGCTCAAGTAACTGTTGCCTAACAAATTTTCGTTGGCGAAATTTCCCACATGCACTACAGCTACAACTTGGTGAACAACAATATTCCCAACAGAAACTTCATTCAATATCACCTGAAATGCCTTTGCATTACCATTCGCTGTACTCATGATCATTGGGATACCGCCGCGATAATCAATTCCTAGACTCTCAGCCTGTTGAGCCCCAATAGAAACATAGGTTGCGCCCGTGTCCACCATAAAATCTACTGGAGTTCCGTTGATTAAACCCTTGGTATGATAGTGCCCACCATCACTACTCGCGATTCGAATTTCAGTTTTGCTGACTGCTTTAAAGTGATTCACAATATCCCGCGACAAAGAAATTGTTTTTCGCTTACCATCTATTTCAATTACCGCTTGTTTGCCATCGGCAGACACCAACAACACACCTTCTGGGCTTCTATTGCCTTCGCGTAACATTCGCTGCGCACCGTCAATCATTAAAACTGCACTACCCTGCGCAAGCATTTTGGCCTCAACTTCCACACCAAAACACATAGGTGCCAACACAAAAAACAGAATGGCGACCAAAGATTTCATTTATCTGCCCTGATATTAATATGGATAAAAATAAACGCAGGTTTGCAACACGAAAAACGCGTACACACCCGCCAAGACATCATCAATCATAATGCCTAAACCACCATCCACTTTACGATCCAGCCAGTTTATTGGCCATGGTTTAATGATGTCGAAAAATCGAAAGAGTACAAACCCCACTAGCATCCACAACCAATTTTTAGGTGCGAGAAACATGGTGATCCAATAGCCGACAAACTCGTCCCACACTATGCCGCCGTGATCATGTACGCCTAATTGTTTTGATGAGCGATCACACCAATAAATACCCAGCGCAAAAGTGACAAGCAACCAGGTTCCATAAATGGGCCACGCTAAATCTTGCAGCAGCCAGTAGATGGGCACTGCAGCGAGCGTACCAAAAGTACCAGGCGCTTTTGGAGCCAAACCACTGCCAAAACCAAATGCAAAAAAATGATTAGGGTTAGTAAGTATTTGTTTAAAACTTGGGTTCGTCATTCATCAAATATCTTAAAAGTGTTCATAGCCTTGCGCAGCAAGTTCGAAAGTTTCACCATTTAACTCGCAATGCACACCGCTACCCGCAACAATTTCACCAATCACTGTCGCTTTGATTTTTTCCTGCGCAATCAACATAGCTAATTCGGGTAATTTTTCGGGTGGTACGGTAAAACATAATTCGTAGTCGTCGCCGCCACTTAGCGCCCAAGTGCGCGCCTGTTGTAAATCATTTGTTGCCAACAAAGCAGGTGAAAGCGGTAAATTCTCAACATCGATCACCGCCCCCAAATCGCTGGCTTCGCAAATATGATTTAAATCTGCAACTAAACCGTCGGAAATATCGAGTGCTGCGCTGGCAATGTTTGTCAGCAAACTCGATTCAATCAAACGAGGAACCGGACGATAAAAGCGCTCACGTAAATAATGTTCGTGCGCAACATCTAGCTTCAAACGATTTTGAATTACCGCTAAAGCAGCTGCTCCATCGCCTACACAATTTGTGACGCATACAAAATCGCCAACACTTGCACCATCACGCCGCAAGGCTTGTTGCGATTCAACCGCACCCATAGCTTGGATGGTAATACTTAAGGGGCCAGAGGTTGTATCTCCGCCCACCAAAACAATTTCATAGTGATTTGCAGTGCGAAACAAACCGCGGCTAAAACCACGCAGCCACTCTTCGCTCGTATACACAGAGTTTTTAGGTAAGGTGAGTGCAAGCGTAAACCACAGCGGCTCTGCGCCCATTGCGGCCAAATCACTTAAGTTAGTTCTCAGCGCACGCTCAGCAATGTCTTCAGGTTTGGCATCAGCAGGGAAATGCACATCGGCCACCAGCGTATCCACTGAAATGGCCAATTGCTTATTTGCGGTAACTTGCAGGAGCGCGCAATCATCACCAATTCCCAAAACCACACTGGCTTGCGCCTTTTCTTCAAGCAGAAGATCGGCTTGCTCATGCTGAAAAAATGTTTTGATAAGCTCAAATTCACGCATAGTGGATCGCAAAAAAAACAGTGCGATTAGTTTCCTCGATCAGCTTTTACTTCAACTTCACGAATAACGGCTGCTGTTTTATCCAACACGCCATTAATAAATTTGTGGCTATCCTCTGCGCCAAATTTTTTCGCAAGAGATACGGCTTCGTTGATAACTACTTTATAAGGAACATCTATGCGGAATTTTAGTTCGTAGGTAGACATGCGCAAGAGCGCTTGAGTTACTGGATCTAATTCAACCAGCGAGCGCTCAACCAAAAAAGGCTCAAAAGCTGCTTCAATGTCAGATAAGTGCTCCGGCACACCATGCAAAACTTCGTGGAAATATTCCAAATCCACATTGCTCATATCATTATCAACACGAAATTCCGCTTCAATTGCGTTGATACTGGCTCCAGCCATTTTCCATTGATAGAGCGCTTGCATAACGTAGTGGCGAGCCATGCGGCGAGTGGAGGCCGTCTGACCTTTTGGAGCAGTGCCTTTTTGATTCTGAGAAGTCATTACATTTACCTGATAAAGAACATTGATTGCGTTGTGCAATCATTTAAAACTTATTTCAATTTATTTGTTAGGTTACGCTGCTTGTTAAACTCGCAACCAACCCAACCTACAACATTTGACATCTAGAAAGTGCCAAGCTCTTAAATATTACCGATCAGTGAAACCATTTCCAAAGCAGTCGATGCAGCCTCAACACCTTTGTTACCTGCTTTGGTGCCGGAGCGCTCAATAGCTTGTTCGATTGAGTCAACAGTCAACACACCAAAAGTAATTGGGATACCAGCATTTAAAGATACTTGCGCCAAACCTTTAACACACTCGCCAGCGACATAATCAAAATGTGGTGTACCACCGCGAATCACAGCACCTAATGCGATGATTGCATCGAACTCTTTTTTGGCTGCAATTTTTTGTGCCGCCAATGGGAACTCAAATGCGCCCGGTGCGTAATAAATAGTGACGTTTTCGTCTTTAATACCGTGACGACGCAAAGTATCCAAAGCGCCCTCTTTTAAACTTTCTACAACGAAACTATTCCAACGGCTAACAATCAACGCGTACTTGCCTTTTGATGCCGCGAAATCGCCTTCGATAACTTTAATGTTGCTCATAAATTTTCTCTTTAAAGA